>NZ_JALNTH010000099.1:0-1039 GCF_023161935.1 Pseudoalteromonas sp. 2CM28B
GAGCAGGTAGCGGCTCAGTCCAACAAGCGATTATGCAACACAAACAGCGTGTCGCATAAATACTAAAATGTTATGCACCTCTGCGACGCAATCTGTCGCTCAGGTCGCGTAAGCTGAAAGAGCAATGAGCAAAAAGGAAAGGTATGTCAAATTTCGATCAAAATTTTGAAACTGCACGTCTTGCCTCGTTGGCCGAACAACATTCAAACATTGTAAAAGTGACAGGAGAGGTGGTTTTCCGTGCGGAAGATGATGAAGACCGCTTGAGTGGTACTTCTTGGACACTTGAAGAAGATATTTTCGATCAGGTTACGGAGTCTGGTTTTAAGCTACATCTGATTGAGCTTCTCGATGCTTTTATTGCGCACCGAGGCCAATGTAATGAGTTGCCCAAAAAAGAAGGGATAGTTCGTTTTGGTGATGGTGATTTGAGCATTGAGTGGCTGCCTGATGGGTCTACCCATTTATCAGATCATCTGGGTACGGAGTAGTAGGTTTGATTACAAAGCATGACTTGCCATCTTTGGTGACCAAATTTGAGCGCCTACCGGGTCAAATTAATGAGCTTTCAAGGTCCGCTTTTGAAAATGTTTATGGTTCGGAAGTGGCTGCTCAGGCAAAAAACATAGTCTATTTTTTCTTGTCTTCAAAGCCAGTGCCTCGCCTCAATGGAGAGAGTTGCATCCTTTACATAGGCCAAACAAAAACCAGCTTCAAATCCAGATATTTCCGCCATGCAAACCTGCATGCCACATCGAAAGCCAACTCGTTGAAATTTGACATGGTAATAAAAAATTACGGGGCAATAGAAATCGCCTTTTGTGATTACCGCAAGTTTGGCGACACTCTGCTTGGTGCTGAAGGGCAGTTTTTATGGTGGTACTTTCAAAATCACGGTGAGCAAATAAAATAGACACCCATCTTTAATTTTGTACTTTCAAAAAATAAAACAGACACCCATTTTTAATTTTGTACTTTCAATGGTTTCAAACTATGCTTTAGGCAGTATGAATAAATAGGCTGGGTGTTCCATGGCAAT
>NZ_JALNTH010000100.1:0-1022 GCF_023161935.1 Pseudoalteromonas sp. 2CM28B
TGATCTGACTCCATAAAAGTAGACACCTATTTAGGAGTCAGTTCTCATGAAAGTAAAAGCGTTTCGTAAACATACAGAGGAATTTAAAAGAAAAGTGGTGCAGGAGTCATTAGACTCACACGGTACCGTTAAAATGACCGCTAATAAATACGGTATTCATCCCGATATGCTGTCAAGTTGGAGAAGTAAAATGACCTCAAGAAAAGAGCCTAAGCCACTTAAAAACCATGGTCCAGAAAAGTCATATAAAGACCTTGAACGTCAAGTTCGTAACCTTGAAAAGCAGCTTGAGGACGTACAGTTGGAGAACGACGTACTAAAAAAGGCGAGGGCCTACTTCGACAGTCTAAAAGAGTAAGGTTTCAATATATTCATAAGACCACGACGGTGAAGAAAACAGTAAGCAAGTTATGTAAGTTATTATCTGTTTCTAAGGCTGGGTATTACAAATGGTTGAAACAGTCGTCGAATCCAGTTGAAAGAAAAAATGATTTTTTACTTCAGTTTTTAATAAAAAGAAGTAATGAAGAGCACTGCATACCTGGTTACAGAAAATTGTGGCAAGCCGCCATAGCCGACGGATATGATTGCAGTAAAGGCCGAGTGCAGCGTTTATTACAAAGCGTAGGTTATCGCTCTAAATCAGGTAAGCGTCGCTACACCAGTGGTAATAAAAAGCAGGGTTTTATAACGACAGAGAATCTACTTGCTCGTCAATTTGATGTTGAAGAGCCTAATAGTGTATGGGTATCGGATATAACTCAGGTGCGCTGTAAAGAAGGCTGGCAGTACTTATGTGTCATTTTAGATTTATACTCACGCAAAGTTGTGGGCTGGGCAACAAGTCGAATTAATAATGCGGTTTTAGTGATTAAAACACTAAAGAAGGCTTGGAATGCGCGCAAGCCGAACGGGCAACGTTTACTGTTTCATTCAGATCAAGGGAGCCAGTATCGAGCTAAAGAGACTATATCGTGGTTGAACAAGCGAGGTGTAACGATTAGCATGTCGAGAAAGGGGAA
>NZ_JALNTH010000101.1:0-1011 GCF_023161935.1 Pseudoalteromonas sp. 2CM28B
GCGTTGTTGTGGGGCGCTATTATAGATAGAGTTGCAAATGTGTCAACACTTGAATGATAAAAATGTGCTGAATGAAGGTTTTATAAACAGTGCAGGGTGGTTGGCGTTTACTTTATCATCAAATTTAAGTTGTTAGGGTAAATTAACAGCTGAATCTGAACTAAGTGACTGCCTTATTTTTACTTACAATAAAAAGCATTGCTTAAATAAGCTAATAAAAGGCGATGTTGAAATTGATACAGTAAGCGTGACGTTTTATCAAAAAGAAGATTTATGACTATATAAGGTTTTAAATTATTGAACTGGTATACGGTACTTTTTAAAAGGTACGAACACGTTAAAGGGCATAAGCAGTTATCTGTATTGCCATTAGTGCGAATAAACTTTAATTAACGCCATGGGTTTTGGCACAATGACAACAAAAAAGAGCCTATTACCCAAACTGGAACATAGTGTTTAAAAACAGCACGAATTATTTGCTAGCACTTTTAACGACGGCCTAATTCACTTCAATTTTTATATGTGTGTACAAGCAACTTAAAAAAGGAAGGGTTGAGCATTTAATAATAAGGTTATCGAATAGAGCCCTCGCATTTTAATAACACACTTAAATGCGGGGTTTAGCCTTGGTTTTAGTACTTTTTTAACCCCAACTCAATTTGCATATAAATGTATACCTTTTATGTTAAACATTATTACTTCATCAACGAGGTATAAATAGATAATTAACCTGTTTATAGTACTGTGAGATGAAGTACAGGCCAAATTTTGTCGAAATTGTATTTTTTTGCATGTCTGATAGCCAGTTTGTTGAAAATTAAACCATTTAAATAAAGTGGCATAAAAAACTGTTGACTTTATTTTGGGGGGTGCATAGAATGCGCCCCGCACTCAGCGATACACAACGTGTTAAACACGTTAGGTATTAAAAGGTTTGGGGCTATAGCTCAGCTGGGAGAGCGCTTCGCTGGCAGCGAAGAGGTCTGCGGTTCGATCCCGCATAGCTCCACC
>NZ_JALNTH010000102.1:0-991 GCF_023161935.1 Pseudoalteromonas sp. 2CM28B
ATGGGTACCCAATATTCACATTTATCTAACTTTGAACGTTGTCGTTTATTTGAGTGGTATCATTACCAAAAAAAATCAATACGTGAGGTGAGCCGATTACTAAATCGCTCACATAGCACTATTAGCCGAGAGCTAAAGCGTAATAAATATGATTATTACGTACCAACTTATTACCCTCATCCAGCTCAAATGTATTATGAAGTAAGGGTAAGGGAGAGAGCTAAGCGAGTTAAGCTTAAGTCTGTTGAAGCTCAACGCTATGTGGCAGATAAACTCAAACTTGGGTGGAGTCCTGAGATCATAGCTGGACGAATAAAATTTGATAAAACCTTACCCAGCGTATCTCACGAGGCCATTTATCAATATATATACAAGAATGAAACATCACTTATTGTATATTTAGCTAGGCAACATAAAAAGCGTAAGAAAAAATATCCAACCCGTAAAACGAAAACAGTTTGGGGTCAAAGATGTAGTATTTTAGACAGACCAGATGACATTAATCTCAGAAAAAACGTTGGGCATTGGGAAAGTGACTCTGTTGAATCTAGCGACAGAAAATGTGCGCTGAATGTGTTACTTGAACGAGTTTCTAGAGTGTGTCACATCACTAAATTATCATCTAAAAAAGCTCTAGCGACATCGAATGCAATATGTAAAAAACTATCTATTTACCCACCAAGCTCTTGTTTATCGATAACTTATGACAATGGCTCTGAAAATACGGAGTTTAAAAAAGTAGAAGCCATTTTGAAAAATAAATCTTATTTTTGTGAGCCTTATCACAGTTGGGAAAAAGGTGCTGTAGAGCAAATAAATGGGTTAATTAGAAGGTATTATCCGAAGAAAACAAACTTTAGCAAAGTAAGCCATCAGCAATTAAAAAAGGTAGAGGAGCAACTAAATAATCGCCCTAGAAAATGTTTAGGATTTAAAACACCAAATGAAGTCTATAATGAATTAGGTGGTGCACTTCCAATTAGAATCTAGG
>NZ_JALNTH010000103.1:0-983 GCF_023161935.1 Pseudoalteromonas sp. 2CM28B
AATGTATAGATTAATAGATCATAAGCAGAACATACTTAGACCAAAAGGTGATCAGAGTTTTCACACAGTCTGGGCACGTGCCAGACTCTAACTTCGAGTCTGGCTTAGGTTCAAATTTAAGCATCGATCTGTTCTGATACTTCTAACGCATCATCAACTTCTATTCCCAAGTACCTGACAGTGCTCTCTAGTTTTCTATGGCCAAGTAGAAGCTGACAGGCTCTTAAATTTTTAGTTTTTTTGTAAATTAGTGATGGTTTGGTACGTCTCATTGAATGAGTGCCATATTGAGTCTTATCTAACCCAATTGAGGTGACCCAAGAGTCAACTATACGTCCATATTGACGGGTTGAAAGGTGTTCAGAGGAATGAATTCGTGACTTAAACAAGTAATCATAAGAATTGAGAGTAAATTGCTCTATGAGCGCCACAATTGATTTCCTTGTATTTCCAGTAATTTCAAATTGAACAGGCATACCAGTCTTTTTTTGAACGACTATTGCCCGTGATTGGATTGCTTTACCATGTGCAATGTCATTAACTTTTAGTGAAACTAAATCACACCCTCTTAGTTTGCTATCTATGGCTAGGTTAAATAGTGCTAGATCTCTTATTTTATGAAAAAGTTCCAGTCGTATTCGGATAGCCCATATTTGCTGTAATTTTAGAGGTAACTTTTGTCCTACAAGCTTATTTTTATTCCAAGGCTCTTTAGGCTGATATATAGTTAACTGGTGCATTAGTTGTACTCCGGTGTTTATGGAGTTTTAAGCTTAGCTCGCTACAAAAGAATTCGGGTATGAGCGATCAGCAGACGGTCGATCAAAATCATTTTTGTCCAGAGGCAAGTTATAAATGTAACTCGCCTTTGCCCCAAAACGAGTTAACGTAAATGCTCTAAGGGCAGCTTTGAGCGATAACCGGACACTGAAAAAGTTAAATTTATTCCTGTGTTTTAAGTAGAAATCTAATTTTGTCCAATA
>NZ_JALNTH010000104.1:0-886 GCF_023161935.1 Pseudoalteromonas sp. 2CM28B
CAACAACTGGATCTACTTATGGTGGAATTACTTATGAAGTAAGATCTGGTGGCTAGTTAAACTTTCTATTAACGACTCAGCCCTATGAGTCGTTAATAGAAAACAATCTAAAATAAAAGCTTAAGTTTTATAAAATTATGTCGATAAAAGAAAACGACATATGAAAAAGGATTTTTATGAAAATCAGCACCAATCTACTACCTACTCTATTTGAAAGTAAAATATCTATTTTTACAAACAGTGATGATGAAAAAATAAAAAGCTTTTCTACTAAAACAAGCGAAAGTGGCTTAAAAATTAATATAAACACAACTCACCTTGATCCTAAAGTTAAAGAAAAAAAAGACAATAATGCTTTTGATTCATCATTAATTGAGGGAAGTGCATATGAAAAAGTATTTAAAAAAGAAGAGCTCAACTTTTCTAATATGAGTATAAAAGAACTTCATAGTATTGTTAAAAATGTGAATGAAATGGAACGAGAATACACACAAAAATACGATAGTGATGAACCAGTTAGATTAGGTAAGTCAGGAAACCCCATAATATCCAAAAAAAGAGAAGATATGAATAGTTTAGAGTCTAAACTTAGGATCCTTTCTTATGGTGGAGGGGATGTAGATCCTGATAAAAAAATTAATGTTATGGAGTATTTTTCTAATAGTTCAGAGAAATTAGATGGACTTGCTAAAGAATATCCTGAACGTCAGACTTATCAAGTAAGAGCCTCTTACATGAAAGAAATAATTAATACGTTTGATAAATTTATATCAGACGATACTTTTGATTTATATCAAGAAAAGGCTGCTTTATTGTTAACCGACAAAAAGAAAGTCGATGTTTTTATTTGAAAAAAGCCTAGAACATAGCAAAACAGCTAACAGCT
>NZ_JALNTH010000010.1:0-183609 GCF_023161935.1 Pseudoalteromonas sp. 2CM28B
TTAAATCAGCTAGGAAAGTGAGAGCCTCCAAAAAGCAAATTCCCATAGCATAAACAACACCAACTCTGACACACCGAGCAGGTAGCGGCTCAGTCCAACAAGCGATTATGCAACACAAACAGCGTGTCGCATAAATACTAAAATGTTATGCATTTAATCAGAATTTTGAGGTTTAATGAGAAATCATAGAGTTTTTAAATTTAGAGCCGGAAACGCTAATGACCTTGATGCTCTTTTCGATAGCTATGTCTGGTTTGCTGGGTTGTCAGCTTTAAATGATCCTTATGAAGGCTTTGCTGCACTGTCAAATGAAAATATTGACGATGATTTCAGAGAAAAATATTTAGCCGCTGTCTATTCAAAGGAACCTAAAAAAGAAATAACCCCAGAGAAAGAGGCTTCGAAAGTTCGACAAGAATGCCAAGGCGATAGTTTTTCTGAGTATGTGGACAAAAAAACTGCTGAGATAATAAATAGCTACTATGAGGAGCATAAGAATGATTTCAAAATATTTTCTCTTTCCTTAGCGAAGGATCAGCATGAATTTCCTGCGCCATTAAATAACATGCTCATGTGGTCCCATTATACGAATGGTTTCAAAGGCTTTTGTATAGAGTTTGATTTTGAAAAGCTGAAAGAGAGCATAGAAACTAACATGGAATGTGAACTTGGCACTTCCCAAGTTGCGTATGCCACTGACGGTAAACTACCCGTTGTAAATATGAAAACTTTTATGCAATCGACTATCGATGACAGTAAAGATAGTTCGTTTGAGATTATCGATGCATTTACAAAAAAAGAGCAGAGCTGGTTTTACGAAAACGAAGTAAGGTTTCTTTCTACTGCCGCAGGAAAACATGAATACTCCTCAGATGCCATAAATGCAATATATGTCTCAGAAAATGCGCCCAATTGGTTAAAGCAAAGCATTGTGACTTTCGCGGTAGCTAATAGTAATCTGAAACTCTTTTTAGTTAAATTACATCGTAGTGAATACAAATTTGGTTTCGAGAGAATAAATGCATAACAAACCGCTGTAGTCGGTCGCAAGCTCCCTGGGACAATAACACGTGGGCTCAGTCGCTTCGCTCCAAATTTTAGCCCACGTGTTATTGCCCATAAGCGGAGCGTTATCAATATCCGCATCACGCCCTGAGGCACTCAACAAGCTTTTTCTATCACTAAAAGAGGAGAACCTTTCTCTTTTAGTGCTTTTAAATATTTTGATTCATCATAAGCTTTTCCTGTTTTCCAGCACCTTAATAGACCTTAGGCTAGTACAGCTTACTTTAGTATTGCGAATTTACGACCTGTGAGCATATGTTCAGGATCTAATGCATTAGGGTTGTAAGATGAGCTTTTAATTACTTCATAAATAACAATATCTTTAGCATCTTGTTCAAAAGGGTTTTTTAACTCCAGTGACTCTTTGTCATTAAAAAAGTCGAACTTTTCATAAGCAGTAATAAAATGTTTATTTTCAAGATACTCGTTACAACTCAATGCTAATTTTAAAGCCTCCAACAGTAGATGTTTAAGAGCTCGATTCTCACCCCGACATGCAGCAAACAACGCTATTGTGGTATTTTTACTTTCAAGCTTAGGCGGCTCATCAAATGGCATTTGTTTCGCTAGGCCCATTAAATATTGACGAAAGTACTTGCTATCATTTTTTAAGCTAAAGTATTCAAGTTTTCTTTTTCTAACTAAGCGAGAAGCCCATTGTGGTTCTTCAGCTATTGTTGCAGCCCAAGGCATACCAACCAGTACTATTGGCACTTTGGCTTCTTCACTAATAAACTTTAACCCATTTGCGATTTGTTGCCGCTCTTGTATGCTTTTAAACTCTATTAACTCCTGAAACTCATTAA
This sequence comes from Pseudoalteromonas sp. 2CM28B, assembly GCF_023161935.1. NCBI lineage: Bacteria > Pseudomonadati > Pseudomonadota > Gammaproteobacteria > Alteromonadales > Pseudoalteromonadaceae > Pseudoalteromonas > Pseudoalteromonas sp. 2CM28B. The sequence continues at coordinate 1,872 of NZ_JALNTH010000010.1, forward strand.
TGATGAGTAACTCAACTTGAGCTTTAATTAAGCTTTCTACAAGCTTTTTAGTAAGGTCTGTTTTGTAGCCTCGCTTTTGAATTTGACTACTTCCAAATAGCTCCAGATCTGCCAGCATTTGAATTAAAGTAGCATCTAAGCCTTTCCCCCTAGATATACGACTTATTAAGACTGGCATAGTGTTTCGGCTATAATTCTGTGTAGCTAGAACTCTTTTTTTGTATTGATTAATGGTATGGCTTTTTCCTACGCCTGTATCACCAATTAATAGCATACACTGTTGGTCTGACTGAAATTTACGGTTTAATCTTAATTCATCAAAGTCATTAAAAATTGTTTTAATTTGAGTATGCATAACGATGCAATCGCTAAAGTTGCGCAACTGTCCGATCTGTAATTCTGTTAAGGCATTCATTCAAATGCCTCTAAGTCATCATCCCAATCATCAAAAATATCGTTACTTATATTTTTTTGCACAGGGGCTGCACTTTTTTCAGAAACCTTAATAGTGCCCGTTCCTGTATTGCTTACATCAGCTATTTGAGCTTGCTTTTTGACAGTTGTTATTTTTGCTTTAGTTTTTGATTCAATCAAAGCTTCTTGCTCTTGTTTTACTCGCTCATGAATAGCCATGCGAGCTTTAGCTAAGCCCAGACTATCTTTAGATTCCCTAATCATTTCTCTATTAATTTTTTTTATTGTTTTATGCTCATAGATACTTAACCCGTCCGTATAACCGGTAGGGTCTGTACACGGTACTTCTAGGTAGCTTTCCAGCTCTTCTAAGTAAACATAAATTTTTGAAATATCATCAGGATCAACTTTAATCAGTTTTTTTATAGTTTCTTTTGTTTGCGGATAATGTTTACGATAATCAGCCAAAGCTGTTGAGTCATACATTAACTCTTGATATTTAAACCCATTTCTCGTTAATGTTCTTGAGTCTGAGATGCGCATTAACATATCAAAACGCGCTTCATCATCTTCACTCATAGTTAAAGGAGGATAGACATCATATCCTCGTTGCCACTGCTTGATTGGGATACGAGTTTCACGCGAATTATTATCTTGATGGTATACATCCACGATCCAACGGTGAAATTCTTCAACAAACGTTGAGAAACGCATAATTGCATCTTTCTCAGGTTTATATTCTTCTTTTTCTAAAATATTTGAAAATGTTTTTCCTGGTAATTCTGGTAAGAAATATTCATTAATCACGCCAAAAAACCGCTCTATAAACGGTTTTAACCAAGGCTTGCGTACGGGGTTATATTGGATATTTATTCCTGCTGACTGACAAGCATGCTCTAAGTTTTTAGACCAAAACTCAGCACCATTATCTACAACTAAATTTTCAAATTTACCAAAGCAGGGCCAAACATTTTGTAGTTCTATATTCAGACCATCAAGTGATTTTGGCTTAATTGCATGAGTAATAGCCTTAGCAGCAGATACGTACGAAGGAGATTTATAACTAAGATGAAAACCAAGAACACAACCACTAAATACATCAATAAGTAATGTTAGATAAGGTCTTCCTATAGGGATAAGTAACTCATCATCAAGTAGAATTAAATCAAGTGGAGTATGATCAATCTCTACCCGCTCTAGTATTCTTGTAGGAGGTACATGAGCAGCACAGTAAGCAAACCATTGATCTGCTTTAAATTTACCATGCCTTGCCACCGCAACCGCATATGGAGGGATTGCTTTGATTCTTTGATTAAAAGCACTGTAGGATATTATTGGAACTTTGCCTTCAACAATATGCTCATTTTCAATAATAATTAAGTCTTTGTAGTACTGGTATGCTGTTGCAACAGTAGGCCTTTTAGCATCTAAAAATCGCTCTAAAGCTTTATCAAAAAACTTATCATCCCCTGTTATACGCTTGGTTCTATTTCCCATTTTATGGTTTTTATCAGCAAGGGAGGCAATATCCCCGTTGCTTTCGATATACTTTTTACGCCAACGAGCAACAGTCCGCCAATTTGGCCTATCTTGTGTATTCTCTTTAAAAAGTTCGTCTAAAATAGGATCTAAATTTTTTTGAGTCCAGCCACGTGAAAGCTTTTTATCTATAGAGCTAATTATCTTATATCTTTGTAGCGCTTGATTCTTAAAGGTATCTGTAAAGGTATCCAAATCACGCTTGATTAAGTTAGCATCATCTAATTTGACGTATTGAGTGGGCGTTTGTGGTTTTAATGGCGCTAGTGATTCATCAAATTCATTAAAAAAGTCAGTCATGGTGTAGCCCATAATGTTGGATTATTAGTTAAATCATCACACCCTAGATCAGCCTTAACCAATCCTTTATGCATTAACCCAAATATAAAGGAGCGTGTTTTACCAATTGGTAAACCAATCTGAGAGCTTATATCATTTAACTTAATTACCCCTGATTTATGAATAAAACTGAGCAACTCATTTTGAATGCTACTGATACCATAAACACCTGAGTAGCGATGTAATAGTTTTAAGTTGTTTAATATTGGGTTTACCCTAATTTGCCTATCAGTCACTAAAATAAGATCAATTCCCATTTTTAATGATGCAGCCCTTTTAGCCGCAAATTCAGCTCTAAATAGTGGAGAAGCAATTTTAGAATAGGGCTTATATTCGTGGTATTTTTGAGTTTTATCTGTATATGAAATCAGTGCATCTGGTGTATAAGGTAAGCTTTTACCCATAAACTCATATTTAAAGCCTTCAGGCTGACTGCCAAAACTCTCTATCAAGTCGTTATATTCATGATGAAAACATGCATCAAACTCTAATGTGCTCTCACACATAACTACACTACTAACTTTAGTGCTCGCAAATTTGAATACATTTTTATTAGGAGAAGGCTTTCTTAAGTTGCGTATATACATAAGTAAATATTTATTTTTATTATTTTAGTACACACACTATACAAATAAAAATCCAGTATGTCACACTATGGCTCAACTTATGTGTAAGCGATTGATTATAATGATATTTATTTTTAGTATAATTTTTAATAAGAGGATTTATGTCAAAGTATGGTTTAATTATGTCATAGTATGGTTGTATTATGTCAGACTATGGTTTCAGCGACATCAGCGACAACTTTAACCTTTAACCTTTAACCTTTAACCTAAACCATCGCGGCTTTTACATATACATCAAAGCGGTTCTTTTTCGTTTTGATTTGCATGCTTGGGGTTTTATCATTTAAAAATGGTGCGTAATCGGGGCGTTTAACCACCACACGTTTGCTGGCAAGAGGGTAGGCAAACTCGAGTAAATCATCGGCGTCGGTATCACCACCCACTAACTCTTGGAATACCCGCATTTCTTTTTTAACCAATGCTGATTTTTCACGGTGCGGAAACATAGGATCTAAATACACTACATCGGGCACGCTGTCACATTGAGCAAGTAAGGTATGGCTTGAGCCAAATATTAAGCTCATATTTTGCTGCATCCATAGGCCAATTTCACTATCGTTATAAGCACGTTGTAAACCGTCATATAACAGCGCGGCAACCACGGGGTGGCGCTCATGCAAAATCACTTTACAGCCTAGCGAGGCTAAAACAAAACCATCACGTCCAAGCCCTGCGGTTGCATCGAGTACCACTGGCGTTGCGCCCTTATTAAGACCAACGGCTTTAGCAATTGATTGCCCTTTACCACCACCAAATTTACGCCTATGTGCAACGGCACCAGTTACAAAGTCTACGTTAATTGCACCTAGTTTAGGCTCATCAGTTTTATATAGGCTTAGCCCTTTATCATCGTAATGCAAACTAAAGCCACTGCTTTGCTCTGCCCATTGAGCAAGCCCAAAGCGTGTTTCTAACTCATTCAAATATGGCCGACACTCTTTAAACGCACACTGTATAACCACTTCACACTCCGATGATAAATTTCACCGCTATTATACCCAAACAGCAGCAATATACGAAGTTCGCAAGGTGTATAGTTTAAAACAACTCAATATCGTTATTTTCACTCTCAGATTCTGGCTTCGCTTGTTGTTTACTTAGTTGTAAATGTAGTCAGCCCCGCCAACACTAAACCCTTTAATACGTTCAGCCTGCCCCACTTTGGATGATAAAAACATTACCGGAATGTCTGTTGTGGCTTTATTTTTTTTGGTGCTTTGACACACTTCATAACCAGACATACCCGGCATTTCAACATCAAGCAAAATAATATCAGGGTTATACTTGTTTGCTTGTCTTATGCCATCTTCACCATTTTGGCATGGAGCACTTTACAAAACCCAGCTAAAGACTCTTCAATAATATGGTGCATTAATTTATCGAAATTGCCAGTATTAACTTTGCCATGCGTTAGTCCCTTTTAGTACTTCGTTCAAAGCATAGTGCGCTATGTTGAAACTACTAAAACTTATTCAAAATATTCTTTAACAACACTGTGTTTTAGGCAATAAAAAAGCGCCACTGGGGCGCTTTTGTAATTATATTTTAATCCGCAAAGGTCAACAGACCCTAAGCGGCAATGCCACTGTGGCGTAGTAGTGCGTCTACACTTGGCTCACGACCACGGAAGTTTTTAAACAGTGCCATTGGCTCTTCACTGCCGCCTTTTTCAAGAATGTGCTGCATAAACGCTTGGCCTGTTTGTGGATTAAAAATCCCCTCTTCTTCAAATTTAGAATAGGCGTCTGCCGAAAGTACTTCAGCCCATTTGTACGAGTAATAACCTGCACTATAACCGCCCGCAAAAATATGACTAAAGCCATGCTGAAAACGATTAAACGCTGGCGGCTTAATGACTGAGGTACGACTGCGTACATCATCAAGCACAGCTTGAATGTTACATGGTTTGTCTGCCACGTAATCGTGGTGGATTTTAAAATCAAATAACGAGAACTCAAGTTGTCTTAACATTTGCATACCTGAGTTATAATTTTTAGCCGCAAGTAGTTTATCAAGCAACTCTTTTGGTAGTGGCTCACCGGTTTCGAAGTGACCTGAGATAAAGCTAAGCGCTTCTTCTTCGTAACACCAGTTTTCTAAAAACTGACTTGGCAATTCAACGGCATCCCATGCTACACCATTAATACCGGCAACGGGGGCTGCATCCACTTGGGTAAGCATATGATGAATGCCGTGACCAAACTCATGAAACAGTGTGGTTACTTCATTATGGGTAAACAAAGCAGGCTTATCGCCAATCGCTTTATTAAAATTACACACCAGGTAAGCAACTGGTGTTTGAAGTTCACCATTAGCGCGCACTTTACGACCCATACAGTCATCCATCCACGCACCACCACGCTTGTGATCGCGCGCATACAAATCTAAGTAAAAACGACCACGTAAAGTGTTATTGCTATCGTAAATTTCAAAAAAACGTACATCTTTATGGTAGCTATCAAAATCAGCAACTTCATTTACAGTAATACCAAATAGGCGATTAACCGTTTCAAATAAGCCACTTAGTACTTTATTTGCTGGGAAGTATGGGCGAAGAACTTCATCTGAAATCGCGTACTTTTCTTGCTTTAGTTTTTCACTGTAATAACCAAAATCCCACGCCTGTAGTTCACTAATACCGTGCTGTTGCTCTGCATATTGTTGCAACTCTTTAAGCTCTTGCTCTGCTTGTGGCTTAGATTTAGCGGCTAAATCTTCTAAAAATGAAAATACCTGCGCAGGTGATTCTGCCATTTTTGTAGCTAACGATTTTTCGGCGTAATTATTAAAGCCTAGTAATTGTGCTAACTCATGACGCAGTGCCAGTTCTTCACTCATTATAGCTGAGTTATCGAACTCACCCGCATTTGGCCCTTGATCGGATGCACGAGTAGAAAACGCGGTGTATGTTTCTTTGCGAAGTTCACGGTCGTCTGCGTAAGTCATTATAGGTAAGTAAGAAGGGAAATCGAGAGTGAATACCCAGCCTTCTAAGTCTTTACTTTTTGCCGTATCGGCCGCTAATGCCAGTGCTGATTCTGGTAAACCCGCTAGTTGGCTTTCATCGGTAATATGCTTATGCCATGCAAGCGTGGCATCCATCACATTATTACCAAATTTTGAAGCAAGCTCTGATAAACGCGCACTAATTTCACCGTAGCGTTTTTGCTGCTCAGGATTTAATGCAATGCCTGAAAGCTTAAAGTCGCGCAATGCGTTGGTAATGGTTTTTTGCTGGGCAGTAGTGAGTGTTTTAAATTCATCACTGTTATAAAGCGCGCTGTAAGCCTCATATAAACCTTGGTGTTGGCCAACAAAAGTAGAATATTCAGAAATAAGCGGCAAACATTGCTCGTAAGCTTCGCGCAGTTCATCGTTGTTCATTACTGAATTTAAATGTGATACCGGTGAAAATAATCGCGATAGTTTATCGTCGGCTTCTTCAAGCGTTAGTACTAAATCATTCCAAGTGAAAGATTGCTTTGCTAGTACGCTTTCAATCTCACTGCGACAGTGCTCAATACCTTTTTTTAATGCCGGTACTACATGTTCAGGCTTTATTTTTGAAAAAGGAGGAAGTCCTTCAAGCCCAATAAGGGGATTTGTTTGTGCATTGCTCATAGTCATTCTCAGTTTATGCAAATATAAAAATGAAGTTGGGGCAAAATACGTAAATACAAGGGCAAACCTGCTTTACTAATTAACGAGTGTGTATCTGCAAATGTTCACCTAGCCGCTTGATCTGAAATAGCATATCTTTCGTTTGATAAAGGATGTTTGATAGATTTTAGCAGCCCCGAACAAGTGACTTGTTCATCGCATATGATATTATCGGTAAAACATTGTTAAATACATTTAGAGGATTAAACATGGCTCAGCATTTTGATTACATTGCAATTGGTGGCGGTAGTGGTGGTATTGCATCAGCTAACCGTGCAGCAATGCGTGGCGCAAAAGTAGCATTAATTGAAGCTAAACACATGGGTGGCACCTGCGTAAACGTAGGGTGTGTTCCTAAAAAAGTAATGTGGCATGGTGCTCAAGTTGCTGAAGCAATTAATCTTTATGCTCCTGATTACGGTTTTGATGTTGAAGTTAAAGGTTTTGACTGGTCAAAGCTAGTAGAAAGCCGTGAAGCCTATATTGGCCGCATTCACAAAGGCTATGATAATGGTTTAGCTAAAAATGGCGTAACTGTGATCAAAGGCTTTGCAAAATTTGTGGATAGTAAAACCGTTGAAGTAAATGGTGAGCATTACACTGCTGATCACATTTTAGTTGCCGTAGGCGGACGCCCTACTATTCCTAACATTCCAGGTGCTGAACACGGTATTGATTCAAACGGCTTTTTTGAGCTGAACGAACAACCTAAACGTGTTGCTGTTGTTGGTGCCGGTTATATTGCCGTAGAAATTGCCGGTGTACTGCACAGCTTAGGTACACAAACTCACTTATTTGTTCGTAAGAGCAAGCCACTGCGTACCTTTGACCCATACATTATCGACACACTGGTTGATATTATGGCAAAAGAAGGCCCAACACTGCACACTGAGTGTTCACCAAAAGAAGTGGTAAAAGAGGCTGATGGCAGCTTAACGATTCATTTTGAGAATGGTTACAGCGAAAATGTTGATCAGGTTATTTGGGCTATAGGCCGCACGCCAACAACCGATAAAATTAACCTTGCTGCAGCAGGCGTAGAAGTAAACGAAAGCGGTTATGTAAAAGTAGATGAATACCAAAACACCACAGCTGAAAATGTATACGCTGTGGGTGATATTATCGAAAATGGTATTGAGCTTACACCGGTTGCTGTTAAAGCGGGTCGTACTCTATCGGAGCGTTTATTTAATAAAGAATTGCCGAACGATTTAAAAATGGATTACAGCCTAGTACCAACCGTAGTATTTAGCCACCCACCTATCGGCACCATTGGTCTAACTGAGCAAGAAGCGATTTCTCAGTACGGCGGCGAAAATGTAAAAGTATATAAATCAAGCTTTGCGGCCATGTACACCGCCGTTACTCAGCACCGCCAAGCCTGTAATATGATGTTAGTATGTGCAGGCGATGATGAAAAAGTTGTGGGCTTACACGGTATTGGTTTTACCGTTGATGAAATGATTCAGGGTTTTGCAGTCGCTATGAAAATGGGCGCCACTAAAGCTGATTTTGATGCCGTGGTTGCACTACACCCTACGGGGTCGGAAGAGTTTGTTACTATGAGATAAGCTTGAGGTTCGAGGTTCGAGGTTCGAGGTTCGAAAAATAAAAAAACCTTGTGGTTAACATCGCAAGGTTTTTTATTTTTAAATGACCAAATTTACGCGAGATAAACTCGCTGCTACGTAATCTCGACTCGTAGCCCGTCGCCCGCTAACCTTCGCACTTTAAGCTAAATGCTCTCGGGCTAAATACTCTAACGATTGCATTTCTTGCAGGCGACTAATACAGCGTTTAAATTCAAAGTTTAAATTGCCTTGTGTATAGAGCTCGGTAATGGGTTTTTCTGCAGAGATAATTAACGTTACATTACGCTCATAAAATTCATCTACCAACGCAATAAAGCGCCTTGCTGCGTCATCATTATTTTGCCCTAACTGTTTTACATTAGATAAAATCACCGTGTTATATAATCGGCTTATTTCCATGTAATCCACTTGGCTACGGGCAGTTTCACACAGTTCGCTAAATTCAAACATAACGATGCAGTCAGACACCTTGCGGGTTTTGATCATCCGCCCTTCGATTTCAATTGGGGTATCTAGTTTACCGACTTCTGGCGAGAGCTTGTCAAAATATTCGAATAGGTTTTTATCGGCTTGTTCATCAAGCGGGCTGTGAAAAATTTCTGCTTGTTCCAGTGTACGTAATCGGTAATCAACGCCTGAATCTACATTAACTATTTCAGTATGCTTATTCACTAAGGCAATAGCCGGTAAAAAACGGGCTCGCTGTAAGCCATTGCGATATAAATCATCAGGTACAATATTAGAGGTTGCAACTAATACAATACCGCGAGCAAATAGCGCTTCCATTAAACCACCGAGCAACATGGCATCGGTAATGTCTTGAACAAAAAATTCATCAAAGCAAATTATGTCTGTTTCTGCTTTGAAAATATCGGCAACTGTTTCTAAAGGGTTGGCAGTGTTATTTAACTTTTTAAGTTCATCGTGTACTCGGTGCATAAAACGGTGAAAATGCACTCGCATTTTTCTATCACCCGGTAACGCTTCGTAAAAAGTATCAACAAGGTAAGTTTTACCACGGCCTACGCCACCCCAAAAGTATAAACCTTTAATAGGAGCTGGCTCTGCTTTATTAAAAAGCTTTGCAAAAAAACCTTTAGATTGTGGTTTTGCTTGTGTTAAATCGTCGTATAAGCGCTGTAAATGACGAACTGCATTTTCTTGTGCTGCGTCATGTACAAAGTCATCGCGTTGAAGGTCTTGCTGGTATGTTTGCCAAGGAGTCATATCTATTTACAGTTAAAACACAGTTTAATTTGTAAAGCATATTAACACGCATCAATACTCAGGGTATATTAGACTTAATATGAATTATTATTGAACTAAATTTTTTTAGTTATTTTCGCATAGAGGTGAATTTATGGGTACATTTACATGGGTAGGTTTAGTGATAGTGGTTGCTATTGCTGCATTTTTCGTTGGTGCCTTTGTCACTAAAAAACAATTTAAACAAGATGAGTTAGAGCAACAAGTAGAGCAAGCTAAGCATTCGCTTGAGCAGTATCGTCAAGATGTTGCCGACCATTTAGCGAACACTGGTAAGTTAGTAAACAAAATGAAAGAAAACTACGACCAGTTATTAAGTCATGTTGAAGAAACTAATCAACTGTTACTTGAGGACAGAAATAAAGCCCCTGCTGAACCGTTTTTCTCAAAAGAAACCACAGAACAGTTACAAGCGTCATTAAAAGAACGTAGTTCTGACCGCTCAAACGCCGATGCCCAACCAGCGGATTATGTGTCGGGTAAGTCAGGTTTATTTGCAGGTGATATGAATACTTCTAAAGCATCTTGATGAACTTTTTTTTGACCCCATAGTCTTTAAGTAATATACCTAACCATGTGTGAGCTAGGTATACAGCTTTGATACTTTTTTGAGGCTGCTTATTGCAGCCTTTTGCTTTTTAAGTGGAGTAAACCCTGACTATGAAAATGAAATTATCACTTATCAGTGCTGCTATTTTATCTACTAGCTTATTACTAAGTCCAACCGCCTCGTTTGCTAAGTTGCCGGTTGCCGTTAATGGTCAACAATTACCAACACTTGCCCCTATGCTTGAGCAAATTACCCCAGGTGTAGTGAGTATTCAGGTTTCAGGCTCTAAAGAGGTTCGCCGACGCGGTGACCCACTCGATTTCTTTTTTGGCAACCCGCAGCCACGTAGCCAAAAGCGCCAGTTTAGTGGTTTAGGCTCTGGAGTTATTATTGATGCTGACAAAGGTTATGTGGTTACTAACAATCATGTCGTGCAAGACGCTGAAAAAATGGTGGTCACTCTTGAGGATGGCCGCGAATATGAAGCAACAAAAATTGGTAGCGATAAAGAGTCTGATATTGCGCTACTACAAATAGACGCAGATGAATTAACCGCAGTAAAGCTAGCTAACTCAGATGATTTACGTGTCGGTGATTTTGCCGTCGCAATTGGTAACCCTTTTGGTTTAAGCCACACGGTTACCTCAGGTATTGTTAGCGCATTAGGCCGCAGTGGCTTAAATATTGAGGGTTACGAAGATTTCATTCAAACCGATGCCGCGATAAACCAAGGTAACTCAGGTGGGGCTTTAGTTAATTTAAACGGTGAGCTGATTGGTATTAATACCGCTATTTTAGGTGCATCAGGCGGAAATGTGGGGATTGGCTTTGCTATTCCGTCAAATATGATGAAAAACCTAGTTGATCAAATTGTAGAGCATGGTGAAGTACGCCGTGGTTCGTTAGGTATTTCAGGCCGTCCTCTTGATGCAGGTCTTGCTAAAGCACAGCAGCTTGATGTTAAACAGGGGGCTTATGTTATGCAGGTAATGGATGACACCGCAGCCAGCAAAGCCGGTATTAAAGCAGGCGATGTGATTATTAGTATTAATGGTAGCGAAATTAGTGGCTTCCATGAACTACGCAGTAAAATTGCCACCTTAGGTGAAGGCCGCGAAGTACAATTGGGGATTTACCGTGACGGTAAAGTTAAAAATGTGGAAGTAACCCTAGATGGTGCATCAGGCATTACCGCTGCGGGCGAAGAGTTACACCCAGCATTCCAAGGTGCAACACTGGAAAACGTGAAGAAGAACAAAATGAAAGGGATTGAGGTGACCTCTGTCGACCCTCGTTCGCCATCAGCACGAGTAGGCCTTGAAGAAGGCGATGTTATTGTGCAAGTAAACCGTCAACGAGTAGAAAGCATTCGCGACATGAACAAAATTATCGAAGATATTCAAGGTAATATTGTGTTAGGTGTGAAACGCGGACGTGAGTCTATTTTTGTATTAATTCAGTAATAATACAATAAAAGTAACAGCGGCACTTGCCGCTGTTATTTTTTTTGTGCCATCATAAAGGGATTGCTCACTAACAATAAGAATACCGTGCTAAAACTTCTAAAATTTGTACTTCCTCCTCTATTTGCCGGTTTAGGCATTGCTTTTTTAGTGGTTTTTTTTAGCCCTAACATGCGCACTGCATTGCTACCTAATGTGCCGCTACCTAGTGCAATGACTGCAAGTCATTTGAGCTTTTCTGATGCAGTTAAGCGCGCAGCGCCATCGGTTGTCACCATTTTTTCAGAAAGCATTTCCAAAGAGCCACGCTATAAACGCCAAAATACGGTGCAAGAGCTTGGTTCTGGGGTGATCATGTCACCTGACGGTTATATTTTGACTAATTACCATGTGATCAATAATGCCGATCAAATACTGGTTATTCTTACTGACGGCAGACGTTTTTTTGATGTGCAACTCATTGGATTTGATACTATTACCGACTTAGCATTATTAAAAATAAATGCCAATCACCTGCCAGTTATCCCTGTTAATGATAACTACAGTTCGAGTGTAGGCGATTTGGTGTTAGCCATCGGAAACCCACTTAACTTAGGGCAAACCATTACTCAGGGGATCATTAGCGCCACCGGTAAACAAAAAATTACCGACAGTCCTTACAATAACTTACTGCAAATGGACGCTGCTATTAACGTAGGTAACTCTGGTGGTGCACTGGTAAATTCTAATGGCGATTTAGTAGGGATCACCTCTGCCCAGTTTAAAACCCGTGAAAACTTAAATATACAAGGGATCTTTTTTGCGGTGCCTTACACCTTGGCAAAAGAGGTAATGGGTAAGCTTATACGCCATGGTCGTGTTGTACGCGGCTATTTGGGCTTTGAAGGCACAGCTGTAGACAGTACAGGCAAAGAGGTCAATGATAGCTTAACGCCTGTTGCAGGCATGCGTATTACCAACCTAGACCCTTTAGGTCCTGCATGGCAGGCGGGTATAGAAGAGCAAGATATTGTGATTAAAATTGCTGGGCTTTCAGTGGCTAATCCACAAAATGTATTGAAAAAAATAGGCAGTACCGAACCGGGGAAAGAAATTGAATTTGAGCTTTACCGTAACGGTGAAATACAAAAAATAATGGTGAAAGTAGCAGAGCTTGAAACCAAGCTATAAAGCGCTTATTTATACTTTGGCATTAGACATAAAAAAACGCGATAGATCATCGCGTTTTTATGTAACCTGAACTCTGGTTAAGAGATTTACTAACGTATTGAATCAAAAAATGATATTTATGTTTATTTTTCTCTAGCCAGAGATTTCCAGTGAAAACAAGGCGAAATTACGCGTCAATAGCTAGCCTATTGCAAGTAAATTCAACGCAGTTAGCGCTGAAAATAGCTGCTTGAGATAGATTTATTATCCAGAGTTCAGGTTACGTATTAGTATAACTAATTGCTTTTGCGTTTGATGTTAGCACCTAGCGCACTAAGCTTATCTTCAATACGCTGATAGCCTCTATCTACATGATAAATACGATCAACAATCGTTTCGCCTTGAGCCACAATCCCCGTTAGAATAAGACTCGCTGATGCACGAAGGTCAGTTGCCATTACTTGCGCACCCGATAAGCTTTTTGTTTCACCACAAAAGGCCGTATTGCCTTCTAAGCGAATATTAGCGCCCATACGTTGTAGCTCAGGCACATGCATAAAACGATTTTCAAAAATAGTTTCGGTAATAGTCGCACTACCATTAGCCACCACATTTAATGCGGTAAACTGCGCTTGCATATCGGTTGGAAAACCAGGATGAGGCATAGTTTTAATATTCACCGCTTTAAGCTCTCGGCCTCGCATGTCTAGATAAATACTGTCATCGTGCACTTCTAATAACGCATTGGTTGCACGTAGTTTTTCTATTACAGGCTCAAGTGAGTGAAAGTCGGTCATTTTACATAGTACTTCTCCGCCAGCCATCGCTGCAGCCACTAAAAAGGTACCTGTTTCAATACGATCCGGTAATATGCGGTGTTCACAACCTGATAAACGCTCAACTCCTTCAATCTCAATACGGCTTGAGCCCGCACCACTGATTTTAGCCCCCATAGCAATTAAGCAATTGGCTAAATCGATAATTTCTGGCTCGCGGGCAGCATTTTCCAGTACTGTTTTACCCTCGGCGAGCGTTGCCGCCATCAGTAAGTTTTCAGTAGCACCTACGCTGATCATTTCCATGAAAACTTCAGCGCCTTTTAAGCGACCATCTACTTTGGCATTAATATAACCGTTTTCAACGGTTATTTGAGCGCCCATACGCTCTAAGCCTTGAATATGAATATCAACCGGGCGCGCACCAATAGCACAGCCACCAGGTAAGGATACTTGTGCCTCACCAAATCGAGCGACTAAAGGGCCAAGTGCAAGCACTGACGCACGCATTTGCTTCACTAAGTCATAAGGCGCTAACGTGCTATTTACCGTTGCACCATCAATAATGAGTGAATCGCCCTGCCACTGAACATCAGCGCCTAACGTTTTCAGTAAGGCTTCGGTCGTGATGATATCGCGAAGATGTGGTACGTTAGTAAAAGTACTTTTACCATCAGCTAATAAAGCTGCAAATAGAATCGGAAGAGCTGCGTTTTTAGCGCCAGAAATAGTTACTTCACCAGCCAGTGAAGTGCCACCTTGAATTACAAATTGATCCATTTAAGGGGCCTTATTTATTGCGGTAAAATAAATTTTTGCTCACGTTTCCACTCTGTCGGAGTAAAAGCGCGGATAGAAACAGCATGAATGGTACCGTCTGAAATGGTGTTCATTAATGGCCCATATACTAGCTGTTGCTTTTTAACACGACTTAATCCGTCAAAGCATTCACCGACAGCGATTACTTCATAATGACTGCCATTGGCTTTTACATGTACTTCAGCTAACTGAAGTTCGTCGCGTAATAATGTTTCGACTTGACTCGTTTCCATAACTCTCACTCAAATAGGGTTGTAACCTGGCCTAACTGCATAAGGTTTTGCAGTTGTTCAGGTGGGTTTTGCAATTCAAGGCGAATGCCTTGCTGCTTAAATTCTGTAAAAGAGTGAATTAACCAAGCTAAGCCGGCTGTGTCAACCCTTGTCACCTCACTTAGGTCAAAATAAAGGGTTTTATGCTCAGTTTGTCGCTTGGTATTCAGAAGCCGTTCATTGCCAATTGAATTATGAGTCAATTCACCACTGACTCGTAGATGCTGTTCATCGACTTGGCTGATTGCCAATTTAGTCATTTGTGTCACTGCCTCTAAACTGAACCGGTAACTTACTTTTTTGCTCTAACAGGTCGCTAACGTGGTCAATACCTTGTTGGCGTAAAATGCCCTGAAACTCACTTTGTTTTGCATCAAGTAAGCTAATGCCTTCAGCAATCATATCGTAAGCGCGCCATTCGCCACTTCTATCTTCACGTACTTTAAAATCAATTTTAATATCAGGCTTACCGGCTTCTACAATTTTGGTTTTTATCACCACCACATCTTTGCCTTTAAAGGGCTGCTCGGCAGCAAATTCAACTTGTTGATTAGTATACTGGGTAAAAACGCCAGCATAAGTGGCAACAAGGTACTCTCTAAACGCGCCAATAAAACGCTGAATATCTTCAATTGCTTTTGCTTTTTCTGCTTTGTCGGTAATGGCGCGTACCTTAGATACTTCGCTACCTAACACTCTCAGTGCAGCATATTTGTAGTCAATGTAAGGCATCAGTTCTTCTTCAACGATGACCCGTAAATGCTCTTTATTAGCGGTTATTAACGGCTGGTCTTTGGTAATACGTTCAAAGGTATTATCAGCAACCTGACGTACCATTTTATTAGGATCAGCCAATTTCACCTCACCGGCATGTACACTTTGTACTAGCGTGACAGTTACTAATGCGATACTTGCTAAAAATGTTTTCAACATAATAATTACTCACTACCTTGGTTGAATAAAAACTGGCCTATTAATTCTTCTAGTACCAATGCTGACTTGGTATCTGTAATAGAATCGCCGTTAGCTAATGCTTTACTTTGAACACCAAATAAATCGTCAATGGCTTGATCTTGTTCGCTGTTCGCTACATCTTCGCCTAAGCATCGCTGTTTAGCTGAATCTGATGCGATAACGGGGTGAATCCCTAAATATTGTTCACCTAAAATACCCGAGGTTAAGATAGAGATGGAACTAGTGTCTGAAAAACGACACAAATACTGCGCATCAATGCTCATATTTACTACTGGTAAAAACTCTTGAGGATGCACATAAATTGACTCTACACGACCAATAACAACGCCGCCCACCTTAATGGGTGCACGTGTTTTTAATGATCCTATATTTTCAAACTTGGCGTTCAATGTGTAGGTTTCACCTGAGCCGCTAATACCCGAATTAGCCACTTTGAGCGCCAACATTGAAAATGCCAAAATGCCCAATGCTACAAAAAAACCAACTAAAATTTCTAATTTCCGTGAATTCATTATTTAATACCCTATTAGCTGGTAAACATTACCGCTGTCAAAATAAAGTCAAAACCTAATACCGCTAGTGATGAGTGCACCACTGTCTCTGTTGTTGCCTTGCTGATCCCCTCTGATGTGGGAACACAGTCATACCCTTTGTAAAGTGCAATCCAGGTAACAACAATCGCAAATACGATACTTTTAATTAAACCGTTTAGTATGTCTTTTTCAAACGACACCTGAGATTGCATAATTGACCAGAAACTTCCCGTATCAACGCCTAGCCAATCAACCCCCACTAAATGAGCACCAATAATAGCTACAGCAGAAAAAATAAGTGCCAACATTGGCATACTGATCAAACCAGCCCAAAACCGCGGCGCTATAATTCGTCTAAGCGGGTCAATGGCCATCATCTCAAGTGACGATAACTGTTCGGTGGCTTTCATTAAGCCAATTTCAGCGGTTAACGCACTGCCTGCCCTACCGGCAAATAATAACGCGGTTACTACAGGTCCAAGCTCACGTAATAAACTAAGTGCCACTAGAGGCCCTAGACTGTCTTCAGCGCCATAATCAACTAAAACAGTATAGCCTTGCAGAGCCAATACCATGCCGATAAACAATCCTGATACAACAATGATCAATAATGACTGTGAGCCAACCATATATAATTGGCGCACGAGTAAGGGCGTGCCTTTTTTAAAATTGGGTACATGCCATAACGCACTTGCCAGCATTTGGGTTGAACGCCCCAGTGCAGCAAAACGGCCCAGCGTTTTATGGCCTATTTTTTGTAGTAAATCCAACATTACTGCTGCTCTCCTAACAGTTCATCTGCATAGGTTTGTGCTGGATAATGAAATGGCACTGGACCATCTGATAACCCTTTTAAAAACTGTTGAACAAGTGGTGATTCGTGTTCTCGCATCTGCTCTGGTGTACCACTGCCTATAACGCCTTGATCAGCAATAATAATAACGTGGTCGGCAATACTCATTACTTCTGTCACATCGTGCGTGACAATTAAAGAAGATAAGCCAAGTACTTCGTTTAAAGATTTGATCAGCTTAACTAAAACCCCCATTGAAATAGGATCTTGTCCTGCAAAAGGCTCATCATACATAATAAGTTCAGGATCAAGCGCTATAGAGCGAGCCAAAGCTGCACGACGTGCCATACCGCCAGATAACTCTGAAGGCATTAAATCTTTAGCACCACGTAAGCCAACAGCTTGTAGTTTCATTAATACCACTAAACGGATTAAATCTTCACTGAGCTGCGTGTGCTCTCGAATGGGGAATGCAATGTTATCGAACACCGACATATCAGTAAATAAGGCACCGCTTTGAAATAACATACTCATGCGTTTACGTGCCGCGTAGAGTTCTTTGCGCGACATAGCGACAATGCTGTCGTTTTTAAATAAAATATCACCGGAGTCTGGTTTAAGCTGGCCACCTATTAGGCGTAGCATCGTGGTTTTGCCAATTCCGCTTGGCCCCATAATGGCAGTAATTTTACCCTCAGGTACGTCAAAGCTCATATTTTTATATATGACCCTATCGCCTCTAGAAAAGGTAACATCCTTGACTTCTACTATTGATTGCGACAAGTCGCTCTCCATAACAATACTCTCTCATATTTCTATTTTAAGGGTTTTTTAACCAATATGGAAAAAACAATTCGTAAGATTTTGTAATAGTGTCGCAAAAAGAGTTATAAGGTTGATTCAAGCAGCCTTAACTTTGGCTTAAAATTGCATATAAAAAGCGCCAAAGAATACTTAAAATAACCGCCTAATGTATTACACCTTATTCTTTTATTTATACTTTTATGGTGGCTTTTGTTACTATTCGCACTATCTGAATTTACATTAATTGGCTTATCATAATGGTTACCTCGTTTGTCATTTTAATTCTTGGTTTTGCGGCTCTCGTATGGAGTGCAGACAGGTTTGTTTATGGTGCAGCAGCACTGGCTAAAAACTTTGGCGTGCCAACGCTAATTGTAGGTTTAACCGTGGTAGCTATGGGCTCTTCAGCGCCTGAAATGATGGTATCGGCTTCAGCAGCTTTGGCAAATAAAACCGATACTGCCGTGGGTAATGCAGTTGGTTCAAACATCACTAACATCTTATTAGTTTTAGGTATTACTGCCCTTTTAAGACCCTTATCAGTATCTTCAAGTACGTTAAAACGTGAAATTCCACTGGTACTGCTGGTCTCCATTGCAACTTGGTATATTTTTTCAGATAACTATTTTTCATTTTTTGAAGGTGCAGCCTTATTATTTGGCTTTGTTGTTTTTATTGGCGGACTTATTTTTGTCTCACTGCGAGCTAAAAACCAAGACGATCCGTTTGTGAGCGAAGCCTGTGACGAAGTACCTGACAACGTACCAACCAAAAAAGCTGTTTTTTGGCTGGTAGTGGGTATGATTTTACTGCCGGTTAGTTCACACTTTTTAGTTGGCTCAGCCGTTGATATCGCAAAATATTTTGGCTTAAGTGACTTAGTTATTGGTTTGACCATTATTGCTATAGGCACCAGCTTACCTGAACTTGCAGCTTCAATTGCAGGTGTACTTAAAAATGAAGATGACTTAGCGCTGGGTAACATAGTTGGTTCGAATATTTTTAATATTTTAGCGGTATTACCGCTGGCAGGATTAATTAATCCATCGGTTATCGATGCTTCGGTAGCTAACCGTGATGTTATTATTATGATTGGCGCAACCTTGGCGCTAATTGCTATGTCATTGAACTTTAGAGGTCAAAGACGTATCAATAGAATAGAAGGTGGCTTGCTCATCGTCGCATTTATGATTTACCAAGGTTATATTTTTAGTCAAGTAGGATAGCCCATGGCAACGCTAAACTTTATTCAACAAGGGTTACGTGTTCTAGAGATTGAACGCCAAGCACTCAGCGATATTACACAATACGTTAATGAAAGCTTTAACCAAGCCTGTCAATTAATGTATGACTGCTCAGGTCGTATTATTGTTATTGGCATGGGTAAATCAGGTCATATTGGTAACAAAATAGCCGCCACTCTTGCCAGTACCGGCAGCCCCGCATTTTTTGTTCACCCAGGTGAAGCAAGCCATGGTGATTTAGGAATGATCACAGCAAATGATGTGGTTATCCTCATTTCAAACTCTGGTGAAACCAGCGAAGTACTTAATATTATTCCGGTATTAAAGCGCATTGGTGCCAAAATGATTGCCATGACAGGCAACCAAGGCTCAACCATGGCAACATTGGCAAATGTGCATGTGTGTATTAAAGTTGAACAAGAAGCCTGCTCATTGGGCTTAGCACCTACTGCAAGTACCACTGCCACACTCGCTATGGGTGATGCCATGGCGGTGGCATTATTAGAAGCACGTGGCTTTACTGCTGATGATTTTGCACTATCGCACCCTGGTGGTAGCTTAGGCAAGCGATTACTCTTAACTCTTAAAGATGTTATGCACAGTGGTGCTGATACGCCTATCATTAACGAGACGCAAACGATTAAAGATGCCTTAATTGAAATGTCGGCCAAAGGACTCGGCATGACCGCTATTGTTGATATTGACCAGCAATTATCAGGCCTGTTTACCGATGGCGATTTACGCCGTATTTTAGAGCAACGTATTGACATTCATAGCACAGAAATTAATGTTGTGATGACTAAATCATGCACAACAGCCACACAAGACATGCTCGCGGCTGAAGCGTTAAATATTATGGAACAAAAACGTATTAATGGCTTAATTGTAATTAATGAGCATAATCAACCGATTGGCGCACTAAATATGCAAGACTTACTTAAAGCGGGAGTGCTATAAATGCAATTTGAAGATCTCTATCAACCGCTAAGTGATGATGCAAAGGCGCGCGCAAAAAAAGTAAAGCTATTAATTTGTGATATTGATGGTGTATTTTCTGATGGGCGTATTTACCTTGGAAACCAAGGTGAAGAACTCAAAGCATTTAACACCAAAGACGGATTTGGTATCAAAGCCCTGATTAACAGCGGTTTTGAAGTCGCTGTGATCACCGGGCGCCATTCTCATATAGTGCAGCAACGTATGAGCAGTTTAACCGTACAACATATATATCAAGGCCAAGAAGACAAACTTATAGCCTATCAAGAATTAAAACAAAAATTAGCGCTTAGCGATGATCAAATTGCTTATATAGGTGATGATGGCCCAGACATGCCAGTAATGGAGCAAGTCGGTTTTGCGGTTGCCGTAAACGATGCTCATCCACTTATTAAACGTTTATCACATTATGTAACCCAACTACCCGGCGGTTTTGGTGCGGTAAGAGAGCTGACAGACTTACTTATGCTCGAAAATAGCAAGCCACTGACTAGCCAAGGAACGAGTTCATGAATGTAGCGCGCATTATACTGAGCGTTTTATTCATAAGCTGTATGGTTTGGCTCTGGTATCCTTATTTTACTAAGGTTGATATTACTGCAAGCGAAGAAACACAAGTTATTGCTAAGCCTGATTATACCGCTATTGAGCTAAAACAAACGGCTTATGATGAACAAGGTAAAGTGAGCCATAAGGTAACTGCGGTAAAAATGGAGTTGTATCAACAACTCGGTTTTACCTTTTTTGAAAAGCCTATATTCACTTTATACAACGAGCAGCAAACATGGCGTATTAACGCCGATGAAGCCACCCTCTACGACGACCGTCAACTGGTGTTAGAGGGTAATGTAACCGCTCAAAACTTAGTAGATAACGCCATGATCGATACGATCACCGCCCAGACCATCAATGTTGATATAAAACTATTAACCATGCAATCACAGCAGCCTGTCGTTATTACAGGACCTAATTTAAAAATCACAGGTAAAGGCCTTGAGGCCGATTTAAAAACCGAGGTGATTAAACTTATTAACCATACGCGAACCCTATATTATGACCAATAACCTATTTAAAATTTTAATTGTTCCCTCACTATTAATTGCTTTTAACAGTAATGGCGCTGAACCTGCTGAAGCCCCCGCTGCGAATCAAATTTCAATTAGTGCAGATAAACAAGAAGGCCAATTAAAAGAAAACGTAGGCATTTTTGAGAAAAATGTTGAAATTATTCATGGTAATCGCCGTATCACAGCTGACCGTTTAGAAGTGCATAAACGCGATAACCTAGGCGATAACAAACAGTTATTAATTGCCACAGGCAGCCCTGCATATTTTGAAGAAACACAAGCTGATGGCACCATAATGAGCGCCAGTGCTAATGAAGTGCGTTACGATGTGTCGCTGCGTTTTTTAACCTTAATCGGCGATGCAAGCATTGCTCAAGCAGGTCAAAAAATAACAGCTAAAAGTATCACTTACGATATCGAGCAGCAGTTAATTAGCGCAGAAAAAGACGAAAACTCAACAGACCGTGTACACACTATTTTAGTGCCTGTTGAAAATAAAAAAGAAGATGATAAAGGCCAACCATGAGCACATTAAAAGCAGAGCTATTAGCTAAAAGCTACAAAGGTCGTGAAGTGGTGAAAAACGTTGGCCTAGAGGTTGAAGCTGGCAGTATTGTGGGGTTACTTGGCCCTAATGGTGCAGGTAAAACCACCACCTTTTATATGATTGTAGGCCTTGTACCTAGCGATAAAGGCAAAATATCAATTGATGATAAAGATATTACTTTATTACCGATGCACAGCCGAGCGCGTTTAGGGATTGGTTATTTACCGCAAGAGTCGTCTATTTTTAGAAAGCTGACTGTTTATCAAAACTTAATGGCTATCTTAGAAACACGTAAAGAATTAAATAAACAACAACGCGAAGATACTTTAAATAATTTACTTGATGAATTTAGCATTCAGCATATCCGCGATAGTCAAGGTATGGCTTTATCAGGTGGTGAACGTCGCCGCGTTGAAATTGCTCGCGCGCTTGCAGCAAACCCTAAATTTATCCTTTTAGACGAACCCTTTGCGGGGGTTGATCCTATCTCAGTATTAGATATTAAAAAGATTATAGAGCATCTTAAAAACCGTGGCATTGGCGTCCTTATTACAGATCATAACGTGCGCGAAACACTTGATGTTTGTGAAAAAGCCTACATAGTTTCTCATGGGGAGTTAATTGCATCAGGCACTCCTGAATACGTATTAAACGATAAAACAGTACGCGATGTTTATTTGGGCGAGCAGTTCAAGCTCTAATATGTGTGTTATTCCACTAAGCATCTGCTAAGATTAATCATACTTAGGTCTGTTGACCTATCAAGGTTGAATTTGCAGCAGTCTGTTTGGTATTTAGGCAAGGCAGAGCCTATGTGGTGTGGTATTTCCCCATAAATAGGCGATAACGCAGCATCAATGCCAAACAGGCGCTGCCCTTCGGGTTCTGCCTAGGGACGATTTACTCTTTGTTGCTCGGTTTTGACTTAGCCCACTAGGTTACAAACCTCGCGCCGCAATTAAACCGCCCCTGGTTTGAACAAATTTTAATCGTAAAGGTCAACAGACCGTAATTTAAAAGGATTGTTAGAGATACATGAGGCAATCATTACAGCTGCGCATGGGCCAGCAACTTACAATGACTCCACAATTGCAACAAGCAATTCGCTTATTGCAACTCAGTACATTGGATCTCCAGCAAGAAATTCAAGAAGCGCTCGATAGCAACCCCTTGCTTGAAGTTGAAGAACACGATTACAGCGAAGACACTGCAGGTAAAAACGAACAAAAAGCCGATAACGATGACTTAACGCTAAGTGCCTCAGCTGACGATAAACCTAGCGAGTATGAGCAAGATAGCGGCGAAGCAATGACCAAAGACACCATTAGCGATGATATGGCTATGGATGTTACTTGGGATGAATATATGAGTGCTGCGCCTGCCTCTTCATCGGGCCCAATGCCAGAAGATGAATCTATTTATCAAGGCTCTTCGACTGAAACGCTGCATGAGTATTTAATGTGGCAACTTCAACTGACGCCGTTTAGCCCTACCGATGAAGCGATAGCTATTGCAATTGTAGAAGCTGTGGACGACTCAGGGATTCTAACCCTTAGCTGTGAAGAAATATTAGAAAGCTTTAACCAAGAAAACGACGCCGAAGATGAAGTTGAACTTGACGAAATAGAAGCGGTACTAAAGCGTATTCAACTATTTGATCCAGTGGGAATAGCCGCGCGTAGTTTACAAGAGTGCTTGTGTATTCAGCTAAATCAATTTGATAAAGACACACCTTTTTTAAACGAAACAAAAATGATCTTAACCGATCATATTGATTTACTGGCTGCGCGTGACTATCGCACGTTGATGAAAAAAACAAAGCTTAAAGAAGATGAGCTTAAAGAAATCATGACGTTGATTCATACGCTCAGCCCAAAACCGGCAGACACTATTGTCAGAGAAGAGTCTGAGTACGTTATTCCTGACGTGTCGGTTAAAAAAGTAAAAGGCCGTTGGGTGGTTGAACTAAACCCAGATAGCATGCCTAAGATCAGAGTAAATAGCCAATATGCAGCTATGTCGCGTACGGTTAAATCAAGTGGTGATAGCCAGTTTATTCGCTCGCACTTACAAGAGGCTAAATGGTTTATAAAAAGCTTAGAAAGTAGAAACGACACGCTGCTTAAAGTAACTAACTGTATTGTGCAGCAACAACAGGCCTTTTTTGAACATGGTCCTGAGGCGATGAAGCCTATGGTACTTAACGATGTGGCTGAAATGGTGGAAATGCACGAGTCGACTATTTCACGTGTTACTACGCAAAAATACATGCACACACCACGTGGCATTTTTGAGCTTAAATATTTCTTTTCAAGCCATGTAAGTACTGAAAATGGTGGCGAATGCTCATCAACAGCAATACGAGCATTAATTAAAAAATTAATCGCTGCAGAAAACTCAGCTAAACCATTGAGTGATAGTAAAATTGCAGATATATTGGCAGAGCAAGGAATTAAAGTAGCGAGGAGAACTATAGCAAAATATCGCGAATCTCTAGCTATTCCCCCGTCTAATCAACGTAAAAGTTTGATTTAAGGCGTACAACAAAGAGGAAAATGTTTATGCAACTGAATTTAACTGGTCGTCATGTAGATATTACCGACTCGCTTAGAGACTACGTAAATAGCAAATTTTCGAAGTTACAGAGGCACACTGATCACATAACGAATGTGCACGTTATTCTCGATGTAGAAAAACTAAACCAAAAAGCTGAAGCAACCGTTCATGTTAGTGGCGCTGAGATTTTTGCTTCTACTGAGCATCAAGATATGTATGCCGCTATAGACTCGCTCATTGACAAGCTAGATCGTCAAGTAATTAAACACAAAGAGAAACTTGCTCGACACTAACACTATGAAACTAAGCTCACTTATCTGTCAGGACTGCAGTAAAGCTGCGGTCCTTTTTAATAGTAAAAAAAGAATTTTAGAATTTATCAGTGAATTGGCTCACAATAAGCTGCCCTATTTAACACAACAAGATATTCTTAATGCATTAACTGCAAGAGAAAAGCTTGGAAGTACAGGCATTGGTCGAGGCATTGCTATTCCACATGGTCGCATGAGTGGTGCTCAAGAACCCCTAGCTTTGATTTTAGTGAGCGAAACAGCTATTAATTTTGATGCGATTGATAACCGACCGGTTGACATTTTTGTCGCGTTAATTGTTCCCGATGGCGATAATCAGCAGCATTTGAAGACGCTAGCCACGATAGCAGAAAAGCTCAATGATAAAGAATTTTGTAAACAGTTACGCGCCGCCAAATCGGATAGCGAACTGTATCAGGTTATCGTCAGTCAATCGTAGTAATAAAGAAAGGTGGTAAATGGAATTAATAATTATAAGCGGTCGCTCAGGGTCAGGTAAATCTGTGGCGTTACGCGTTGTGGAAGACTTAGGTTATTATTGTGTAGACAATATTCCTCTTAATTTATTACCATCATTAGTGCGCAGTGTTTCCGACAGTTATAATAAAATTGCTGTGAGTGTTGATGTACGTAACCTACCTAAAGAGCAACAGCAGTTTAATGAAATCATTGAATATTTACCTGGTTTTACTAAACCAACGGTATTTTATTTAGACAGTGACGATCAAACATTAATAAAACGCTTTTCAGAAACGCGTCGTCTTCACCCTTTATCTATTGATTCTTTGCCGCTTGATTTAGCCATAAAAAAAGAAAAACAACTACTTGATGTATTGATTAATCGTGCTGATTATATGATTGATACCACAGATTTAAGTGTGCATCAGCTTGCTGAGTCTATTCGTGAAAAAATACTCGGAAAAAAAGATAAACAACTGATCATTACCTTTGAGTCATTTGGTTTTAAACACGGCCTCCCTAAAGAAGCAGATTACGTATTCGATGCCCGTTTTTTACCAAACCCGCATTGGGAGCCTGAACTAAAGCTACTTACAGGGCTGGATCAACCAGTAAAAGACTACCTAGCAAGTCACAGTATAGTGCAAAAATTTACATGGCAAATTCAAACATTTGTGCAAACATGGCTGCCGCATTTAGAACGAAATAACCGCAGCTACTTAACTATTGCAATTGGCTGCACCGGTGGGCAACACCGCTCTGTTTATTTAGCGCAAACCATTGGCGAAAGCTTTGCAATGAGCCATCCTAATGTAAAAATTCGCCACCGAGAACAAGAATAATACCGAGTGAGAACATGTCATGCGCTTAGAAAATACATTTTTAATAAAAAACAAATTAGGATTACACGCTAGAGCGGCGACAGTATTAGCTCAGCTTTCTGTGCAATTTGATGCCACAATCACTTTATTTCAAGATGACAAACAAGCCGCTGGCGATAGCGTGCTGGCACTTATGTTACTCGAAAGCAGCCAAGGCAAAGAAGTTAAGGTGGTATGCGAAGGCCCCGACGCTGAGCCTGCACTTAGCGCAATAGGTGAACTCATCGACCAACGATTTAATGAGCAAGAATAAAAAAGTTCATTATTAACTCATCATCCTAAACTTAGATTAATAGTGGTTGAGGTAGTTTACTGATATAAAGTAAGATAAAGCAATACCCCATCATCGTGTAATAAAATTTAATTAAGGACGCCAATGCCTGAAGCTTTAGAACAAGATATTCCACTACAACAACTAAAACAGGTGACTAAGTCACTAAATAGTGGTCAATTTGTTCAAGTTAGGCGCATGCTAGCAAAAACGGCACCTTGTGATACCGCACTTCTTTTAGAATCATCTCCCCATAAAATTCGTCGTATGCTCTGGCAACTGGTTGATCCTGATGTACAAGGTGATGTGCTTGAAGAGCTGTCTGAAGATGTACGTTTGGGCATTATTGCGCAAATGGCACCCGAGCACATTGCTGCTGCAACCGAAGACATGGGCCATGATGATTTAGGGGAAGTACTACGTAGCCTACCTGACACTGTTTATAAAGATGTTGTTAGCGCTATGGATATTCAAGATAGAGAACGTGCAACGCAGGCTTTATCGTATCAAGAGCGCTCTGCTGGCGCATTGATGAATATAGATACCGTTACTATTCGCCCCGATGTGACTCTAGATGTGGTACTACGTTATATTCGCTTACGCGGCGAATTACCTGAGGGTACAGATGACTTATATGTGGTTGATGAAAATAACTGCTTTTTAGGCGCCCTATCGCTGAGTACTTTATTAACTAATCCCCCTGAAAAAATTGTTCATGAGTTAATGGATGAAGACTGTGAGTCTATTCCTATTTCAATGGATGAGAGCGAAGTTGCACAATTGTTTGAGCGTCATAACTGGATATCGGCACCGGTTGTTGATGACAACGCACACTTGCTTGGGCGGATCACCATTGATGATATCGTTGATGTTATTCGTGAAGACGCTGAGCACAGTTTACTGGGTTTAGCGGGTTTAGATGATGAAGAAGATACCTTTGCACCTGTGTTAAAAAGCTCTAAAAAGCGCTCAATTTGGCTGGGTGTAAACTTACTAACTGCATTGCTGGCTGCAATTGTGGCGAGCTTTTTTGAAAACACCTTAGCTATATTACCAATTCTTGCTGTGCTCAATGGTATTGTTCCGTCAATGGGTGGGGTTGCAGGCAGCCAAACCTTAACTTTGGTTATTCGCGGTATCGCGGTGGGCCATATCAACCAAACTAACCAACGTTTTTTATTATTAAAAGAACTCGCTATCGGCGCGATTAACGGTATGGTTTGGTCTATCCTAATTGCCGGTGTCGTTGCGCTTTGGCAATGGGATTTCAAACTCGGTGGTGTTTTAGCGTTTGCTATGTTTATGAATTTAGTTGCAGCAGGTATTGCGGGTGCTAGTATCCCACTATTGCTTAAAAAAATGAAAATAGATCCAGCACTTGCAGGCAGTGTGGTACTAACCACAGTAACTGATATTGTTGGTATATTTGCCTTCTTAGGTACTGCGACTTGGTTATTGATTTAGGCTCTAATCTTTTTATAAACAAAAACACCGCGTCAATACGCGGTGTTTTTGTTTAAGCCGATAGTTACTTTACATAAGTTAAGGCTACTTAGCGCGCTGGCGATTACCGCCAACCTTAGGTTTAGTGTTGGCTTTTTTAAACTGACTAAACCCAGTATGACGAGTAAGCGCAGGGCGACCGCCCTTGTTACCTTTACCGCCTTTGGCTTGCCTTTCATCTCGCCCTTCTTCTGGCACTAAACAATTTGGACCTTTACCAATGAGTTTAGCTTTGCCCATGTTACGAAGGGCTTCACGGATCATCGGCCAACCGGCAGGATCGTGATAGCGTAAAATTGCTTTATGCAAACGACGCTGACGCGCGCCCTTTGGCACCGCAACTTGCTCAGTATTATTTTTAATATTGCGTAGCGAGTTCATTTCAGTATGATAAATAGTGGTCGCATTAGCCATCGGTGATGGGTAAAAATTTTGTACCTGATCAAGCTTAAAATCATTCGATTTCAACCATAAAGCCATGTTTACCATATCTTCATCTTTAGTCCCCGGGTGAGCAGAAATAAAGTATGGAATTAAATACTGCTTTTTACCCGCTTCTTTTGAGTACTTATCAAATAGCGCTTTAAATTCATCATAAGCGCCCATACCTGGTTTCATCATTTTTGATAATGGACCATCTTCTGTGTGCTCAGGTGCTATTTTTAAATATCCACCAACATGATGGGTTACTAGCTCTTTAACGTAACGAGGATCACGTACAGCAAGGTCATAACGCACGCCTGAAGCAATTAAGATCTTTTTGATCCCTTTAACCTCACGCGCCTTTTTATATAAGTCGATAGTGGGTGTGTGATCGGTATCCATATGCTTACAAATATCAGGATACACACACGACAAGCGACGACAGGTACTCTCTGCTTTTTTACTGGTACAACGCAGTTTATACATATTTGCAGTTGGCCCACCTAAATCAGAGATAACCCCAGTAAAGCCCGGCACTTTATCTCTAATTTGTTCAATCTCTTCAATAATTGATTCTTGAGAACGGCTTTGTATTATTCGCCCTTCATGCTCGGTAATAGAACAAAACGAACAGCCGCCAAAACAGCCGCGCATTATATTTACCGACGTTTTAATCATATCGTAAGCAGGAATTTTAGCGTCGCCATAACTTGGGTGCGGAATGCGCTGATACGGTAAACCAAACACATCATCCATTTCTTGGGTTTCAAGTGGATAAGCTGGCGGGTTCACCCAAATAGAGCGATCGCCATGACGCTGAAACAACGCTCTTGCACAACCGGGGTTGGTTTCTTGGTGCAAAATACGCGATGCATGAGCATATAATGGTTTATTAACACTGACCTGCTCAAAAGCAGGTAACTTAACGTAAGTTTTTTCCCACGGCTTAGGGCGCGCAGGTTGGATGATAATTGGTTTTGCAGCTTCGGCTTTTAAATCAATACCCGCTTGCTTAAATTCTGATTTAGCACAACCCACATCATCCGCACCATAAGGATTAGGAATAGGGTCTATTTTACCAATTTTATCAATGGCTGTTGAATCACTGCCACGCCAACCGGGTAAAGGCTCTTTACGAATAACCGCCGTGCCTCTCACATCTTGTATGGTATCTATGGTTTCACCCGCAGCGATACGGTGCGCTACTTCAACTAACGGGCGTTCGGCATTACCATAAATTAAAATATCGCCTTTAGCGTCAAATAATACGCTACGACGTACTTTTTCTTGCCAATAGTCATAATGAGCAATACGACGCAAGCTGGCTTCAATGCCCCCTAACACGAGCGGCACATCTTTATAGGCTTCACGACAACGTTGTGAGTATATGATCACGGCGCGATCGGGGCGTTTACCGCCGACATTTCCTGGTGTGTATGCATCATCATGGCGCATTCGTTTTTCAGCGGTGTAACGATTGATCATCGAGTCCATATTACCGGCTGTAATACCAAAAAATAAGTTAGGCTTACCCAATGCCATAAAGGCATCTTTAGAGTTCCAATCAGGCTGAGCAATAATGCCCACTCTGAACCCCTGCGCTTCAAGCACACGGCCAATTACGGCCATCCCAAAACTAGGATGGTCTACATAAGCATCACCGCTAATAATAATAATATCGCAGCTATCCCAGCCAAGCGCGTCCATTTCTTCGCGTGTTGTTGGTAAAAATGGAGCTGTGCCATAACACTCAGCCCAATACTTGGGATATGAGAATAAGGCGCGATCAGCTTTTAATGTGCTCATAAAATTGGCCGTTCAATAACAAAAGGCGCGAATTATACCCTATCGACATCCCCGTTGATATAGCACAAAATGAAAGCGCTGATTAAAAATTGTTTACCTTTATTGCATTACTAAAACTAATAAATCATCTAAACTTATTACGGCTAATGTCTGCTTTTGAAATAATACAAGGTAGATAAAATAGATCAAAAGCAACCGCGACTTCGTTAAACTATTAAATAATTAATAATTGATAGACGCTGTAAATTAAAATAGATGAGGAATACCTATTAAACTACTTAAAAAAATAATGCAGTTTTCAATCATTTTACTCTTGGTTTTTGTTATCGTTGGATTATTGTTACCACAAAATTATCATGTGCAAAAAAGTATAAAGATTAACGCACGCGCTCCCGCAATAAAGTCATTAGTGGAGGACTTTACCCAGTGGTATAAATGGTCGCCGTGGCAACAAATAGACCCTAATATTAAGTTTAATATTGGAGAACCAAGCTCTGGCGCAGGAGCCTACCAATCTTGGGAAGGTAAATGGGGCAAAGGCGAAATGACAATATCGGCATTAAGCGATAATGAAGTTGTATTTAGTGTGTTATTTAATCAAGAGCATATTATCACTAGCAAATTGCTATTTAGCCCGCACACAAAAACCGTCACGTGGCAAATAGAAGGACAAGCAACGATGCCGCTTATTTCTGGGTACGTTGCTATATTTGCTGAAAATATATTAGGTAATATAGTGACCCTAGGGCTAAATAACTTAAAAACGGTCGCTCAACTCAGTGATGCACAAGCAATAATGGAAAGCCATGACAGTCAAAACCGCACAAGCCAGGATTAAACTTGCCAATATTATTGAGTCACTGCTAGGTTACTCGGTCACAAAAGTGAGTAATACGCCTGCCATTGATGAAAAAACCTATAATCCTCAAAGTAAAGCCAAATCGCTTTATAGTATTAATAGCGAGCATTCAATTTTAGCGCGTGCTCAAAAAAGACAAGACTTACTACTGATTAAACAGCAACAAAATATTGAGACTATTTTAGCCTTAGCAATGGAGTTTTGTCCTGATGTTGCTTGCGCTAAACAGCCCGATGCTGATTGGGTAGAGCACTTTATAGCCTTATGTGAAGATACCTCAAATCAATCTATGCAAGTGTTGTGGGCAAAAATTTTTACTGGCGAAACCATTAGCCCAGGTACTTTTTCTATTAAAAGTTTACAAACACTCAAGCACATGACCCAGCGCGAAGCCGATTCATTAAGAAAGTGCGTGTCTATTTCTGGGTATAACGAAAAGGATAGTAGCCAC
Source organism: Pseudoalteromonas sp. 2CM28B (assembly GCF_023161935.1). Lineage (NCBI taxonomy): Bacteria > Pseudomonadati > Pseudomonadota > Gammaproteobacteria > Alteromonadales > Pseudoalteromonadaceae > Pseudoalteromonas > Pseudoalteromonas sp. 2CM28B. The sequence goes on from NZ_JALNTH010000010.1 coordinate 32,816, forward strand.
CTAATATTCTTGGGGTATTACAAAAAACCCTCATTATTTGATTTACTAGGTAAAGGTAATAAAGTGTCATTAAGCATAGGTAAAAGCGGTGTGAGCTTTCCTGATGTATTAACCTTAATGGATTTAAATTTGTTATACCGTAAAGAGATTGAATCCGCTGCATTAAAAGCAGGACAAGAGTTCACCCTCTCCTTTTTGACTCAAAAACTAACTTTAAAAGCAAAAAGTAACGATTTGGTGCTTAGCTATTATAAGTTTACCCAAACCGGTGATGAACTGTTTAGATTAATGAACTACCCAATTAACAAGGTGTACAAACAGTTAATTGGTGCGGCATTTGAAGGGGAATTTGAATTAGTGTGGCATGCTTCAAAGTAACTAAAAAAGCCACACGAGGTGGCTTTTCGAAAAGTCGGTGCTTAAAAGTGAACCTGAATACCGGCAAACGGCCCCGATGCATCAATATCAGTATTAATATCATCTACATCATCAAGTTCTAACACCATAGAGCGGTAGCCCGCCTTAACCGCAACATCAACGGCTAGGTTATCAATAAACTCCCAAGCAATACCCATTTGGTAATCTTGTACTTTACTGTCATCTATGGCTAAAAAGCTGCCTTCAGCAAAAACACTTAAACCACTAAATGGTAAACCCGCTTCAAAACGTCCATATACTAACGGCACAACACCAGAGAACTCTTCGATTTCAGTAAAGTTAGCGCCACCTTGTTGTGATGTACCTGTTACAACAAGCTCACCATCAAACTGCTTAGCATTAAGACCTAAATCAATTGAGATTAAATCGTTATCAAAAATCTCGTAGTAAAGAATATAATCAATATGCGATAAGTCAGTCACTGAATTAACACCTGTGCCTACAACATAATCAGTGCCGTTAAAGCTAAATGTGTCTTCAAGCACTGTTGAACCGGTTAATTCAAGCTCAGTGTATTTTAACTTTAAGTTTGGCACTAATGGCACTGGGTGCTCAAGCGCAGCGTAATAACTGACAAAAGTTTCATCTTTAAAGTTGAAGTTTTGCAGGGCGTTATTGTTATCAGAAAAGCTACCGTCATTATCTGCTTTCCAACCATCAACCCCTACATATAAGCCTAATACAGTGTCGGCTTGTGCTACAGGAGCTAAACATGCCATTGATAAGGCTGCTGCTATACAATACTTTTTCATTTTTTATCCTTGCGCTAATAATTCACTAAGTTCAATCAGTGCCGCATTGGCTCTAGAAATATAATTTGCCATAACAAGTGAATGGTTGGCGACATAACCAAATCCATTACCGTTTAAAATCATTGGGCTCCATACCGTTTCTTGGGTTGCTTCAAGCTCGCGTATAATTTGTTGCAAGCTGACACGGGCGTTCTTTTTATCAAGCACATCGGCAAAATCATATTCAACCGCCTGTAAAAAGTGCAGTAAAGCCCAAGTAGCACCACGTGACTCATAAAATACATCATCAATTTCCCACCATGATGTTTTTATTTGTTGTTGTAAAGGCGTATAGGTGGCCTGTGTATTTGAAGAGTTACCGGCGAGGTCAGTGTTAACTTTATCTTGACCCACGCTTGCACTTAAACGCTGACTTAAGCTGCCTAAACGCTTTTCAGCTTCTTTTAACCAACTGCGTAGGTTATCTGCACGAGAGTAAAATTGGCTATCGCGCTCATGCTGATTGGCTATTTGAGAACGATATACCATTAAATAATCAATTCCTTTTTGGTATTCACCCTCAGCACTTGGCCATGCCCATGCTTCAGAGCTGATATTAAATTGTGGCTGAGCTTTTTTGAGCGCTTCGTGTTCAGTTGATTGCGATTGTGAGCGGCTAAAATCTTTTCGCATAGACAACGCTAAATCACGCACCATTTCCAGCGCACCATACTCCCAGGCCGGCATATTGTCCATTATTACGCTCGGTGGTAGCACATCATTTGATAAGTAACCGCCTGATTTAGTTAAAAGCGTATCAGCTACAGTGATGAGTGTTGAAGTTGTTACATAACCTGTGACTAGTTTTTCACTGCGTTGCTGCGCTTGTTGCTTAGCATTTTGCACAACATCAAAACGTGAAGGCTCTATACTCCAGTATACTGCAATGGCGTAAAACACGACAAATAACAGTACCAGTGCCGTTATTATTTTTCCTTTATGCTGTGACATTTATCCTCCTAATGATGACTATGATCTTTCGATGCTTTTACCGACTCTGCTTGTGAGGCTAACGAAACGACTTTTGCATTGGTAAATACTCGGTTCCCGTCTTCAAAATATAGCGTGAGTTTACGTTCTTGACCTACTTTTAACGGTTCTTGTGGTTCAAACACCATTAAATGATAGCTGCCTGGCTTAAAATCGAGTTGTTGGTGAGCTTTAATAAGCAATGATTCGACTTTTTGCATTTTCATCATACCGTCAGCGTGAACGTGCTCATGAATTTCAACACGCCCTAGACCATCAATTGTCGCTTTAGTCAACGTTGCTGGTACATTGCTGTGGTTTTTAATACTAAAGTAAGCCACACTGGCTTTGGTTGCCGGCAAAAACTCTCTTACTTGCGCATGTGTTACTTGTAGCTGCGCAACAACACTATCGTGTTCATGTCCTTCGTGCGCCATTAACGAAGACGAAAAAACCCCCACCATTAATGCACTTGCTATCAAAATACATTGTTTAATCATCGGTAAAATCCTTGTTAAAACAAAAAAATATAGTTTAAATTTATCATAATTCCCCTATGTTAGGCAGCTAATTTAAGCTCAAGAGACGACTTTTTTGTTATCTGCGATTAACCAACACAGCCCTGCTACAAACAATAACGGCCAAGCAATCATCAATGATCCGAATAAAAAAGCTAAAATAGTACCAGCCAGTGCCACCATCGCCGCGCCAACTAACCCCATCGTCACTAAAGCAACAATCGCAATAACAACGATAATAGCAACTAACGCACCAATGAGCTCTATACCTGTCCAGCTAATATCTGAGATCCATAGCGGAAACTGCCACACATCAAAGTGAATAATTGAACCGCTATTAATTAAAAACAACGCAAAAATAACTAGGCACACGACGAATGTTTTCATGCTGCTCTCCTTACACTGCTTTTTCTTCAAGGCAACAGTGAGCAATTAAATAACCTAGCGCCACTGCAAACGGAAAACTTAAAAATAATAAAACAGTCACTAAGCGAGTAGACCATACCGGAAAGTCTAGTCGGTAAGCTAACCCACTACAGACGCCTGATATTTTTTTGTTAAGCGTGTTTTTGTACCAACGACGGTGTGTATTAAAACTATTCATAACAATCTCCTTAAGCTGTTTGTTTATTAGCAGTATTTAAACTTGCTTTTAAACTAGCCAGTTCTACATCAATTTTTTCATTTTTAACCAGTGACTCAATTTGCATAGCTGTATTGCTCGCAGTATCTGTGAGCTCATACGCTTCAACTTGCGACTCTACACTTTCAACGCGGCGCTCTATTTGCTCAAATCGTGATAAGGCAAAAGCCACTTTATCGCTTTGTAGTTGCGTATTTATTTTTGCCCTTGCTTCAACTACGTTTTCACGCTTTGTAAGTTGTGCTTGTTTTGCTTTTGCCTGCATCATTTTGTGTTGTAAGCGCTCGCAGTCTTCTGTGATTTTTACAATTGATTGCTGCAATGTTTCAAGCTGCGTTTGCAGGCACCCTATGCTTTGTTCAACTGTGTGTTTTTCGGCTAATGCTGATTTAGCTAAATCGTCACGATTTTTTGCCACAGCATGCTCAGCTTTTAATTGCCAATTTGCGAGCGCTTGCTGTTTGTTACTTATTTGTCGTTTAATGCACTTTTCTTCACATAAAAGTGCAGCTACCGTACTACGACACTCATTAAGCGCTTCTTGCATTTCAGTAAGCATTAAATTGAGTAATTTCTCTGAGTTTTCTGCTTTATCAAGCATAGCTACGATATTTGCTTGAATGACGTCGTTTACGCGGTTAAATATACCCATGTTATTCTCCTGATGATTTTTATTTATACATCAACAGGATTCCAAGAGTTATGCCAACAACTTAAAATAGTTTTATTTTAATTAAATATCATGTAGTTAAGTTATTTCAAGTAGGTAAATTAATGACTCATCACTGAATGGAGTTAAGTCGAATTGGCTAATAAATTAAACTTTTGACCAAAATTTGGGGTCAAAAAAAGCCACCTGAGGTGGCTTTTTTCTATACAGAGGATCTGTTATTCGGGTACGTAACTTAGTGCTTTATCCATAACACCTAGATCAGCTTGCTTGCCATGGCCATTTTCAGATAAATGGCGTCTAAAACCACGCGCACCGGGTTGTCCCTGAAAAATACCTAACATATGGCGAGCAACATGCCAAAAGTTAGCGCCTAAACGCATCTCTTCTTCAATGTAATCATACATAGAGCGCACAACTTCATGACGTGACTGAGTATTAGCAGCGTCACCATATATTTTTTCATCCACTTCATTTAGCATAAATGGATTACTGTAAGCCTCTCGCCCAACCATCACCCCATCTATGTACTGTAAATGCTCAAGACTTTGCTCAATGGTTTTAACACCCCCATTAATACTTAAATCAAGTTGTGGATAATCTTTTTTAAGCTGGTAAACACGGGGGTAATCAAGCGGTGGTACTTCGCGATTTTCTTTTGGGCTCAACCCTTTTAGCCATGCCTTACGGGCATGAATAATAAAATCATCACAGCCTACTTTATGCGATGCTTCAATAAGCGCACATAAAAATTCATAGGAGTCTTGCTCATCAATACCAATGCGCGTTTTTACCGTAACAGGAATACTGACTTCACTTTTCATTGCAGCAACACACTCTGCCACAAGCTCGGGCTCTGCCATTAAACAGGCACCAAAACGCCCATTTTGCACACGATCAGACGGACAGCCTACGTTAAGGTTTATTTCATCATAACCGCGCTCACCTGCAAGCTTGGCACACTGTGCTAGCGCTTGCGGATCTGAGCCCCCCAGCTGCAGCGCTACTGGGCCTTCGTGTTGATTAAAATGCAAATAGTCACCACGACCAAATAAAATAGCACCTGTGGTGATCATTTCAGTGTAGAGCACGGTGTGCTTTGTCATTTTACGATGAAACGTACGACAATGGCGATCAGTCCAATCTAACATTGGGGCAACAGAAAAGCGTCGATTTAAAGTACGTTTATCCAAAATGTAGTCCTCAAAAATTTATAATTTAAGCACAGCTTAAAAGGCGCTGCATTTTACACAAAAGCCCCATGCGCAGCAATGTTAAGCAAACACCTGCAAGCCAAAGTATTGTGCGATACCATTTAAAATATTCGTTACTGCGACTGAGCTTAAAATTAACCCCATAATTCGGCTAATAATACTTGCCCCGCTATCACCTATTATTTTATGTACCTGCGTAGCAAGTAATAACAAAATAAGTACCACCACTAAAACGGCCAGCATCATTGATGAGGTAATCATTTGTTCAACCCAAGTATATTCTTCATTACGCGTCATTAATACCGCACCTAACATAGCGCCAGGGCTTGCAATTGAGGGTATAGCCAGCGGAAAAATAGCGGTTTCAGTGCTATCGCGAACACTTTTAATTTCAGCTTCGGGTTTACTTTCACCAAACGTCATGGAGAGTGCAAAAATTAATAAGATCAAGCCACCGGCTATTTGAAATGCCGATAGTGGAATCTCAATCACATTGAGTAATTGCTCACCGGCAACCACAAAAAATAACAGTACTAAAGCAGATACACCCACTGCCTTAAAAATCACTTTACGCTTAAACTTGTCGTCATCACCCCGAGTTACGGCGATAAAAACCGGAATTGTGCCGATTGGATCGATAACTGCAAAAAAGAAAATAAATGTGGCTAATAATTCATGCATTAATGAATACCTTTTCACAAAAGCGGTTAATAAATCGCTGCAACTACAATACAGTATGTTAGTATATCACGGCAAAGTAAGGATGAGAGAAGATGAATATAGAATCACTCGTAAATAAAGCAAAACAAGTATGCGACAACCGTGGTGCGCGATTCACACCTATTCGCGAAAAGGTATTTCGTTTATTAGCAAGCGCTCAAGGTGGTGTGGGTGCATACGATTTGCTAGAGCAATTAAAAGTCACTGAAACAGGCGCAAAACCTGCGACAATTTATCGTGCTTTAGACTTTTTAGCAGAACTCGGTTTTATTCATAAAATTGAAAGCACTAACGCATTCATGTTGTGTCATCACTTTGATCATATTCATCCTGTTCAATTACTAATTTGCGATACATGTGGGTTTGTTAAAGAGCTGCATTCAACAGTAATTTCACATGAGCTCAATAACTTAGCAGCGGAAAGTGGCTTTGTAGTTTCTGGGCAAACCATAGAAGCACACGGTAAATGTGACGCTTGTCGAGCATAGCTGAGCGACTATAGCTATACTTTACGTATCCCCCCTATCAGTACCAATTTAAGGATATATAATATGAATGTAGAGTTCATTAATCCCTTTTTATCTTCTTTGATGAATGTATTGAGCACCATGGCTAAAACTCAGTTAAAACCAGGTAAACCTCGCATTAAAACCGATGAAGTGGCCTGTGGTGATGTATCGGGATTAATTGGTATGGTTGGCCCCCAAACTCGCGGTTCATTTTCAATAACCTTCGACGAAAGTTTAGCGCTGACTATAATGGAACGTATGTTAGGTGAGAGACCTAACAGCGTAAATGAAGAAGTCACAGACATGGTCGGCGAAATAACCAATATGGTCACCGGTGGTGCTAAAAACCTATTAGGTGAAAAAGGCTATGACTTTGCCATGGCAACCCCCATTGTTGTGTCTGGTAAAAACCATACCATTACGCATAAAAGTGACGGCAAAAAAATTATTATGCCATTTACCAGTGATGCAGGTAATGCAAACATTGAAGTGAGCTTCGATAAGCTATGAGCTGGTCGCAAACCACGATTACATTAAAGCCTCGCTCGCGGGGCTTTCACTTAATTGATAACGACATACTGACTAAACTCCCACAGCTGAGCCAACTAAAAATAGGTTTATTACACTTATTTATTCAACACACCTCTGCCAGCTTAACCATTAATGAAAATGCCGATCCGACCGTGCGTATGGATATGGAAAGTCACTTCAATCAGTTTGTACCTGAGCGCCAGCCTTATTATCGTCATGACTATGAGGGCGATGATGATATGCCTGCTCATATTAAAACCAGCACTTTAGGTTGCGAGTTAATGATACCTATTAATAATGGTCAATTAGCGCTGGGGACTTGGCAAGGAATATACTTAGGCGAACATCGCGACCATGGCGGGGCTAGGCGTATTATTGCCACTTTGCAAGGCGAAACGTTTTAGAGCTAGGTTTTATAACACAGATCGTTCGCATCCATTGAGCACTTCAAATCGATAAAAATTATATAAATTAAATTTATAATGATTCACGTGTGGATTATTGTTTGCTATTTGAAAATGAATATCTGGAAAGTAAATAAGATTGGAGCGGTACACGAGGCTCGAACTCGTGACCTCGACCTTGGCAAGGTCGCGCTCTACCAACTGAGCTAGTACCGCATTATATGAAGGTTCTAGGTTCTAGGTTCTAGGTTCTAGGTTCTAGGTTCTAGGTTCTAGGTTCTAGGTTCTAGGTTCTATCAATATTAAACCTTGTTCCTTTAACCTTTCATCTTGAATCTTTATTTCTACTACAATTTCTTTTGGTGAGAAATTGGAGCGGCACACGAGGCTCGAACTCGTGACCTCGACCTTGGCAAGGTCGCGCTCTACCAACTGAGCTAGTGCCGCATTCAAAATAGTCAGTAATTTGTCTGTTGGTGCGCGACAAGTCGCGTCCTACATTCTGGCAACTGAGCTAGTGCCGCATTCAAAATAGTCAGTAATTTGTCCGTTGGTGCGCGACAAGTCGCGTCCTACATTCTGGCAACTGAGCTAGTGCCGCATTCTAGGTTCTAGGTTCTGTCAAAATTAAACCTTGTTCCTTTCATCTTGAATCTTTATTTCTACTACAATTTCTTTTGGTGAAAAATTGGAGCGGCACACGAGGCTCGAACTCGTGACCTCGACCTTGGCAAGGTCGCGCTCTACCAACTGAGCTAGTGCCGCATTCTAGGTTCTAGGTTCTATCAATATTAAACCTTGTTCCTTTAACCTTTCATCTTGAATCTTTAACTTAAGCTCAAATACACTAACCCCGCGGGGGTTATCGTCTTAAGCGGGGCAGGATTCTACAATAATTAGGGTGCTTTGCAAGTATTTTTTATAAATTAAAAAACTTTTCTCGGTAAACCTTTAATTCCATAATCGAATCTTTAATGTCGTCTAACGCTAAATGTGACCCTTTTTTATTCACTTGAGCCAATACATCTGGTTTCCAACGACGAGCAAGTTCTTTAATGGTACTTACATCTAAATTACGGTAATGAAAAAAGTCTTCAAGCTCACGCATATACTTATTCATAAAACGACGGTCTTGGCCTATTGAGTTACCACACATAGGTGAAGCACCCGCTGGCACCCATTGCTTTAAAAACGCGAGAGTTTGCTCAACGGCATAAGCTTCATCGAAAGTACTTGCCTTACAACGCGCTGTAAGCCCTGATTTGCCATGCTGAGTTGTACACCACTCATCCATACCATCAAGTAGTTCATCACTTTGATGAATGGCAATGGTTGGGCCTTCGGCTAATATATTCAGATCAGCGTCAGTGACAACAGTTGCAATTTCAAGTATTTTGTCAGTCTCTGGTTCAAGTCCGGTCATTTCCAGATCGAGCCAAATTAAATTTGATTTATTAATAGTCATAATTACCTTAAACGGTGCTTTTCTTTAGATCCAACGCATTTCGATATATCATATTAGCATCAACCGTCGAGCTAAAGCTTTTTTTGGCAAACTCGGCATTTAACTCAGGTTATAGGCCTCAAGTGGCAAAACAGAAAAAATTAAGTAAAGGCCAATCCCGTAGGATCAAGGCCAATCATCAAAAGCGCTTATCGAATGCCGATACAAAACCGGCAAAAGTCGGCGCGCAAGAATGGCAAACAGATAATTTAGGTCAAGTGGAAAATGCGATTGTTATTAGCCGCTTTGGACAACATGCCGATGTAGAAACACAAAACGGTGATGTATTACGTTGTAATATTCGTCGTACCGTATCGAACTTGGTTTGCGGCGATGAAGTATTGTTTCGCCGTGCAAAAGTAAGTGCAGGTGATTTAGCGGGTGTTATTGAAGCAACTCAAGAGCGCCGTTCACAACTCACGCGCCCCGATTTTTATGATGGGGTTAAAGTGATTGCCGCTAATATTGATCAAATTTTAATGGTTTCAGCGGTACTGCCAGAGTTTACCCCGAGCATTATTGATCGCTATTTAATTGCCTGTGAAGATATGGGTATCGAACCCATTTTAGTACTGAATAAAATTGATTTAATTGATGAAGCTGGTTTAAACGAAATACAACAAATCCTCGACATTTACCGTAAGCTTAATTATCAGGTGCTGCTAGTTAGTAATATAACTGGCGAAGGCATTAATGAGTTAAAAGAAGTACTTGCGGGCAAAAACAATATTTTTGTTGGTCAAAGTGGCGTGGGTAAATCTACCTTAGTTAACACTGTACTGCCGGATGCTGAAATTTTGACTAAAGAAGTATCTGAAAACAGCGGGCTTGGCCAGCACACCACCACGGTATCACGCCTTCATCATTTACCGAGCGGGGGTAATTTAATTGACTCACCGGGGATTCGTGAATTTGGCCTATGGCATTTAGATGTTGAACGCGTCACTTGGTGCTTTAAAGAATTTAGAGAATTTATAGGCGGATGCCGGTTTAGAGATTGTAAACATTTAAACGATCCGGGCTGTATAATTAAACAAGCGGTAGCCGATGGCGATATTTCAAAATTACGCTTTGAAAGCTACCACCGTATTTTAGAAACCATGGCCGATGGCCGTGCAGGCGCTCGTGCGCCCCGCGTATAATAAGGGAATAACCTGTGAGTTTAGATAAATTTAAAATCGCCATGCAGTATGCCATGCCAAAACACTTTATTTCTCGTGTGGTAGGTAAACTTGCTGCAGCAAAAGCCGGTGCGTTAACAACTACATTAATTAAATTATTTATTAAACAATATAAAATAGATATGAGCGAAGCTAAATATTCAGATCCGGCTCATTACAAAAGCTTTAATGAATTTTTTACCCGTCCGTTAAAAGACGGTGTGCGTCCTATGGTTGAAGATGACGATATTATTATTCATCCAGTAGACGGCGCAATTAGCCAACTAGGCGACATTGTTGATGGTCAACTTATTCAAGCTAAAGGCCACGATTACAGCTTACAAGCATTGTTAGGTGGATCACAAGACGACACAACCCCGTTTTTAGGCGGTAAATTTGCAACTATTTACTTAGCCCCAAAAGATTACCACCGGATTCATATGCCAATTGATGGCACGCTAAGCAAAATGATTTATGTACCGGGCGATTTATTTTCAGTAAACCCACTTACCGCTCAAAACGTACCAAATTTATTTGCCCGTAACGAGCGTGTAGTGGCTATTTTTGAAACTGAAATTGGTCCTTTAGCTATGGTCTTGGTAGGCGCAACCATTGTTGCCAGCATAGAAACTATTTGGGCTGGCACAGTAACTCCACCAGCTGGCAGTGATGTGTTTAGCTGGAACTACCCAACTAAAGGCGAAAACGCGATCACCCTTAAGAAAGGGGAAGAAATGGGTCGCTTTAAATTAGGCTCAACGGTTGTACTTGCATGGGGTGCGAACAAAGCAGAAATATTAGACGATCAACTCCCAGAGGTAGTTACTCGTTTAGGCACTGCCTTTGCAAAAATTGATGATTAATAGGTATTGTCAGTTCGAGCTTAAAAAAACACCGCGTTTATTTTCAATAACCGCGGTGTTTTCTTGTAAACGTAGAGCTTACTCACGTTAAAAGCCAAGCTTTTCATTACTCATACCCGCCACACTCTTTACACGCTAAATCCTTAGTCATCTTAAAATGCTGTTGCTTTAAGCTTAATGCGTCAAACGTTATAAACACATTCCCCTTAAAATGACCTAACAACATATTGAGGGTTAATTGTGCCTGCATTGACCCAACAATCCCAAGTAAAGGGCTAATTACCCCGGCATTACTACAATTTATAACCGGTGCATCACTACTTTGAGGGAAAACACAGCCGTAACATGGGCTGTCACTTTGTCTAAAATCAAACCCCATTAATTGCCCTTGAGTTGCCAGCGCAGCCCCTGTAATTAAGCGAGTGTTTTTAGCAATGCAATAGCGATTAACCGCATAGCGGGTACTAAAGTTATCAGAGCAATCAAGCACTATGTCGGCGTTTTTTAAGAGCAACGCACTATTGGTATCATCCAGCTTTTGAGTGTGGGTTATTATATTTATTTGATTGTTAAGGCTCGCAAGCACTTTTCTAGCCGCGCGAACTTTGTTTTGCCCCAAATGATTTACTTTATAGAGCACTTGGCGCTGTAAGTTAGACAGTTCAACTACATCGTCATCAATTAAAATAAGCGACCCAATGCCAGCTGCCGCTAAATACAGCAGCGCAGGACTACCTAAGCCACCTGCACCAACTACGGCAACCGTTGAACGTTTCAGCATTAACTGCCCGTCAAGCCCCACTTCATCAAGTAATATATGGCGGCTATAACGCAAGGTTTCTTTGTCATTTAACGTTTGCAACGTATCAGTCATGTTTTGTATTAATCGCGGTTTGCAGTGATCGAATTGCTGAAACATGATCAGACGCTTCACTAATGGCACGTACCACAGCTACGCTACCAACCCCCGTATTTGCTACTTCAGTTGCGCGGCTTAAATCAATACCGCCAATAGCGACTGTAGGGTAACTCTGCATAAGCGGTACAAATTTATTGAGCTTTTCAAGCCCTTGTATTTGCCCTGTCATGTCTTTGGTCGTCGTTGGGTAAATAGCACCAAACGCCATGTAGCTTGGGCGATAATTATGCGCGCGTAGCATTTCATAAAACCCATGGGTAGAGAGACCAAGTCGCAGGCCTGCTTCTTTTATAGCAACTAAGTTTGCACTCTCTAAGTCTTCTTGCCCTAAATGCACCCCATAGGCGCCATGTTTGATGGCAAGTTGCCAGTAATCATTTATAAATACCTGCGCATTATACTGCTCACCTAAGGTGACCGCTTTGGCAATCAGTTCATCTAGCTCATTCTGCGTTTTATTTTTAACACGAAGCTGAGCTGTTTTAATTCCTTGCTGTAAGCACTTTTCTAGCCATTCAATGCTATCAACCACGCCGTAGAGGCCAAGCTTTTTACTTTCACAGGCTGCAAAATCAGCAGCCATATTAAAATCAAGCGGCACATCAAAATCCAACTCATCACCTAACCAGCTACCCGGTTCAATCACCTGAGGGTAATGCGCTAAATCGGTAGGAAACTGCGTTTGTGCGACGGGCCCTATACCCTCGCCATAGCGAACTGATTGCTTTAAACCTTGGTTTATATAGGCTTTAGCTAAAATAAACGCATCTTTTAATGGGTAGTCTTTTGCAAGACACGCAGCAATTACCGACGCCATACTGCACCCTGTACCATGGCTATGTGGAACTTGAATTTTTTCATTACCTAGCCAATAGTCTTCACCGTTTTGTGTGCAGTAATCAATGCAATACCCGCTTGGGTAATCCCAATGTCCGCCTTTAATCACCACCGCTTTTGCGCCCCACGCCATCAGCTTACTCGCCGCTTCTTTAATCGCTGCAGGGCCAATTAAATACACACCCGTTAATAACTGTGTTTCGTGGGTATTTGGGGTAATTACATCCACCAGCGGTAATAAACATTCTTTTATTGCGCTTACGGTGTCTTCTTCTGTTAGTAAGTCACCGCTTGAGGCAATAGCCACAGGGTCATACACAATAACCGGCGGGGTTGGCCATTTGGTTTTGTAGTGGCTTATGTGCTCACTAATTAACTGAATTTGCTGCACATTAGCAAGCATGCCAATTTTTATCACTTTGGCTTTCATGTCTTTTTCAAGTGCAAGCAACTGAGATTCAATAATATCGGTAGACACTGCATTAATGGCCTCTACACCTAAGCTATTTTGAGCGGTAAGCGCGGTGATTGCTGTACAAGCATGTACACCAAAACTTTGCATTGCCTTGATATCGGCTTGAATACCCGCGCCGCCGCCGGAGTCTGAGCCAGCAATTGTCCACACTACGTTTGTCATATTTTTATTTCCTTACTGCTGATGCCAAAATGGCATACCCATTGTTGGGGTTGAGGGGGTTGCAACGTCTTTTTCGGGCATTGCTTTGGCATTGTATGCAAAGCGCCCTGCTTCTACCGCAACTTTAAATGCACGGCTCATAGTCACTGGGCAACCCGCCCCTGCAATGGCTGAATTTAATAATACCGCATCATATCCTAATTCAAGTGCTTGGCAGGCATGCGATGGTAAACCTAACCCAGCATCAACAATTAATGTTGTATTAGGCAGGCGCTCTCTAATGGTTTTTAAATTATAACTATTTAACAATCCTTTACCGGTGCCAATAGGCGCGCCCCACGGCATTAGCACCTCACAACCTAATTCATTTAAGCGCTGACACAGCACTAAATCATCAGTGCAATAAGGCAGTACTTTAAACCCATCATCAATCAATATTTTTGTGGCTTCAAGTAATGCAAATGGATCGGGCTGTAAATTATAGTCATCGCCTATTAATTCAAGTTTTATCCAATCGGTAGCAAATACTTCTCGGCACATTTTAGCTAGGTTAATAGCCTCTTTGACACTGTGGCATCCGGCAGTATTAGGCAGTATTTTTAAACCGGTGTTTTTAATTAATTGCCAAAAATCATTCCCTGCCGCCGCGTTTTGTTGTCGCCTAAGTGACACGGTGACTATTTCAGCACCTGAGGCTTTAATTGATTGCGTCATTATATCTGGTGATGGGTATAACGCAGATCCAATTAACAAGCGACTATTGATTGGCTCACCATAAATTGTTAAACAGTCTTTGCTTTGCATAGCACTATCCACCTTGGATAGGTGACAATAACTCAATACTGTCACCTTCGTTTATAACAACGTGGCTATGGCGACTCTGAGGAATAAACTCTCCATTTACAGCCACGGCATAAGGCGCCATTGCACCCACGTTTTTTACTATTTCCAGCAGCGCTTGGCTAGTCACATTTAAAAGCTCACCATTAATTGTAATGTTCATTTAATACTCACTCTATTTGCAATAATGCTTGTGCCACAAGCGCGGGGGCCAACATATAACCGTGGCGATACAAGCCATTGATACTGATAACCTTGCTCGTTTTTTTTACCTGTGGGCGATTATCGCTAAACGCTGGGCGTAAGCCTGTTTGAATATTTAATAATCGCGCTTCGGCAAAGCCACTGTGAACAGTGTAGGCCGCCGATAATAGTTCAAGGGTTGAGCGCACAGTTGCAGGACCTGTATCTTGCGATTCGATCTCCGTTGCCCCTATGACATATTCATGATTAGGTTTAGGTGCAATATAAATAGGGTAACGCGGATGCATTAACCGCACAGGCCGCGTTAAGTTAACTTCAGGGGCGTATAACCTTGCCACTTCCCCGCGCACACCTCGAAGTGGCTGTTCTTGCTTGGCTCCAAGCCCTCTGCAATCAATAATGTAATCAAACTCTCGATTATTCACTTTATTATCAAAAATACTGACGCGTTGATTAAATACAAACTTTACTTTACGTTTATTGAGGGTTTTAAAACTGGCTTTATAAAAAGCCTGATTATCAATTTGTCCTTCACCGGGTAAAAATAGTCCTTGATTAAAACGCCCTGTAAGCTCAGGTTCTAAATCCGCTATTTGCTGCGCATTAACCGCTTTGGCACTAAAATTTAGTAACGGCTTTATTCGCTGTGCAAAACTTTGTAAGTCGGCTTTATCTTGCGTATGAGCAACCACCAAGGTGCCCTGCTGTTGAAAGAACACCTCACTGTTTAACTCATCTAAAATAGCAGGCCAGCGAGCAATAGAATCTACTCCCAATAGCGCTAAATCATGTTCACACATAACCGATTCAGCTAGCGGTGCCAGCATAGCCGCCGCCACTTTACCCGCACTATTTTGGGTATGCTCATCATCAGCTTCAAATACAGTAATACGGTGCTGCTTACTTAATTCAAGCGCCGCCAACCGCCCTGCTAAACCAAAGCCCACCACAGCAATGTCATAAAACATAAACACTCCTACATTTAGCTGCGCGCTGCGGATCTCCGGCTTCGAGCAACAAGATGTTAAGATAAACATTTCGCTACTCGATTCTCGCAACTCGCAACCTATTTTATATTGCTTTATGGTAAATCTCTGAGCCTGTTTGCTTAAACTCTTCAGATTTGGCTTTCATCTCGGCTTCTACATCAACCATTTTGATTTCAATGGCATCACCTACGTTATTAGGATCAATACCGCGCGCTTCTAGATCTTTGGCGTAGTCACGTACTTCTTGGGTTATTTTCATCGAACAAAATTTAGGACCACACATGGAGCAAAAGTGGGCTACTTTTCCTGATTCTTGCGGCAGTGTTTCATCATGATATTCACGAGCGCGAACAGGGTCTAAACCAATGTTGAATTGGTCGTGCCATCTAAATTCAAAGCGTGCTTTTGATAAAGCATTGTCTCGCTCTTGTGCCCCGGGGTGACCCTTGGCTAAATCGGCGGCATGAGCGGCAATTTTGTAGGTGATAAGGCCTTCTTTAACGTCTTCTTTATTTGGCAAACCTAAATGTTCTTTCGGTGTTACATAACACAGCATGGCACAGCCATACCAAGCTATTTGCGCAGCCCCAATCCCTGAGGTTATATGGTCGTACCCTGGGGCAATATCGGTGGTGAGTGGGCCTAAGGTATAAAACGGTGCTTCATCACAATGTTTAAGTTGCTCTTCCATATTGGCTTTGATCATATGCATAGGCACATGCCCAGGGCCTTCTATGAACACTTGTACATCATGCTTCCAAGCTATTTTAGTCAGTTCGCCTAAGGTACGAAGCTCACTAAATTGCGCTTCATCGTTGGCATCGGCAATAGAGCCCGGGCGAAGGCCATCGCCTAGTGAAAAACACACATCGTATTGTTTTAAAATTTCACAAATATCTTCAAAGTGCGTGTATAAAAAGTTCTCTTTATGGTGCGCTAAACACCATTTGGCCATAATTGAGCCACCGCGCGACACAATACCGGTTACGCGTTTTGCTGTCATAGGGACATAGCGCAAAAGCACGCCGGCATGAATAGTAAAGTAGTCAACTCCCTGCTCTGCTTGTTCAATTAAGGTATCGCGGAATATTTCCCAGGTTAGGTCTTCCGCTACACCGTTTACTTTTTCAAGGGCCTGATAAATGGGTACAGTACCAATAGGGACTGGCGAATTACGCACTAGCCATTCACGGGTTTCGTGAATGTAACGTCCAGTTGATAAATCCATTACGGTGTCGGCGCCCCAACGGGTTGACCACACCATTTTTTCAACTTCTTCTTCGATAGATGAACCGACTGATGAATTACCAATATTGGCATTTACTTTAACTAAAAAGTTGCGACCAACAATCATAGGTTCGGTTTCTGGATGATTAATGTTGTTAGGTAAAATAGCGCGACCACGCGCTATTTCAGCACGCACAAATTCAGGAGTAATAAACTCAGGGATACTCGCTCCAAACGACTCCCCTTTATGTTGTGCCGCGAGAAGCTCTTTGCGTATTTGTGCGCGCCCCATGTTTTCACGTATAGCAACATACTCCATTTCAGGCGTAATAATTCCTTGGCGGGCATAGTGCATTTGCGTTACGTTTTTACCCGCTTTTGCACGGCGAATTTTTGGTAAATGCTCAAAGCGAATATGATCAAGCCCATCGTCAGCCATACGCTGCTGCGCAAACTGTGAGGTAACTGACTCAAGTACTTCGGTATCATTACGGCTCTCAATCCATTGTTCACGGTATTTATTAAGTCCCTTGCGCACATCCAATTTAAATTCAGGGCCGGTATACGGGCCTGATGTATCGTAAACACGCAGTGGTGCATTTGGCTCATACACTGGATTTTGTTCATCACCACCAATAAAAGTATCGCTTAATGTTATTTCGCGCATACCCACACGCACGCCTTGCTGGGTTCCTTCAACATACACTTTATGAGAGTTTGGGAATGGTTGACCCGTTAGGTTATAAATATAGTCAGATGCAGCAGCACGGGTTTCGCGGCGCGATGATTTGTTTGTAGTGTTTGACATGACTTACCTCATTGCTTAAGGGTTGTCTTGCCAGATATTCCGATGGAATAGAGAAAGATCGTAAAGTAGCTTTATGCCACTTTGCAGCCTAAATTGACGGGTTTGATGTTGTTGTACGCATAAAAAAGACGCACAAGCGTCCCGTTTAGGCAGCTTGTTCCCTACGCAGGTATTAACCTGATCAGGTTCACGGATCCCGCTTTCGCGATCTCAGCCTAAATAAAACTTAGGCACTCCGACAAGTAGTTAAATTGTTCGTTGATTTGATAATGTTTTAATCAAATCTGCTATGAGTGTACGCCAGTTGAAAACTCCCCGCAAGGGGCTGTTTTTCAAAATGTGTAAAATTTACTTAGGGATAAACACAAATTTTTGCTCGCCTTGCATCACCAATTTTTGGTCTTGCAGGTTAAGCTCGGCACCTTGCTTAAGCGCTTGTAAAAACTGCTGTTCAAACTCATCGAGTTCAGGGCCGCATGATTTGCGTGTCATTCCTAATTTACTTACGCTCAAGCTGCTATCTTCAAGCGAACCTTCACCAAAAAACTTATTGCATCCGGCAAAGCCATTTATTTGTAGCGCTTCTATAAAGCTCATTGATGCTTTAAAAGATGCGGGAATGGCCAAACCATCAACCTTTGATAATTGCCATTGTGTATATTTTAGCTGCTCAGTGGTAACTGTCCCTGTTGATGCGCAACCAACACATAAACCGATTACAAGCATCGGTATTGTTGCTAATTTCATGTTACTACTAACTTATTGTCTAATTAGTGTAATAGTATCAATATTTGTCAGATTTATCCGTTAAAAATGCATGTTTTAAATGTAAATTTTTGTTCTAAGCTAGTTTAAAAGCAGTGCTATTTGGAATTAAGCAATTGCTTGGAATAAGTTATCTATCTGTGGTGGTAAAAATGGACGACCTTTCTCGTTAACCGACGTACCTATTATTAAGGCATTGAGCATCACTTTTTCGTCTAATTTGCGAACTACCGTTTGTTTAAACGCAAATTTAAGGCGACTAATGCGTACAGGCTCTACTGCTACATAAAATTCATCCGCTGGCTTTAAAGACTGCTTGTAATCCATTTCACTGCGAAGTACCACTAAGTTAATTTTATCTTTGGCAAGTTGTGCAAAATCAACACCCTGTGCGTATAAAAACTCATGACGAGCGTGCTCCAGATAATTAAAATAAACACTATTATTTACAATACCTTGTAGGTCACACTCGTAGTCACGCACTTTAAAGTCTACTTTAAAGGTCATATTAGTAATCCCAATTATTTAACGTATAATTGCCGCGTTTATAGCACAAGTGTTGAAATAATTGCTACCATACAAGTCCCTAAAATGGAGTTAAGTAACCTAATGAACTTACGTTTGTCTTTAATTACAGCCACGTTATTACCCCTGTTCGCAGCACCTATCTATGCTAACGCAGATGACACCGAACTAGAGAAAATCATTGTTACCGGTGACTTTCAGCAAGAAAGCATTCAAACATTAAGCGCCAGTGCCAGCTTATTTTCTGAAAATGAAATGAATCAACGTGGTGCAACGTATTTAGACGAAATGTTAGCCAGTGCTGCCAATGTAAATTTTGCTGCTGGTGCGTCTCGCGGACGTTATATTCAAATTCGCGGTGTAGGTTTACGCTCGCAGTTTGTTGACCCGATAAACCCATCTGTGGGCTTAGTAATTGACGGTATTAATTATTCGGGCTTAGGTGGCAGTTCATTATTGTTTGATATTGACCAAGTAGAAATTTACCGCGGTCCTCAAGGTACACGTTTTGGTGCAGATGGCATGGCGGGCATGATCCAAATGCAATCAGCTAGTGCAACCAGCGATCCTAGCTTAAAGTTACATTTAGGTGCCGGCACTTATAACAGCCACGAAGCAGGCCTTGCTGCTAGTACAGGTTTAACAGATAACACCAGTGCCCGCGTTAGCTACTTTCGCAGAAAGTCTGACGGCTACGTAGACAACCTTTATTTAGATAAACCCACTCAAGATCAAGATGAGCAAGTTGCACGCTTTAAATTAAACAGCCAACTCACAGTTCATTTAAATTCAGAGCTAAACCTGCACTATATCGATATTAATAACGGCTACGATGCATTTACTCTTGATAATTCTCGTAACAGTCTTGCTGATCAACCAGGCGAAGATAACCAACAAAGTTATGCTGTTGGCCTGAATAATACTTACACTGGTTTTGATGCCTTTGATGTGAGCTTAAACCTTTCAGCCATTGATACTGAGCTTTTTTATAGTTTTGATGAAGACTGGGTGTGTAACGATACAAGTAAGCCGCAATTATGTGCCGCCGGGTTACATCCTGATGGTTATAGCTCAACAGATATTTATAGCCGCGATCGTGATGATCAAGCGCTCGATCTGCAGTTTAATGGTAAAGCAGGTAACTGGGTTGCGGGTATTTACTATCAAAACCGTGATGTTGACCTTGAGCGTCAATATACATGGTTAGCCAATCCGTTTTCTTCAACCTATGAAACTAATAACATTGCAGCTTATGGCCAATTAGCCACAGCAATAGGCCCAAAAACTACGCTTATTACTGGTTTACGAGTTGAGCAATATCAAGGTGATTACACCGATAGTAACGGCTTTATTGAAGAAACTGATGACGTAATGGTTGGTGGTAAGGTTGCACTTGAATACCAAGTAATTGATCGCACTATGATCTACGCAAGTATTACTCGTGGTTATAAAGCCGGTGGTATTAATTCAGAAGCGCTAGCAAAAGCAAAAGATGAAGGTTTAAGCTTAGATGCTGATTTTTTCAAACAGCATACCAGCTTTGATCCAGAGTACTTATGGAGTGGTGAGTTTGGTGTTAAAGGTTCATCGCTAGATGACAAGTTTACTCTGCGTTTAGCTGCTTTTTATATGCACCGCGATAATATTCAATTAAAGTCGTGGCAAGTATCAGATCAACAATTTACCGGTTATGTTGCCAATGCCAGCTCTGGTAGCAACTACGGTCTTGAAATTGAAGGTAGCTACTTACTTACTGATAATTTACTCATTAGTGGTAGTGCTGGCTATTTAGATACGAAAATAAACGACTTTGTCACTAAATCAGGCTTAAACCAAGATGGCCGTGAGCAAGCACAAGCGCCTAAATATCAATACGCATTTAGTGCACGCTACAATGTTACTGATGAGCTATATGCTATGTTAGGTGTTGAAGGTAAAGATGATTATTACTTCTCAGACAGCCATAATGCAAAAGCTCCAAACACAAACTTAGTGAATGTAAGCCTTGGCTACGAAGCAGAAAACTGGGCTGTTCGTGCATGGGCACGTAATGTGTTTGATGAAACCGTTCCAACTCGCGGTTTTGAATTTGGTAACAACCCGTTAGATGGTTATACAAGTCAAACTTACATTCAACTAGGTGAGCCACGTGTGGCCGGCGTTACGTTTACGCTTAATCTGTAATACAGCGAACCAGTTGTCAGATCGAGAATAGAAAACACCGCGTTTAATGCAAACGCGGTGTTTTTTTATCTGATAGCTGACCGCTTAAAGCTATTAGCTGCTTTAAGCTCTGGCCACATCAAACGCAATCACTTCTTTTATTTTTTGTTTATTGGTTGCTAGCATCACGAGTCTATCAATCCCTAATGCAACCCCTGCACATTGCTCTAAACCATGCTCTAATGCGGCAATTAAACGCGTATCCATAGGTACTTGTTTTAAGCCGTTAGCAGCACGGTAGGCGTTGTCTTCGTTAAACCTTTTTTCTTGCTCTTTAGCATTAGTGAGTTCATTAAAGCCGTTAGCCAGTTCCATATTTTTATAATAAAGCTCAAAGCGCCCTGCTACTCGCTGATCGTGTTCACAAATTTGTGCTAGTGCCGCTTGTGATGCCGGAAAGTGATACACAAAACATGGCTTATCTTGCCCTATTGTTGGCTCTACTTTCATACAAAATAATAATTGCAGCAAGGTATCTTTATGAGTCTCGTTTTTAGCAATATCAGCAAAGCCATGTTCGCATGCGAGTTGTTGTAACTTCGTGATAGATACAGTTAATGGATCGACCCCTAAAGCGCGTTCAAATGCCTTTTGGTAGGTAACGCGCTCTGCAGGCGCAACCTCAAGAATGAGCTGCATTAGCTCATCAATTTCGTCCATTAAAGCAAATTCGTCAAACCCAGGACGATACCATTCAAGCATAGTAAATTCAGGATTATGATGACTACCCGCTTCTTCATTTCTAAATGCCTTACAAAGCTGGAAAATAGCGCCTGAGCCGGCCGCTAACAAGCGTTTCATCGCAAACTCTGGAGATGTTTGCAAAAACAGGGGAAGCCCACCAGCGTGACCTGGGCCTACAAATGTAGTATTAAAGCTGGCTAAATGTACATCGGTTACACTGGCACCACTTAAACTCGGTGTTTCGACTTCCATTACATTACGCTCATAAAAGAATTCTCGAATGCTGCGCATAATTGTTGCGCGTTGCTTAAGTATTTCTATACTGGCACTCGGCGCCCAAAGATCTGCTGACATATTTTCTCCAAAAAAAATCCCAGCTTAAGCCGGGATTTAATTAATAAGGCGTGTTACTGCTTACTTAACACGGCTCACGTATTCACCATTACGAGTGTCTACTTTAATTACTTCGCCAATTTGTACGAATAATGGAACACGTACTACAGCACCTGTGCTAAGCGTTGCTGGTTTACCACCCGTGCCTGCTGTATCACCTTTAAGGCCAGGGTCGGTTTCAGTGATCTCAAGCTCAACAAAGTTTGGTGGAGTTACTGCAATTGGGCTGCCGTTCCATAATGTAATAGTACAAACATCGTTTTCAACTAACCATTTGCCAGCATCGCCCAGTGCTTTTTCGTCAGCAGCGATTTGTTCAAATGTTTCGTTGTTCATGAAATGCCAAAATTCACCGTCTGTGTATAGGTACGCTAAATCGGTATCCATTACATCAGCACCTTCAACCGATTCACCCGATTTAAAGGTTTTTTCAAGTACCTTGCCAGAGATAAGCTTACGGATACGAACACGGTTAAACGCTTGGCCTTTACCCGGTTTTACCATTTCATTTTCTAAGATACTGCAAGGTTCGCCGTCCATCATAATTTTTAGGCCGCCCTTGAACTCGTTGGTGCTATAATTCGCCATCGTTTCCTCTATTTATATTTTTCGAGTAATCTACGTGCCAATGATACAAAGAAATGAAGCAAATTTGCATAAAAACTGGCAAAAAGAATTAGCAAATGTAGTTACCTGCCCAAAAGTGTTGCTAGAAATGGTTGGTTTATCGAGCCAAGTCCATGAAAACGACATAAAAGCTCGTAGCTTGTTCCCTGTTCGTGTGCCATTGCCTTTTATAAAAAAAATTCGTCACGGCGATGAAAATGACCCTTTATTGCTGCAAGTTATGCCCCGCCATCAAGAATTTTTAACTAAGTCGGGGTTTAATAAAGACCCGTTACTTGAGCAAGATAACAATCAACCGGGTCTGTTACATAAATATAAATCGCGTGTTTTAGTCATGTTTAAAACCGGTTGTGCAGTAAATTGCCGCTACTGCTTTAGACGCCACTTTCCTTATCAAGAAAACCAACTGAATAAACGTAGCCTTATTGATGCATTAAGCTATATAAAATCGGATAAAAATATTAACGAAGTGATTTTAAGTGGTGGCGATCCACTAATGGCCAAAGACGATGCTATTAGCTGGTTTTTAGATGAGCTTGAGCAAATACCACAAATTAAACGCATGCGCATACACAGCCGCTTGCCTGTGGTTATTCCTGCACGTATCACTGAGCAATTATGTGAAAGATTAGCAAAGTCACCATTAAAAATTATATTCGTTAATCATATTAACCATGCAAACGAAATAGATAATGACTTTAAAAATGCCATGAACATGCTCAAAAAAGCAGATGTGCTACTGTTAAACCAGGCGGTTATTTTAAAAGATGTGAACGATACAGTTGATGCGCAAATAAACTTAAGTGAAGCGTTGTTTGATGCAAATGTATTGCCTTATTACTTACACTTACTAGATAAAGTAGAGGGCGCAAGTCATTTTGATATTGATGAACAACAAGCAATAAAAATTCAGGCCGAGCTACTAAAAGCCCTGCCTGGATTTTTGGTGCCTAAACTAGTTCGGGAAATAGGAGGTCAAAAAAGTAAAACCCCTATCGACCTCAAATTAGTTTAAACATAAACGTTTATATTATTCCCAAGTGTTGCAGTGACCGACTTAGCCGGTGTTTGCGCACTTGAAGATTGTGTAGCGCCTTCAATAAGTGCCAGTGCAGCAGCACCATCAGCTTGCTGTTGCTTTTTAGATAAAGCAGCAGTTAATACTTCTGCGCCTTGGCCTGCACCAGGCATTGTAGGTAGATTTCCACCTGATATATTCATAACTCACACCTGACTTTTAACTGTAATACACGTATTATAGTTGCTGAATTGGTAAATTACTTTACCAACCCACTTAAGTATTTATCGGCAACATTGCACTAAGCTTTAGGAAAACCATGGATTCTATAATTGAACAACTCAACGCCAACTTAAAAATTGTTTACCGTCAGGCACTTGACGCTGACAAAAAACTCGATGAGTTACAACAGCAAGGTCACGGAAAATTTAAAGCCTTATTTGCCGAGGACGCTGGATTTAGTTTCGAAGCTAAACGCTTTAAGCCTTATGTTTTAGACGTTGCCGCTGATGTAGAAAGCTTATCGAGCGACGGTTTGGATGAAGAAAAACTAAAACAAGCGGTTATTAAACTACAAAATTTACTAACCTTGTTAGCGACCTTTAAGTGAATGAGCGACTTACTTGCAAAGCATCTACTAAAGTAGATGCTTTGCATTATTAGCTAGATTCGCGGTAAGATTTGTTCACCAAACCACTCTGTTAATAAGCGTTTTTCATAGTAAAATGCTTCGTCTCGACCCATTTTAATTTTATCCATAAAGCCCATATCTTTTAAACTTACATTATCTTCTTGTGCGACAACGCCACTTTCATCACTAAGCACATAATTAAATTCAATGCGTGGAAAGTGAATAGGTTCAACCACTCGGATTTCGTTAACACCGCCATAGCGTACGTCTCCGGCTAAATCTAAATCGGTTACTTCAATTTTTAAACTGTAATTTTTAGGAAGTTGCTCGCTGAGCTTTGCAAAGTGTTCATCAATACTTTTGGCTATTTGCTTATGGTATGAGCCTTTAGTTTGGTTGGATGGGCGTACATCGCGATAATCATTAAAGTCATGCCATTTCACTTGAGCCTCACCCGCGCAAACAACACTCGGTAGCGCAATACACATCAACATTGCTATTTTTTTAACTAAGTTCATACGTTTCTCCAACGAGTATTTTGATCATTGTGATCAATTGAATATTTTACAAATTGCTATACATCACTTTAGCAATTACATATGAACTATAACTTAATCTTTACGCTGAGGTGTTATTAAAATTGCACAAAATGTAATCAAAAGTACAGCTTGCGATGTTACGATTGCAAAACAAACAAAATAATACATGTAAAAACTCATTATTTATGGTGAAATTAGGGTAATTGAACAGAGGTTTCCAAGGAGCATTCATGGCAATTTTAGTAACCGGTGGCGCAGGCTATATTGGCTCACACACCGTTTTAGAACTTTTACAGCAAGGCAGCGACGTTATCGTGATTGATAACTTAAGTAACTCCTCTGAAGAGTCACTTGAGAGAGTGAAAAAAATAACCGGTAAAGCAATTACTTTTTATCAAGGTGATATTTTAGATAAACCCTTTTTAGACTCGGTATTTGCCAAGCATACCATTGAAAGTGTGATTCATTTTGCTGGGCTAAAAGCCGTGGGAGAATCGGTCGTAAAACCCATTGAGTATTATCAAAATAATGTACAAGGTACACTAACACTCGTTGATGCTATGCGTGATGCGGGTGTATTCAAACTGGTATTTAGCTCATCCGCAACTGTATATGGCGACCCAGCAAGCTTACCAATACGCGAAGACTTCCCCGTTGGCGGTACAACCAACCCATATGGTACGTCTAAACTAATGGTTGAAATGATGTTACAAGATATCGCTAAATCAGATGAGCGCTTCGCGTTTGCTATTTTGCGCTACTTTAATCCTGTCGGTGCACATGAGTCAGGTTTGATTGGTGAAGACCCTAATGGTATTCCTAATAATTTATTGCCTTTCATTTCACAAGTTGCGGTTGGCAAATTAAAGCAACTTGCTGTATTTGGCGACGATTATGATACGGTTGATGGTACTGGCGTTCGTGATTACATTCACGTTGTAGATTTAGCCCTAGGGCATTTAAAAGCACTTGATAAAATAGCCGCAGAAACCGGTGCGTTTGTTTATAACCTTGGTACAGGTAACGGCTATTCAGTATTACAAATGGTCAATGCGTTTATTAAGGCTAGCGACCAAGCAATCCCTTATGCGGTGTCACCTCGTCGCCCAGGTGATATTGCAGCCTGTTATGCTGCGCCAGAAAAAGCCCTTAGTGAACTAGGTTGGCAAGCTGAGCGTGGTATTGATGTCATGATGCAAGATACTTGGCGCTGGCAATCAAATAATCCAAATGGATATAAGTCATAAAGGCTTCTTTAAGTTACCAGCTTAAAATTAAAACACCGCATTTAAATTAAATGCGGTGTTTTAATGTTGTACTTACCAATTTTGCATTTCTACAATCCGTGACTGGGTTCGCGAATATTCAAAACATAACTTTTTACCTTGGTATAACTCGTTTATGTCGGCTTGGGCATTAATTACTAGTAATTTGTGGCAATCGTAAAACTCATCGACTAATGCAATAAAACGCCGTGCTTCATCATCGAGCGTATGCTCATCCAATTTCTGCTTTTCTCGCTGATAGCTATCTTCTATACCATGCACAATAATCTTACCGGTTGCTTCTTTGCCCATTATTGGCACATTCGCGATATATACTACCGAAAACTGTTCTGCTAAAAACATATAGTCATTGGCGCTGCGAGGACCTGAGCACAGTGCCATAAAATCAATCAGTAGTGCATCGTTAGTTTTTAATAAATAGGAAAGTGCTCGGCCATGCACAGTCATTGTATTATCACGCGTTGCTTGAGGGTATGCGGATAAAAACCCAGCCTCAAATTCAGCATCGGGCAAGTTAATAAAATAATGACGACTGCTTTTACCGTACCTGAAGCGGTGGTCTTCCTCCCCCGCTACGTTAATTACATGACAATGCGCATTTATTAAATCGATAGTTGGTAAAAATCGCGCGCGTTGCAAACCGTTGTAATAAAGTTGCTCGGGTTTTGCGTTAGAGGTTGCGACTAGTACCACGCCTTGTTCAAACAAAGCGTTAAATAACCGAGCCATAATCATGGCATCACCAATATCACTAACAAAAAACTCATCAAAGCACAGTACCTTTATCTCTTTGGCCCACTGTTTAGCTATTATTTGTAGCGGATTTTTATCCCCTTGTAACTTGGCTAGTTGAGCATGAACTTTTTCGATAAAATGATGAAAATGCAGGCGCTGCTTTTTCTCTGTGGGTAAGTTTTCATAAAATAAATCCATCAACATAGATTTACCCCGACCAACCGGGCCATATAAATATATTCCCTTAATTAAAGGTGCTTTTTGCCACCAACTTGCAGGCTGATTTAATTGCTCACTTAAAGACTGTAACGCACTCACTGCTAGGTGCTGCGCCGCATCGAAATCAAGCTCTCCTGATGAAACCTTGCTATGGTAAAGGCTTAAAATTTCTGTGCTGGGCTCTGTCATGGTATTTCACTATCCGCTATACTCGCGGCCATTGTAGCCGACTAAAAATGTGAACAACATGAAATTTCCTTGCCGTTTAGATAAATTTATTAGCCATTTAGCAGAGATACCACGCTCAAAAGCCCGCGCAGCAATAAAAAGCCAAGTGGCTTGCGTTAATGGCGAGGTGATCACGGCATTTGACTTTCAAGTTAGCCAACAAGATGACGTGCTGTTTTATGACGAGCCATTGGTTTTTTTAGGTAAACGCTACTTTATGCTCAATAAGCCGGTAGGTTATGTGTGCGCTAATTCAGATGAGTTACACAAAACCGTATTTGATTTGCTTGATGAGCCAAACATGGCCGACTTTCACATTGCCGGGCGTTTAGACATAGACACCACTGGCCTAGTGCTTATTACTAATGATGGCGACTGGTCACACAAAATTACCTCGCCGAAAAAGAATAAGTTTAAAACCTACCTAGTCGAAACCCAAGAACCGATTACCGACGATGCACTTAAACAACTACGCGACGGTGTGCAGTTACACAATGAAAAAGATTTAACTCGCCCTGCTATTGCTGAACGCTTGGGCAGTTACGGTTTACGCTTGTCTATTTCTGAGGGGAAGTATCACCAAGTAAAACGTATGCTAGCAGCGGTAGATAACAAAGTGGTTGAACTACATCGTGAACAAATTGCGGGTATAAAGTTAGGTGAAGATTTGGCTGCAGGTGAATACCGCCCACTAACCGCCGCAGAGATAAAACTGTAAGACTGTTTAGGTGTTAGGAAATGGCTTCGGGCCACGAGGTTCGGGCTGTTCATCTGCCGCTCTAGGCTCGCTGCTCGTAGCCTTTAATAATCTTGCTTAATATCTGTCTGAAATCTGGCGTTTAACACCTGATCTTACGATTTAATTTGTACTAAATCAAAGTCTGTCATTCCGGGTACAATCGCTTGCAGACGAGATTCAGTAATATCTAAAGAGTTTAAGCATTCACAATATTCAGAGGCTTTAAGTTCTAATTGATGGGCTTTTTTCTGCAACGACTTATCGATTTCTTTAGTGATGATATCCATGCGTTGCCCCATGTCGTTCATGCGGTCTTCTATATTGCCTTCTCGAGATTTAAACGCATCCCCGAGCGACATTAAAATAGCGCCTAAAGATCCATGTACTGCAGAGTGTATTTTTTGGCTAATTTCTTTAGTAAAAAAATCATCAATTTGGGAAAGCGATTGAGGGGCTATAAAAAAGAAGTCGTCGCCACGCTTAAACTTATCCATAAGTGCACGCTCTACATATTGTAATTGCGTTTTTAGCACTTCGGGTTCTTTATCTGACATGCCCTCAACAACATGCTCAATAGCACTAAGCCCAAGGTTTACGCCATCAGTCGCTAAATCGACCAGCTCTGGCACCGTTTGACGAATACCATTGCTAAATTGTTCTAGCACTTTACTTTCGTCGGTACTTAAATCGACCCAGTAGCCTCGAATAAACAGTTGATTATTATTGTTAATTTGCACCCTGGTTTGGCCTTTATCAACAATACGGATCACATCATCGGTAATAATTAAACCATGACGAAGTTCAACATCACATTGTTTTTGTGCGATTGCATTGCAGCTTAAAAGTGCCATTGATAACGTCAATATCGAACGAGATAAAAACGCCATAAACACCTCAAAAAGACTAAAATAGGGGGTGGCTAGATTAACAAAAAACCAACTTTATGCAAGCAAAAGTAACACCCTAAAAACAAGGCACCATGAAACGTAACGTTTACACAGCGCCTTTATCCTCTGGCTTGTACTATTAAATAGGTGAGCCTGGTGGTATAGGTAACGCTTTAAAGTTATCAGGCCACTGGCCTGTTGTTAAAAACTGATTAATTTGCGCCGCTAAATAGTCTTTAAATGCGCTGTCACCTACTTCAGGATGGCTCAGTAAAGAGTGTTGATTAAACTCATCAGCAAGCTTGCTTAAATAGAAATGTAGTTGCGCTTGCACTTCAGGGCTTAAACCGTCGTTAGCCACAAGATCAGCCATGGTTTTTGCCGTTAGGTACTGTACTCGTTGCGTTACTTTTCCTGTCATGGTGGCAGGCGCTGATACGTTAAACACTTGCTTATTTAACTGTTTAAGTAACTCATCTAGGCTATAAAAGCGGTTATCACGTGCTTGTTGCTGCGCTAATCGGTTTAATCGTTGAGCATTTAGTAATAGCGATAAACTATGCTGCGCGGCGACTTCAGGCAATGCAAGTGCATCCATGGTTAAGCCGGTACGCCCCACTATACTTTCTCGTGATTTAGACTCGCCATACGCTTTAGGTACGATTAAGGAAAGTATCGACTCTGGAAGCGTTAAGTTGCTTGCTTTTAGGGTCGCTAAAATGGCATTAACCGCTTGTTGTTGAGCCTCTTTAGTTACAACTTGGGCGCCTTTAACGGGTGCATCACTGCGTATCTCATAGTCATAATCAACGCCCGCGATAAGCTTAGCAACCGCTTCAACTTGATAACGGTGGAACAAATAAAGCGGTACTAGCTTTTCTTCCAATTGCGATAGCGCAACCCCAGTTTTTATATTATTAATACCAAACTGCCCAAGCGCCTGCTTTCGCACATCAAGCACTCTAAGTAATTCTTCACTTGGATTACTACCGTTATCCCAAAGGTGCGCTGTAGGGTGTGCCCCACCTTTGGCACGGGCATCACTGTCAGAAATAAACGCCAAACCTTGCGCTTTATTTTGCTGTAAAATAGCAGCGAGTGCTGCGCTTTCATCTTGTCCGGTAAAGTCGCTGTAGCCATATTTGATCACTTGCTTATCCCATGCGCCCATACCTTTAGCATAACCATCAGATACATCTAACTGACCATTATCAGCAAAACTTAACAACGGATGCGGATAGTCCATCACCGAAGCACGATTATTTACTGACGCAGCAAAGTTGTGCGCAATACCCAGTGTATGACCAATTTCGTGAGCACTGAGTTGACGAATACGATCAAGTGCCATTGCATGTAAAGTGCTTGCTACTTCATTGCCTTTTAAATAAGGCGCCGCCAGTGATTCAGCTATTAAAATATCTTGGCGTACTCGTAGCGATCCTAGTGTCACATGGCCTTTAATAATTTCACCTGTACGTGGGTCTATAATTGAACTGCCATAAGACCAACCACGAGTTGCGCGATGCACCCATTGAATAACGTTGTAGCGCACATCCATAGGATCAGCATTATCTGGTAGCACTTTAACTTTAAAGGCATTTTTATAGCCTGCAGCATTAAAAGCGTCATTCCACCATTGCCCGCCATCTAATAAAGCCGTTTTTACTGGTTCAGGTACCCCAGGATCTAAGTAATAAACAATAGGCTCTACTGGCTCACTAACTGCTAGGCTTGGATCTTTTTTTGCTAAACGATGGCGCGGAATGTAACGCACATACATAGACTCATCGAGCCCTGCTGCATAATTTTTATGCTCCACACTCCAATAACCCGATTGCGGGCTAAATTTACGAGGTGTGTAATTATCATCAGGCAATTGAATAAGTGAATGGTGCATATGCACACTCAAAGCGTAAGGGTCAGCACTCACTTGGCGCACATATTCACCTGGTTTAGACCCTTTAAAGGTGAGAATGGCTTCAAGTTCGGTATTTTTTACAAATGCTTTTGAGCGATTCATAAATACCGCACTGCGCGACTCATCAAGGCTAAACTGCCCTTGCTTGCGCGCAGCTAAAGTACGGCTTACGCCATGTACATCGCTTAGTAAATAGGGGGTGTAATCAATTAATGCAGCATTGTCATCTTGCGCGACAACTTTAAAACCCGCCAAAATACTGGATGCAAACGCTTCGTTAACGCTTTGCTGCTCTGCTATATTACTCGTGTTAGCACGGTAGTAAGTATTTACAGCGCGCAACATCACCTTGTTGCCAAAGCGCTCAAACTGTACTAAATAAGTACCGCCTAATTGGCCTCTATCTAAACCTATGTCGTTAGACCCAACGCCATAAGGTAAGCTGTGTTGTAATAAAAATTGTTGTTCAAGTTTATCGACCTTTAAATACACATTGCCGTTTTGTGTATCGTAAAAGAAAGAAAAATAACCAGGGAAATGGTTCATTTTTTCAGTAAATTCGTCAATAGACTTAATTGCTGCGTGCGCTTGGGTTATCATACAGAGCAGCACAGTAAAGAGTATGTAACTTAATCGTGATATTTTTTGCATAATCTTATCTTTGTTATTAGCGTTTTAAATGCGATGTAGGTACCCCATTATAAGGGGGTTATTTATACAATACAGTTATTTAAGACGAATTTCAGCGCTCTAAACTAATCTCTCTCACATTATGATTAGTTTTAACACGTTATCAGGAAAAAAGAATGCGTAGACTCCCACCAGTATTACTAGAAGATGGCTGTTCAAGAGAACTTTTGTCGTTAATTCGTACTATTTTAGCGGCATGTAAAGAAATTTCATTTCGCGTCGGTCAAGGTGAATTATCGGGCGTATTAGGCTCAACCCTCGATGAAAACATTCAAGGCGAAACACAAAAGAAACTCGATGTACTGTCTAATCAGTTATTAAAAGATATATTGCTGGAGTCAGGCACAGTTAAAGCGATTGCCTCTGAAGAAGAAGACTATACCGTTGCCGGTAACCCAGATGCTGAGTACATTGTTGCATTTGACCCACTTGATGGCTCGTCAAACACCGATATTAACTCGCTAGTAGGTACTATTTTTTCTATTATGAAAGCGCCTGTGGGCTCAGATGCGGCTGATGAAAAGATTTTTATGCAGCCTGGGCATCAACAAGTGGCTGCAGGTTATGTACTGTATGGGCCATCGACCATGCTTGCGCTAACAACGGGTAAAGGTACACGCATGTTTACCTTAGATAAAACCCAAGGTAGCTTTTTACTTACCCAAGATTTTGCCGCTATTCCTGCTAAAACCAATGAATTTGCAATTAACGCCTCTAACCAGCGCCACTGGGAACCGGCAATGCAAAACTACATTAACGACTTACTTGCCGGAGATACAGGCCCTCGCGCTCAAAACTTCAATATGCGCTGGATTGCTGCAATGGTTGGCGATGTACACCGTGTACTTAGCCGTGGTGGTTTATTTACTTACCCAACTGATACTAAAGACCCTAATAAGCCTAATAAGCTGCGTTTACTTTATGAAGCAAACCCAATGGCAATGCTAGTAGAGCAAGCCGGGGGTATTGCTTCAACAGGTACTGAGCGTATTATGGATATTCAGCCTGATGCTATCCATCAGCGTGTTGCGGTTATTTTAGGCTCTAAAGACGAAGTAGAAACTTGCTTGAGCTATCATAAGTAAACTTTAAGAACAGGTTTTAGGTTTCAGGTGTCAGCTAGAGATTAGCCCAGCGGTGGTTACTAACATCTGAAAACTGTTGCTTAAAACCTTTAATATTTTCTGATAACCACCTGCTACTGTTGTAATAGTTTTAACAACTGTGCGAGCTTTTGATGAGTCAATTCGCCCATTTGCTCGCTGTTGCTCAGCGCGTAAATAACGCCTTCATGCTCGGCGCAATTTATGTCATCTCGCGACTCAATGACATTTGCCCACAGCTGTAAATCGTCAATATCAATTTCTTTATTAAAACAACGCGTAAGTACATTAATTAGTACAGGCTTTGTGAGTGTATACAGGTAGGTTTGATTGTTTGCTGCGGTTGAAACAATCACACTAATGGCGTTATCTCTTTGCTCCCCAAATGTAATAAATTCAGCCAATGCTTTTTGTATATTCATAATGTTTGTTATTCTTGCTGCTCTACTGTTAATAAGACCTAAAATGACCCAGATAAACTGCAGCCAATGTAATACAACACTTAACTGTAATGTTAATGATATAACCGCATGTTGGTGTTATCAGTTACCTGCTATTTTACCACTCGATGATACAGCAACCAGCTGCTTATGCCGATCATGTACTCTTGCTAAAATTAATTACTATATAGAAACTATATATACTCAGCCAATAAAAGCTCAAATCGCTTTTGCTAAACAATTTAGAAGCCATGATAACTTAATTGAAGGGTTAGATTACACCATGCAGAATAATTACATGGTGTTTAGTAAGTGGTATTTTTTAAAACGGGGTACTTGCTGCAAAAACGGGTGTAAAAATTGTCCCTATAATTAAATTAGTCACCCACAGCAATAGGCAGTGAGCTATCAGCGCCCCACTCACTCCACGAGCCGTCGTAAACACTTAAATTATTATATCCGCATTCATCAGCGAACAATGCAAGCGCACAGGCAGTAACACCTGAACCACAGCTAAATTGCAGCTGTTTTGCATTCCCGACTAATTTATTAAACTGTGCCTGTATAAAGTCGAGTGATTTTGCCTCGCCATTTTCTAATAAGCTAGTTAAAGGTAGCGAATAGCTATTAATAATATGGCCGCTGCGCATACCCGCTCTTGGCTCTTTATTTTTACCGGTAAAACGCTCATAAGCACGCGCATCTAAAATGACCGTGTTGGTATCCTTAGTAGCACTTAGCACCTGTTTTTTATCAATAAAGTAACCAGGCTGGTATTGAGCAATAAAGTCACCTTTTAGTGATGCTTGTGTATAGCTTGACTCAACCGGAAGCTCTAGTTCAAGCCACTTGGCTAAACCACCACTGAGCACTTTTACGTTATTAAATCCCATGGCTTTAAACATCCACCAGGCTCTAGCTGCACTGAATAACCCCGCATCTTCATAAATCACCACCAATGAGTCGTGATTCACGCCCGCTTTTTGCATCACCTGAGTAAATTGATCTGCACTACACAAGGTATTAGGCAATGGGTTTGAGGGATCTGCGAGTTCTTTTTTGATATCAAACCGTTGTGCTTTAGGTAGCATGGCAACGGGTGAGTACTCCCCCGCAGCTGAGGGACGTAACATACCCGCATCAAAAATAACCAGGTTTGCTTGCTCTAAGCGAGCATGTAACCATTGTGCACTGACCATGTTTTTCATCGTCTTTCCAAATTTGAGGAAATGAAATAGCTATATATTATTACAGCCTGTTTATAAACAGAATTTAGACTGGTTACAAATTATAATAATGCTAAAATAGCTGCTTTGAGGTTTCTAAATAAAATAAAATTATGCCAATCCCTTTTTACATTATCAATATGCAAGGCTGCGAAGACCGTTGGGAAACAACCCTAAAGCGACTTACCAGCCTACACTTAAATGCTGAACGTTTTGAAGCGACCATTGGCAAAAACCTTAGTGAAGAAGAAACCCTCAAGTGGTATTGCCCGAAAAAAAATAAAAAACGTTACAATCGCAATCTATCTGCAGGTGAAATTGGTTGCTATGTAAGTCATATGCGCCTTTGGCAAAAAATGGTTAATGAAAACATGCCTTTTTGTGTTGTATTAGAGGATGACCTTTTCATTGAGGCTTCGCTTAAAGATGTTGTTGATGCGGCAATTAAATTGAAAAACTGGGATTTAATAAAATTATCTGACAACAGAAATTTTCCATTTATTGACAGTGCCCCATTAGAAAATAATCTAACAGTCGGTAATTATAAAAAAGCACCAAATGGCACTCAAGGCTACATCATTTCATTAAGTGGGGCTAAAAAACTACTGCAAAGAAAACCATTTTTTAGACCCGTAGATGTCGATATGCAATTTCACACAGAAGTAGGGCTAAGTATGATTGGCATAAAACCCTACCCGGTTGCCGAAGATCGAAGCTTTATTAGTGAAATAACAAGCGCTAATGCAGGTTCGCACTCAAACCGCAGTACATTTATCAGAAATTTAATTCATAGATCGAGTATTCATAGGCAAAGACGATATAAAACTGCGGATCTTGCCAAAATTACAAGTGAGTAATGCCAGGCATATTTTTACATGTATATATTTGATTATAAAATTAAATCTTAATAATTTCGCCACGCAATGGCGCCATTTTAGCTAAAATTTCATTTTGCACTGTATGTGGGATATTTTGCTCATTCATTGCATTTATTAATAAATCGACAACGTGATTGAAGTCTTTTTCGTTTATGTTCATGCCTGTATGAATAGCAACCATAGAGTCACCTTTATATTCACAAGGGCCCTCCACCAGCGAACATAAATGGCTAATAAACCCTTGTCGAAAATGACTGATATTACTGTGCTCAAAGTAATGAAATACCTGCTTGTCATTACCTATTTGTGTAATAAAACTGTCAGTTAACTTTTCAAGCCCAGCTTGTTCGCCTAGTTGCTGATACAAAGAGGTGTTAGGTTGGGTTGTACACCCTGCAAGTAAGTTTAAACAACAAAAAATAAATACACTAATTTTCATTACCAATACCCCGTAACCGATAAATACCAGCCGGTTTGTTTGTCAACACCAGCAATCCGCCCTAAGTCTAAATAGGCCGCCGTTACACTGACATGTTTATTAGGCATCCACGCTATAAATAAATCGCGCCAATCTTGTTCGCCCAACCCTAGGTTATTGGCTTTTTGTCGATACTCAATGCCAATAGCAAGTTCACGACTTACAAACACCGCACTACTTGCTTCTAGTAAAATATGGCTACCTTCATTAGCCCCTCCATATCCTAAAAGCCCTAACTGATTGGCTTTACTGTAACGAGTGGTCACATTCCAAAACCAGTTGTATCCAGCAAGTGCACCCAAATGTAATTTACTGGCTGCTAGGTACACATCTGTACCACTGGTATTTTTTGCACCAACCAAATTTGCTACTGTGCCATCCTCTAGTGATTTATGCTGCACACCCATGCTTAGCTGTGGCCACTGACTATAAACAATATCACCATATAAACGTACTTTTGCACCAGAAATTGACTGCTCTATTTCTGTATTGAGTGCAGGCACATCAAACTGCTGCACTGCATAACTGAGCTCAACACGATTGAATAGGTTTAGTTGCATGCCGCAGGCATCTAGGCGGTAATCTGTTACATCAGCACGACTACAAAAACCATTAACAGCCCATTCGTCTTCACTGGCATAACCTGCCAATTGTGCCCAAGGAACTAATCCGCCCCCTGCACTGCCTTCAATTTGAGACACCCCAGGTGTTGCTAATAATTTCCCCGTAGCAGCCATACTTAACGTACTACAAAATGAGAGTGCCAAGGCGAATAATAACTTAATGTGCACGCTGATATTCCTCTAACCATTGTTCTAGTTGCTGCGCTTTTAAAGGGCGACTTAAATAGTAACCTTGCGCATGATCGCATTGCATTTCGTGAAGCATTGATAAAGACTCAGCGGTTTCCACCCCTTCAGCCACAACAGAAAACCCCAATTGGTGACCCAATGTGATTGAGGAGCGCACTATGTATTGATCTTTTTGTGATTCGTGCAGAGTTAAAATAAAGCATTTATCTAACTTAAGCTCATCAATAGGTAACATTTTTAATCGCCCCAATGATGTTTGCCCGACACCGTAATCGTCTAATGATATTTTAACACCGATAGTTTTTAAGTTCTCTAACGCTTTGATACCTTGAGCTTCATTTTCGATCATATCGCGCTCCGTCAACTCAATAGTGACAGAGCTTGGGTTTACATGATATTTCTTTAAGGTTGCGACCAACAAATTATGAAACCCCGCATGCGCTATATCTTGGGCTGACACATTAATGGCTGCCTGTAAGTGAATCCCTTTTTTATCCCAATCGGCTATTTGCGCAATAACTGTATCGACAACCCAGGCAGTTAGTTCCACAACTAATCCTGACTGCTCAGCTAAATCAATGAACACTTCAGGCGAAACCCAGCTCCCATCATCACGTTGCCAACGAATAAGTGACTCAACCTTATCAATTTTCTGACTTTTAATATTCAACTTAGGCTGATAAGTCATAAACAGTTGCCCGTTATCATCATCAATCGCTTGTTTGAGCTCATCAAGCATAATTAAACGGTCTAAGTGCGCCTCATCTTCACCATCTTGGTAGTAATATAAGCTTTGTTGGCTTGTTGTAGCCGCATCAACAGCAATGAGTACACGCCGCATTAAATCGTCCGCTTTAACGCCTTGTCCAGGGTACTGCACAATCCCAGCGTTAAAACGCAAACTTATTTTTAAGCTTTTAATCTGATAAGGTGCCTGTAATTGCTCAATCAAATCGGCTACAGCACATTTTACTTGGTCAGCCTCCACACTGGGGTAAACCGTTAAAAACTCATCACCGCCAATTCGTGCATGAAATCCACCAAGCTCATCAGAAAATTGACGAATACGGTTTGCCACCGCAATTAAACACTCATCTCCTACTTGCGGACCAAGCTTGTCGTTTATGTGTCTTAAGCCTTTTATATCAATAGCAACAAGCGTGTAGCATCTATCTTTAGTGAGCTGCTTTGCCAATAAATCTAACATAGCTGAACGGTTATAAAACCCTGTTAAGGTATCGTGATGTGCTTGAAAACTTATTTGCTGCTCACGCTTATTAATATCATTACCCATGTTATTAAAGGCGCTGACTAGCGTTGCTATTTCGCTGCTTTGTTTTTTACCTTCAAATTTAAAACGGTAGTCACCTTTGGCAAATTGCCTTGCGATAACCGCTAACTGTGTAAGTCCGCTGGTTAAGTTATTGGCAAGCAAACTACTGGTGATCACACCAAATAACATAGTTAACACGGCCAATGTAACTAGCGTTAGCAATAGTTGCTCAATATCGCGATAACTCGAGGTTAAATCTGCGCTAAGCAGTAAGGTTATCGGATGCGATTGTAAAGAGGGTAAAGCTATTTGTTCGTTTTCATAGGCCAAATATTCGGCAAAAAAACGAGCCGTAGTTTTATTTTCAAAGTACTCCATAGGTTGAAATTTTTCAGGTTGAGGTGCAAACGAGCTTGCAGCAAAATTATCTAATTGCGCAACAAAACTAACCTCCATTCCGGTTAAGCTTTTTAGCTCAGTGGCCACTGCAGATGTTATTTTAAATCCGACCAAACTGTAAGCTATGATTCTGGGAGTTTTAACGGGCAATAAAATCACTTGGTACAGCTGGTTATTTAACACGACAAAGCTCGATTGCTCAGAATTATTTAATAATTCATCCATTAAGGGTTGTAGGTTATCGGCAAAATTTTGTGCATTCACATTAGCAGACACTAACCGCCCTGATAAATCGAGCAACAGCATTAAATCGGCATTGATCCGTTGGCTATGATTGTATAATACACTACTAATGGTGGCTGCATCGCGAGTAGCAACTGCCTGCTTAAAACCAAAATCAGCGGTTAACACCTTTGCAGCAGTTAATAGCAAGCTCTCTTTTGATTTTAAATATTGCTTATAAACGCTTTGCGCAACCGTTATATTTTGCTGTACTTTTTCTGCCTGAAACTTACTCGTAGACCACCAAAAACTCACTAAGCTGAGTAAAGTTGTAAGTAACACCAAGCCAACGCATAACGTTGTTATACGGCTACGTAAATTATTGCCCATTACCTTCCCTAAATTGACTACCAAAGGTGTTACGTGGTGCAGGCGTAGACGTATTTATAGTGATTGATAACGGGCTGGTTGATTCTATATTAAACTGTTTTTTATTATCCAAGGGAGCAGTTTGCAGTGAATGCCAAACACTGGCTTGCACAGGAAAAGTGTCTACTTGCAGCTTTATCTGGCCTTGCTCGTTACTGGTATACACATAACTACTGTTAGCAACATATATATAGCCCACCATGGAGTCATGAATATTGCAGCCTAGAACAACAACACCTTGATTATCAAACTTAATAGGTTCTTCTGGCTGGCCAGAATAGAGCTTTAATTGAAAGGGCTTTGCTTTTGAAAAAGAATATACATGGTGGCGAATATTATCGCTATTTGGAAAGTTAACGTACTGACCTTGATGCACAATAAGTAGCTGTGGTGAAAACTGTTTATCAACTTGATCCACTACCGCTGTAGGTAAATTGCCCTGAGTTTTTGAAGAAGGTAAATGATTTATTTCTACGACAGCATTAGGCAATACTTGGTCATGCTGATCTTTAATAACCAAATTAATGGTATTACCAAAAGCCGATACATTAAACACTACACCCAGTACTAATATGTAACGACGTTTTGCAATAACTTGCCATGCTCGCTCTAACATAACCACACCCAAAAATTCACCATAGGTTAAGTTAATTAGAGACGAGCACTAATTGCAAGAATTATAGCTCAGTTAGTTAAAATAAATACTTTTTCATTAGTTAAAATGAGCTTTGCTATATCTGTCTACTTACTACGTTATTTAACGATTAAACCGTAATCAGCATCTAAAATAGCAATCACTTCTTGGCGTGGATCATTGGGTATAACGATCTCTTTACCGATAATTTTGCTAGCAATACCCACATAAGTGTCAGACACTTCAAGCATTACTGACTCAGGTAAAATATAATCTTTTGCTAGCTGCTCACGCTCAGCCATACGGTCTTTATTTAATAACACATCACTCTCTGGCACGTTATTAATTAACAGCTGACGGAAGCCTTCCTTTGAGTTTTCAACAATTTTGCCATTCTTATATGATGCTTCATCCCAAATACGCGATGAATCGGGTGTCCCTACTTCATCAATATAAATAAGTTGCTGAGCACCATTTAAATCTTCTACGTAACCGAATTCAAATTTAGTATCAACGAAAACCTGGCCAAGCTTAGCTAACTCATTACTAATTAGCTCGAACCCTTCTACCAATAATTTTTCGTATTTGGTGACGTCGTCAGCCGATTTAAAATTAAAGACATCTAAGTTGTTTATAATATTTTCACGCGTGATATTTACATCATCAACGGCAGGAATATCAGCAACCCCTTCTATAATACCCTTGGTAGAGGGGGTTATAAGTACTTGCTCAAGCTTTTGATTCGCTTTTAAGCCTTCTGGAAGTTGCAAACCACAAAAGTCTCTTTCACCTTTAGCGTAGTCACGCCACATACTGCCTGTAATATATTGACGAGCAATCGCTTCAACTTTAACTGTACTGGCTTTACGAACAATCCATACGTATGGATGAGGAATATCAACAATATGATTACCCGCCAAACCGGCTTCATTAAACATGTTAAACCAATGAGCAGCCACTGAGTTTAATGCAATGCCTTTACCCGGCACGCCATTTAGGCCATTTTCACCTTGCCATATGCAATCAAAAGCAGAAATTCTGTCTGAAATAACCATAATGGCTAATTCAGTATCGGCAGGAACGTTATAGCCTTTTTCATTTACTAAGCGTTTACTATCTGCATCGGTTAACCAATAAACTGAACGCACTTTGCCACTGTGTACTTTACCTTTGGTACGAATGGGTAAGTCATCGTTTACGTCTAAAACTTTATAGCTAGTCATGCTATCTCCGGGGTTTGGCATGCTCAAAGAGCAAAGTATGGAATTGGGGTTAGGCGCTCTATAATAATCTAGGCAACCACAAAGCTCAATCTTAGGCTAAAAACAAATCATCTTAGAATATTTATCTAGCTGGCGCATTGGGGTAAACTTGAATGATTACTTGCCCTAAGGAGCTAGCTTGAACTATTTAACTGCCACTAAGAATAAGAAATATTTAATGTATATTTCTCAAAATTATTCCTACGCTATTTTAAGGCCTTTACAGGCGCAAATATTGGCATATGGTGGTGAAGTACGCTGGTTTTTAGCGGGTAGCGAAGTAAACCCCGATTTTTTAACTACAGACGAGCCACGTTTACGTACCATAAAAGATGTTAAAAACTGGGCTCCAAACATTACATTTATACCGGGCAATATAGTACCTAGCTTTATTCCGGGTAAAAAAGTGGCTGTATTTCATGGTTTTAATTCTGAAAAGCGCAGCTCTGAAGGTAATCGTGGTCACTTTACTATTCGTGGTTGTTACGATTTATATTGTACGCAAGGCCCAAATACAACAACCCGATTTAAAGAGCTCGCTAAACAGCATGGTTTCTTTAAAGTAACAGAAACTGGCTGGCCAACACTCGATCCACTTTTTAGTAATACTTCAAATAACCCTTATGTAAGTGACGACCCTCGCCCTACTTTACTTATATGCTCAACTTTCTCACGAAAGCTATCACTTGCTCCTAAATTATATGAACAAATAAAGCATTTTAGTGAACAAGGTAAGTGGCGTATTTTGATGCAGTTTCATCCTAAAATGCCAGTCGAATGGGTTAATAAATACAAAGCGCTGAGTAACGAAAATCTAACATTTATTGAAACCGATAACGTTTTGCCGTTGCTACAAACTGCTGATGTTATGCTGTGCGATACATCGTCAGTTCTTTTAATGTTTTTACTACTACGTAAACCGGTAGTCACGTTTTGTAATCAAAAACCTCTTTCTCATTTACTTAATATTACCGACGCTGATGACGTAGAAGCAGCTATTGAACACGCGCTTACTAAGCCTACTGATTTAATGCAAAATATTGAAAGTTACTGTCAGGAGCTTCATCCGTACACCGATGGTCAATCTAGCCAGCGCGTATTAAATGCAGCTAATGAATTTTTACAACGTAACGAAAAACTAAAACCCAAGCCATTAAATATTATAAGACAACTAAAAATGCGTAAAGATCTAAACTACTGGGGTTGGTAACCTGATAATGATAAATCTGAAAAACGTAACTTTTAAGTGGCATCAAAGCGATAGCTCACTCACACTCAACATAAAAGAGTTAGTCATAGAAAAAAGTGAGCATATTTTTTTACACGGTCCTAGTGGCTCAGGTAAATCAACATTATTAGCGATTCTTGCTGGTATTAATACAGCCACTAGCGGTGAGGTATCAATTTTAAACCAAAACCTAACTGCATTAAGCAATACTACCCGTGATGTTTTTAGAGCGGATCACATTGGCTACATTTTTCAGAACTTTAACCTGCTTCCTTATTTAACTCCTATTGAAAATATAACGCTTGGGTGTGAGTTTTCAAAAAACCGAAAACGAAAAACATTAAAGCAATCATCAAATAAAAACTCTGCCTTACAACAAGAAGCGATACGGTTATTAATTGCTTTAGGCCTTACACCGCAGTATCACCATAAAGATGTTGCCACTTTAAGTATTGGGCAACAACAGCGAGTTGCCGCAGCACGCGCATTTATAGGCAGCCCTGAACTTATCATTGCCGATGAGCCTACTTCAGCACTTGATACGCAAAATCGTGAAAGCTTTATTAAGCTGCTATTTGAACAAGCAAAAAAAAGTAACAGCACGCTTGTTTTTGTCAGTCACGATGAAACATTAAAGCCACTCTTTAGCCGCACAATCGACTTAGTAAGTTTACAAGGTGATGTATGATTTTATTTAAACTTGCCTATAAAAGTTTGCTCAATAGACGTGCCAGCGTATTACTGACATTGCTCACTATTGCGATTAGCGTCATGTTATTACTCAGTATTGAGCGAGTTCGCGTAGATGCTAAAAGTAGTTTTAGTAATACCATTTCGGGTACCGATTTAATTGTTGGCGCACGCACTGGCGATATTCAATTACTCCTCTCCTCGGTGTTTAGAATTGGCCATACCAACAATGGGGTGAGTTGGCAAAGCTATCAATACATAACAAAACAGCGCGGGGTTAAGTGGAGCATTCCTATCAGCCTTGGAGATAGCCATAAAGGTCAAGCTGTCTTAGGCACCACACTCGATTATTTTAAGCACTATCGATTTGCTAAAAAACAACCCTTAGCATTTGAACAAGGACAGGCTTTTTCTAGCATCAATGAAGTTGTTATAGGTAGTGAGGTTGCAAGTAAACTGGCCTATAAAATTGGTGATGAAATTGTGATTTCTCATGGCATGGGCAATACTAGCTTTCATCATCATGATGATAACCCTTTTAAAGTGGTTGGTATCTTAAAGCCTACCGGTACCCCGGTGGATAAAACCTTGCATGTGCCACTGGCGGCAATTGAGCTGATCCATGGTGGCGGCCATCATGATCATGACGATCATCATGATCACTCGAGCCATGCATTAATTGGGCACCCAAAACAAATTACCGCCTTTTTAATGGGCTTCGACTCACCGCTTTATACGCTACAAATTAGGCGTAACATAAATCAATATAAACAAGAGCCTCTATTAGCGATTATGCCCACAGTCACTTTAAAAGAGCTTTGGGAAATGCTGGCAATAATAGAAAAAATACTGCTGTTATTTTCATTTGTGGTGGTCATTATTAGCTTGCTCGGTATGTTAACCACACTGCTGGCTAACCTTAATCAACGCCGCAGAGAACTG
Organism: Pseudoalteromonas sp. 2CM28B; assembly: GCF_023161935.1. Classification (NCBI taxonomy): domain Bacteria; kingdom Pseudomonadati; phylum Pseudomonadota; class Gammaproteobacteria; order Alteromonadales; family Pseudoalteromonadaceae; genus Pseudoalteromonas; species Pseudoalteromonas sp. 2CM28B. Next base: position 76,334 of record NZ_JALNTH010000010.1, read on the forward strand.
GCAATACTGCGTTCTGTGGGTGCCCGCCCTTGGCAATTATTTTCGCTGATCAGTATGGAGTCACTACTCACCACCTTTTTAGGTTGCTTAGTAGGTTGCACTCTATTTTATGCGCTTATGGGTACGACCGCGGGTTACTTACAGACCCAAGCTGGAGTGAGTATTAATATCAGCATGCTCTCTGACTATGAACTCACTTTGATTGGCGTTATTATGGCTGCGGGATTTATTATTGGCTTGATCCCCGCTACACGCGCTTACTTTTATTCTCTCAGTGATGGTATGAGTATAAAAATATAAACTTTAGGATGATCATGACGTTGTTTAAAGTAACTACACACTCTTTAATGCTATTAAGCGCAGTGCTAATTAGCTTTGCTAGCATTGCAAATCCACCCAAGGAAATTTTTTGGGAAGACCTCATACCCGAGGGCCATGTACAAATAGATACTCAAGCACAAGCTAATCACGAAGGCAGTGAACAAAACTGGGTGCAACCTGATTTAGACGCGCCAGTTGTTAAAGCACTTGATGGGCAATCTGTTAGCTTACCTGGTTTTGTTGTACCTCTTGAAGGCGATAGCGAACTTATTACCGAGTTTTTATTAGTCCCTTACTTTGGTGCCTGTATTCATGTGCCCCCGCCGCCGCCAAATCAGCTGGTTCATGTGACCATTAAAGGCGGTGTCCCTATCGATAGCTTATACGATGCGATTGTTGTAACGGGTATTATTAAAACGCAAACTTGGTCTGGCGAAATCGCTCAAGTAGGTTACACAATGCAAGCTGTCGGTGTTGCTCCTTTTGAGCTTTAATTCTTAAAATAAAAAACCGCGTAAAAACGCGGTTCTTTTATAACGACTTTGTAATAAAATTAAGCCGTGCCACCCACTGTTAGGTTATCTATTTTCAGGCTTGGTTGGCCAACACCTACTGGTACACTTTGACCGTCTTTACCACAAACACCTACACCTTTATCAAGCGCTAAATCATTACCTACCATAGAAATTTGTTGCATAACCTCAGGGCCATTACCAATTAAGGTAGCCCCTTTAATTGGCTGGGTGATTTTACCATTTTCAATTAAATACGCTTCTGAGGCACTAAATACAAACTTACCCGAGGTGATATCCACTTGGCCGCCACCAAAATTGGGAGCAAACACGCCTTTTTTAACCGTGCTGATAATATCAGCTTGGCTATGCTCACCGCCTAACATGTAAGTGTTGGTCATACGTGGCATAGGTAAATGCGCGTATGATTCACGACGAGCATTACCTGTTGGGTTTACCCCCATTAAACGCGCGTTCATTTTATCTTGCATATAGCCTTTTAAAATACCGTTTTCGATAAGTACGTTATAGGCTGCAGGCGTACCTTCGTCATCTACATTAAGTGAACCACGGCGATCGGCCATAGTGCCATCATCAACCACAGTACATAGCTCTGAAGCAACTTTTTGACCTACTTTACCGCTAAACGCAGACGCGCCTTTACGGTTAAAGTCTCCCTCTAGGCCATGACCTACGGCCTCGTGCAACAACACGCCTGGCCAGCCATTACCTAATACCACTTCCATAGTACCCGCTGGGGCATCAATAGCTTCTAAGTTTACTTTAGCTTGACGAACGGCTTCTTCTGCAAAACCCATCCAACGCGGCTTACCATCTACCAGCTCTTTAAAGTAACCATAATCTAGGCGCGCACCGCCACCAGCACCGCCACGTTCACGACGACCATTTTTCTCTAGCAATACAGAGCAGTTTAAACGGATCAGTGGGCGAATATCGGTAGCAAAGGTGCCATCGCTGGCTGCAATTAATACTTCTTCGTATACCGCAGACATTGAGCTAATGACTTGCTCAGCATCTGGGGCTAATTCGCGAATATAATTTTCAAGCTCACGTAACAAATTAACTTTATCGGTATCGCTCATGCTAGAAATAGGCTGATGTGACGCATACTGCTGCTTTGCAGCCACATCGCTGAATACTTTAACCGCTTTATCTTCACCGGCATCGGCAATACTCCGTGCTGCCGTGGCTGCTTTGTTTAACGCTTCAAGATTGATTGCGTCTGAATACGAAAAACCGGTTTTTTCACCACTAACAGCCCGTACGCCAACACCACGCTCAACATTATAAGACCCTTCTTTAACAAGGCCATCTTCTAATACCCAAGACTCATGATGACTCGATTGAAAATAAAGATCGGCATAATCAACTTTGTGCTGATGAATATAAGCTAATGTTTTTTCGAGTTCTTCTCGATTTAGCTGGCTGTCGTGTAATAAATGCTGTTCAACCGAATTCATAATAATGGCTCTCTAAATCGTTGGTGAGATTGCAGCGGCATATCTCGTCTAATTTTGTGTAACTGGTTTAAATCTACGGCGCAACTAATAAAACCAAGCCCTGTTGATTTTTCACTTAATGTTTCACCCCAAGGCGATAACATGAGGCTGTGACCATAAGTTTGCCTACCGTTTTCATGCGTTCCATATTGCGCTGCAGCAATAACATAACATTGCGTTTCTATAGCTCGCGCTGCAAGTAGCGGCTGCCAATGCGCTTTACCTGTTGGAACAGTAAACGCACTGGGTACTAATATAATTTCGGCGCCTTTGCGAACTAAGGCATTAAATAAACCAGCAAAACGCAAATCATAACACACTGTTAAACCAATTTTACCAAAGGGCGAATCAACAACCACAACCTCATCGCCGGCTTGAGTAAAATCGGATTCTCGGTAGCTGCCGGTCTGGTCATCTACCTCAACATCAAATAAATGTATTTTGTTATAGCTTGCAACAATATCGCCTTGGTTATTAAACAAGTGTGAGGCAGCGTAATACTTATGCTGGTTATACGGCTCTGGTAGCGTGCCAGCATTTAACCAAATATTGTGCTTACGGCACAATTCACTGAGTTGCTGTTTGTACTGTTCAATACGCTGTGACACTAAAAGCGTATCACCTGCGTGTTTACTAAACACTAAAAATGCTTCTGGTAAACACACTAACAGCGGACGAGCTGTCGGTAAGGTTTGTAATGCCTGTTTTAATTTTGCAATATTATCATCAGGGTTTAAGCCTGAGCACATTTGCAATGCAATAATCGCAGGGGCTGAATTTATACCTTGTTTATTCATTGTGTGGCGCTAACCTCGGCATCTTTAAGCTTTAACTCTGAGGATGCTTGTGGCTGACTTTGTGCTGCTTGCGGTAAAGTCACCTCTCGACTCTTACGATCTAACTCTTGTACCTGAGGATCGTTCATTTTGCCTGTTACTTTAAAGTTGATCTCTGAGATCACTCGGGCAGAATGAATCACTTTATCAATTGCTAAAGCTGCAAGCCCCGTTACTGGATTAACCATCCAAGCCACAATCACCGGAATGCTCGAGGTTACTTGTGGTGCCACGGCTAAGTCGTAGTCAATTTCGAGAGTATTTAAATTTGCATACCCTTTTATAGAGAGATCGGCAGGTACCCCATCCATTTTAGTATCTTGGGTATAGGCAATGCCTTTATCTATCTGCATGGTGCCTTGCATGCTGTTATAAAAAAAACCTTTAGAAAATACATCTCTAAAATCAAGCTTTAGCTTACGCACTAATGAATCAAGGCTCAGTAATGAGAATACGCGTGCACCTCCATCACTGATTTCAGTTAAATGGCCTTCGCCTAAATCCCAGCTAATTTCGCCATCTAAACTGGCAATGTCTAAATCATAAGGTGCCGCTTGCCAATTTAGCTGATAATTTAGATTGGCGTTTGAGTCTTTAATAGTGGTGGTAATATCAAACTCATTAAATAAGGCGCCAATATCATCACTTTTAAGTTCACCACTCATCGCCGTTAGGCCATTCTGCCATTGCCCTTTAGTCCGTAATATATGGTCGCCCTTATCAACCACTAGCTCAGAAATAAGCAGCTTTTTACCATCGCCTAACAATGAGGCGCTTACCTTATCAAGCTGATAATGACTTACTTTACAATCGGCACATTCAAATTCAATAGCCGGTAATTTTGCAAGCCATGCAAGTTGTTCAGGGGTTGATTTTTCGCTCAGTCGCTCTGATTCTGTATCTAAAAAATTAAGCCTTAAATAATCGCTATTAATTCGAATCGGCTGACTTGATTGCCCGCTAGGTATAAATACTTCGGCTCTTAACTCTTTGGCATTGAGCTTTAATTGCAAATTATTATTTAGGGGCGATAAACGCATATCAAAATCATTAAACTGCATGCCACTCACGTTAAAAGAGTTAATATTCGCAATCACTTCATGTAAAGGCGGCATCACGCCCGGCGATGCGTTCTCAGGCTGCGCTTTAGCTACATTAATAATTTGATCAATTAAATCAATCCAAGGTAATAACTCACTCTGCGCTAAATTAATACTCACCGCTAAATTTTGTGAGTTAAGCCCTAAGTTTTTTTCACCGATGATAAAATGAGCGTTGGTAAACTGCGATTGAGTATTGTCTAGAATGGCATTGAAATAAAATAACTCATTAATATTTGCAGTGATCAGATTAGAGATATCATCACCTTGAATAACCGCACTCAGAGGCCAAATTTGCTCACTGCTTTTTGTGTATACTCCTGGCAAGGAACTATTTAAGCCAATAAGTGGCGATTCAACTTCGGCACGATAGTTAAACCCTTGCTCGGTAAAATTAAGCTCTAAAGCAATATCAACGTCACTTTGCCCACTTAAGTAACCATCTAAAATGCCTTGACCATGGTTTATGAGTGTTTGCGCATCAAGCTGAGCATTTATATTTATATTAGCGCGATAATCCTCTGCGTTTGCGTCACTAGTGTAGTTAATCGTTAATGGCATACCAAGCCATGTAGCCGTAGCATCGGTGAGGTTTATTTGTTGATTATTAAAGCTAAGTTCACCCTTTAAATGCTCAAGCGAAATACCGGGAGCAGAAATATAAAGAGGTGAGTCGAGTAAATTAACCTTACCAGTTACACTCGCTCCGCCCTCAAATTGTGAACCGATTAGCAATTCAATGTTTGCGCTGGCAAGCCCCTGTCCTTGCACAACATTAAAAATATCAGCTAATGGATTTGCTAAAGGTGTGGCGGCAAAAAAATCGTGCATTTTTTCAAGCTCAGCTTGCTTATCAATACTAACCACCAATGGCGCATCGCCCATTAAGTCATCAATACTCACATGTACACTACTGCCAACGTCAAGGTTTACAAGTTGGCCTTGCTGGCTATAAATATCCATTCGCTCATTAGCAAAATGCAGCTTTACACTGGCATTTGTGACTGCTGGCCAAGCCGGATCGAATTGATAGGTAGCATTATCTATTTGCGCTAAAACATCAAACTGCCCAGAACCATCGTCAAATGGAAAGCCTGATAATGGACCAGAAAATAACACCTGGGCATTTGTTACTTCACCTGATTTTATTGCGCCATTTAAATAACTAACTAACTCAGGGCTCATTAACGTTAAAGGAAAATAATGACAGGCAACACTGGCATCGGGGGCAAATGCTTCGGCATATAAATCTAAGCGAGGCGTCTTACCTAAACTTAATTTCATCTGTGCGCTTAAGGTCACTTCATTGTTATCAAACCACAGGTTATCACTACTAATATGCCAATCGCCTGAGCGCTTAGCTAAATCTAATTCAATGTTTAGCTGGTTATAGTCAATATTATTACTAAAACTAGCACCTGTAATTAAATGGCTGTTTTCACCAAAAATAGTGATCCGCCCATATTGCTGATTAACTAATCCATCAACCCTTAAAGATTGAGCGGCGGGTACGGCGTTTTTTTCTTGCCAGCTAATTTCATCGGCTTTAAACCATAGTTGCCATTGCTTTGCATCGGCAAACTCTAGATACGCGTTTTTTATTTCACCACTGGGTTGGCGAGCTAAAAAAGGAGTTAAATCAGTAAAATTAGTTAATTCTGCTAAATCATTTAATAGGGCTAAATCGAGTTGCTGTAGCCATATTTTATTTTTCTTGCCTAATAAAGCTTCAAATTCGAGGCTAGGCCACGTTATTTCGTTGGTACTAAACGCTAAGCCAGTACTTTTTAACCGCCAGCTATTTTGCTCAGGGTATAAATGAAATCCCCCTTCACTTAGGCTGACTTTTTGTGTTTGCTCATTGAGTTGCCAATTTACCGCACTCGGTAACCACTGTACTTTTACGTCACTTATTAAGCCTTGTTCTAACCTAAGCCATGCTTGTAAATTTAAATCACTATGCAGTTGCTGCTTTTGAGTATTTATATACTGGACTAACCAATTTGACACATCAACCTGATTAGCCTGCACATACAGATCACCTACCATTTGCTCTAAGGTTTCACCTTTGAGCGCAATACGGGCATCAAAATTACCCACAGAAATACCCGGTAGCGCTAGACTACCACTGCCAAGATGCTGTTTATCTTGGTTTTGCCATACAATGTTTTCTAATAACAGTTTACGTTCTTTGTTATCTTCTAGTACAAAGCTGATGCTGGAGTTTTCTATTGCAAAGTGACCGGTTTCGCCTAAAAACAGTCCTTCTATTAATTCTTTTTGCTCAAATGAAACTTCATCTTGATCACCTGCAAATAAATTGGCGACATTAACCTTGGTATGAAAACCATTGATCACAAAGTAATTTGATTTAAACTGCAGCGACTTTAAACTTTCCCAAAGATTTAGCTCTAAACTGGTTTTAGCTATGGTTAAAGAGATAGGGGCTGTTTGGTTGTCTTTAAATGATAATTCTTCGAGTACTAAAGCGGGACCACTGCCTTGCCAACTTGCTGATATAGTACCTATAGATAAACTAATATCAAACCTATCATCAAGGTAGCTTTCTATATCTCCTTTATAATCGTTCGCGTAGGGTAAGGTGTATTTTAAAATAGAAACAATCACGGCCAGTAGTACTAAAATTACAGCACTTATTTGCCATAATTTTCGTACACAATAAAAACAGGCCGCTTTAAATTTCATTACATCATTACCACATCAAACTGCTCTTGGCTGTATAAACTTTCAGTTTGAATATTGACCTGCTTTCCAATAAATAGTTCTAATTCGGCGAGGTTATGATACTCATCATTTAATAGCGCTTCACAAACTGCAGGCGAAGCATACACTACAAACTTATCTGCATCGTAAGCGCGATTAACACGTACTATTTCACGAAGAATTTCATAGCAGACCGTTTCAACTGTTTTTTGTGAGCCACGCCCTGAACATGCTGGGCATACATCACACAGTACATGCTCTAGGCTTTCGCGGGTACGTTTGCGGGTCATTTCAACTAAGCCTAATGCCGACAAACCATTGATATTAGATTTGGCACGATCTTTATCGAGTGCAGATTCTAATGAATGCATTACACGGCGTTTATGCTCATCGCTTACCATATCAATAAAGTCGATAATAATAATACCGCCCAAATTGCGCAGCCTTAGTTGACGGGCAATAGCAGACGTTGCTTCTACGTTGGTATTAAAAATAGTTTCTTCAAGGTTACGGTGACCAACAAAAGCACCGGTATTAACATCGACAGTGGTCATCGCTTCAGTTTGATCTATGATCAAATAACCACCCGATTTTAAAGTAACTTTACGATGCAGTGCTTTTTGAATTTCACTTTCTACATCAAATAAATCAAAAATGGGACGCTCACCTGGGTAATACTCAAGCACTTGTGATAACAAAGGCACAAACTCTTCAGTAAACAGCTTAAGCTCTTGGTAGGTAAGCTTAGAGTCAACACGAATGCGCTCCATATCTTCACCTACGTAATCACGTAACGTTCTAAAGGCAAGTGTAAGATCTTCATGCAAGATACTGGCTTTGCTTGTTTTTCTGCGTCTAGAGACAATTTTATCCCAGAGCTTTTTTAAAAAAGCTGCATCGTGTCTCAGCTCAGCTTCACTTGCGCCTTCAGCAGCTGTTCTGACAATAAAACTACCATTTTCATCGCCGTATTCGGCTACAATTTTTTTCAGCCTTGCACGCTCTTCTTCCGTTTCGATACGCTGACTCACCCCAACATGTGTCGCATCAGGCATAAACACTAAATACCGTGAAGGTATCGTGATATCAGTGGTTAAACGTGCCCCTTTACTACCCAAAGGATCTTTAACCACTTGCACCATAATGTACTGACCTTGGCGAACAAGCTCACGAATATCTTGGACTTTTTTAATCGGCTCGTCGTCAACACCCTCAACGATAGAGGCACTATTAACGATATCTGAAGCGTGTAAAAAGGCAGCTTTCTCTAGGCCTATATCAACAAAAGCGGCTTGCATACCTGGTAACACGCGACTTATTTTACCTAAGTAAATATTACCCACGATACCTAAGTTACCAATACGTTCTAGCTGAATTTCTTGTAATACACCGTTTTCGATTAGGGCAACGCGACTTTCACTTGGCGTGACATTGATCAGTAGTTCTGTACTCATGCTACCCTCTTAAGAATGTATTTAATAATTGTTCTGTCTCATATAAAGGTAAGCCGACAACGGCAAAATAGCTACCCGAAATATGCGTTACAAAGCGCCCACCTACCCCTTGGATACCGTAACCACCGGCTTTATCTTGAGGCTCGCCCGTTTGCCAATAAGCATGTATTTCTTCATCACTGAGCGTTTTAAAGGTGACATCTGTACTGACCACACAACTGAGTACTTTATCTGATGTAGCAAAAGCGATGGCTGTTAACACTTGGTGCGTGCTCCCTGATAAGCGCTTTAAGGTTTGAGTAAAATCGTCTTTATCTCGAGGCTTACATAATGATTGGTTATCCATCACTACCACGGTATCACTACCTAGAACAGGCCGATCGGTATATCCTTGTTTTACGCCCATTTGTGCCTTTAAACGCGCTAAACGTTCGACATAATCATATGGGAGCTCGTTAGCGAGCTGGCTTTCATCGGCATCAACACTAAATTGTGAAAACTCGATACCCAACTGGGTTAAAAGCTCTTTACGGCGGGGAGACGCGGAGGCTAAATATACTGCGCAAGTCATTATCTGATCCTAAAGTGTCTACGGTATTTTCTAAGTAATAAAAATACCCATATCCAACTCAACATACCTGTTAATACAGGCCATAAGTAATGTGGGCTAAAATAAACGCCAAGTAAAAAATGATTTAACCAAAACTGCATTAAATGATAAAGCGTTAAAAATAAGCCAATTAAAAGGCTTTGTTGCCACAATGAAAAATTGCGAATTTTTTGAAAGTTACTTGCCGTAACAAAAATACACACCGAGTAGGTTAATGAGTTTACACCTAAAGAAGAACCGGTCGCTAAATCAATCAGTAGTCCAACAACCCAAGCCGTGCCTATGTTTAAGCGATGCGGTAAAGCCAAAGACCAGTACATAAGTACCAACAGCACCCAGTCAGGGCGAAATGGTTCAAGTGAAAAAGGTAACGGCATTAGCGCCATTACTAATGCAAAGAAAATACTTAATGCGATTAAGAGCATATGGCGATTAATCATCTCCCATCAACTCCTGCTGATTTAGCCATAACACGACTAATAATCGAATTCGGTCTAATTGAGCTATAGGTTCAGCAAATACTTGTGCAAAAGGTTGTCCTTCATCACGGGTTATTTCGGTGATCACCGCTACCGGATAGCCCTCAGGGAACGTACCACCTAGGCCAGAGGTCACCAACACATCACCAATACGCACATCTAAGCTATGCGGCACATGTGATAGCTTTAACACGTTAATTTTACCGATACCTTCAACCACTGTGCGCACATCGTTTCGTAATATACGCACCGGTGTTGCATGGGTAGTATCTGTAATTAACAGCACCCGCGAGGTTGTTGAACCAACTTTAGTCAACTGCCCGACTAACCCCATATCATCAATCACCGCTTGGCTTTCGCTTAAACCATCGGTGGTTCCCCGATTTATCACCACTTGGTGACTATAAGGATTTGAATGAACAGAAAGTACTTGAGCAATAATTTTACGATTGGTGTGTTTAGAGGAAGAGCCAAGTAATGCACGAAGTTTTTGATTCTCTTTTGCTAAAAACTCATATTGCTGGATTTGCTCACTTTGCAATACTTGCTTCTTTTTGAGTGCTTCGTTTTCGGTTAGTAACTGCTCACGGGTATGCAAACTTTTGGCGCTAAAGCTAAATACTTCGTAAGGTAGGTTAGCAACATAAATAAGTGGACTGACCAATGTATTCAAACTAGTACGAATGTTCTGTCCACCTTGCGTGTACTTGTCTCCAAGGATCAATACGATACTCAAAAGCACTGCGACAAAAAGTCGCAGTTGCAAAGAAACCGTTTTTTCAAACATTGATTTCATTAATCGTAACTAAAAACGTCACCACCGTGCACATCAATCATTTCAAGGGCCTTGCCGCCGCCACGTGCAACACACGTAAGTGGATCATCAGCAACAACCACTGGAATGCCCGTTTCTTCCATTAGCAGGCGATCTAAATCCTTAAGTAATGCGCCGCCGCCAGTTAACACCATACCATGCGCTGAAATATCAGATGCCAGCTCAGGTGGAGACTGCTCAAGCGCCACCATGACAGCGCTTACAATCCCCATTAGTGGTTCTTGTAATGCTTCTAAGATTTCATGCGAGTTAAGCGTAAACGAACGAGGTACGCCTTCTGCAAGGTTACGACCACGCACTTCTATCTCTACTGGCTCGTCTGTTTTAAATGCCGATCCAATTTGGTGTTTAATATTCTCAGCGGTGGCTTCACCGATTAAGCTACCAAAGTTACGACGCACATAATTAATAATGGCTTCATCGAACTTATCACCACCAATGCGTACTGAAGATGAATACACAACACCATTAAGTGAAATAATAGCGACTTCTGTTGTACCGCCACCAATATCAACCACCATAGAACCCGTTGCTTCAGACACCGGTAAACCGGCACCAATTGCAGCTGCCATTGGCTCTTCGATTAAGTAGACTTCGCGAGCACCTGCACCCATTGCTGATTCACGAATTGCACGCTTTTCAACTTGAGTAGCTCCACAAGGAACACAAATAAGCACGCGTGGGCTTGGGCGCATAAAATTATTATTGTGCACTTGTTTGATGAAGTGCTGTAACATTTTTTCAGTAACATAAAAATCAGCAATCACACCGTCTTTCATTGGACGTATAGCTTTAATATTACCAGGCGTACGGCCCAACATTTGCTTAGCTTCTGCACCTACAGATGCAACACTTTTAGGTCCACCAGCACGCTCTTGACGAATAGCAACAACTGAAGGTTCGTTTAATACAATACCTTCTTCTTTTACATAAATTAGTGTGTTGGCTGTACCTAAATCGATCGATAGATCGTTTGAAAAAATACCACGGAGTTTTTTAAACATGAGGCTGGATGACCTTTGAAATTCGTTCTTGTTGTAGTTGCGCTTACTTTAACATTCTCAACACAATGAGCAATGTAAAGCGCAGCCGTTTTTGTAATCATTAAAAAGAGGAAGCGTCGATTCCCCATTAAATATTATCGTTCGCTCATTAAGCGAAAGCCAATATAATTAGCTCTAAAATCTGGCGCTAAAATTAACGCGTTGATGCACGAGCAAGGCTTGGGGCAAAATTCCATGCACCTTCGCGAACAACGGCATCTTTTTATTCCCTGTACTACTAGTCCATTCCCATACATTGCCTACAGTATCGCATAAGCCAAATGCATTTGCAGAAAAAGACCCTACCGGAGCCGTGCGTTTATTAGACCACTCGCTACCACACCAACCACAGTTAGCTAGATTTTTACCAATTTCGTTATCCCATGGGTACTCTGTCTCTGTGCCTGTACGCACCGCATATTCCCACTCAACCTCAGTAGGTAAACGATACGTTTGCGCTGCTTTATCAAAAAACCATTAAGCGTAAACAATAGCATCATTTTTTTTGTCAAACACACAGCAGGAAACTCATTGGTTTGCTCAAATCCTGGAGCTCGCCAATTTAAGCTTTCTTCCCAAACAGGTTCGCCGTTGGGTAATATGCGCAACCTTTGCCTTTTTCAGCTTCGGTTTTATATTGCGTTTTGTTTACAAACCCTTCAAATGCGCCAACAGTCACTTCTTTGCTCTGCGTAGCAAAAGATTCACTAATCGTTTTTTCAACCACGGGGCGTTCATTTTCAAGCCCATTGCCGTTTATATCACCCATTTTAAATTTGCCAACGGGGATCATCACTGCTGATGGGTCCACCATAGGTAGGCGTGTATCAACTTCCACTCCTTTTGGGCAATCTGCTTGTATTATTTGCTCGCGCTTTATAAGGGATGTAACCCTCTTTGCGTATTTCTAATTTATGCAAACCACGTGGTAAGTTCGTCACCAAACGAGTAGAACCGACTCAATATCATTAATAAATACTGCATCGCTGTGTACATTAGAGCGTAAGGTTAACTGAACTAATTTATCTTTTTTGTTCTCAGCGACCACTTTAGGCTTTTTATTAACTGTTTTAGCGACAACGGCAGCAGCTTTATTATCCCCATTATCGCTGAATATTAACTGACTATCAGAGAAAGTAGTACTATAAGCTGGCTGATAAGTATTTGCCAGTGGGGTACCATACTCTAAACAAAAGCTATTATTCACACTAAGTAAGTGACATAAACGACTGCTGTTTACATCTTCGCGCTTAGTAACGCTTAAATTGGCGTTGTAATCACCTTGCCCGCTAAATGCGCTCTTAATCACGTGACTACTTAAAATTTGTGCTTGTACCCCAGCCATGTCTCGCTTAGGTTCAACAAGACGTTTTTCTGTATAATTTTCAAATATTTGATCTAAAAAACGTTTAGTTGCCTTTTTCAGTCCTATTTGCTGACCGCTCTGCTCACTTGCCGCCAGTGCTTCAGTGCGCTTACAGTTAATGGTATGGTCAACTTCAAGCGTACCCTCTCGGGTAAATTCATTGCGTAATCGCTCTACACGCGCCGTAATATATTGCACTTTTAAGCTTTCAATCGTGTTTTGAAGTGCATGTTTATCAGCGCGAACTTGCTCAATATCTTTTAGATGGATGCAATTGCCGCCAATTGCATAAAAATATCATTTTTATTTTGTTTTTGATCAACAACGGCTTTTTGATAACGCGATTGTGCAGAGGTAATGTATAGCGACGGATTATCAATTAAACGTCGATACATATCATTCATCGCATCCAACACTTGGTTTTTTTCTTTATCAAGCTGTGTGGAACGCGTTCTCAGCAATTCAAGTTGTGTTTGAAGTTGATTCTCTTCTTTTAAATATTTATCGAGCATCGTCGTTGAACGAGTGTATTCTGTTTGTTTCGCATTAATCTCTGATTCAATTCTGTTTACAGTAGTTGTATCTTGTGCAAATACTGTGCTTGCAAAAAAGCTAGCATAAATGAACAGAGATAAAGGGGCGATTCGCATATATTTCAGTCCCAAAAAAGCGGCAATTATTTGGTTATTATTATTTTTTATAATAAAACCTTATGCTATGTACTTGAAGCACAAAACACAAGCTTTGTTCATTTATTATCTCAGTTTACAACTATTATCCCGTTTCATGCCAGTAAATAACCGTTTCATTTGTACTAAATAGCTAATTTATTTAACAACACCGAGATTTATCTGCATTTTACGCTATATAAGATGCCAATTTAGCCGCGTATTCATATTTTTTAGTTTGCTTAAGTAATAAAAACTGAGTCAAAATAACGCTATTACACAGCACATTCATAATGTAACTAATGAAAAAGAGTGATAATGCCAATACCATTCAGTATTAATGAACATAGCTATTTACAAACAATTACCAGTGAATTACTAACAGACAAAAAAATAACTTTAGCTATTAAGCGCGATGATTTATTGCATCCACTTATCAGCGGTAATAAATGGCGAAAGCTCAAATACAATTTAGTTCGTATGCAACAACTGGGTAAATCTGAATTACTTACATTTGGTGGGGCCTTTTCAAATCATATTCATGCGTGCGCCGCTGCTGGTAAAGAGTTTAACTTAACAACCCACGCAATTGTGCGCGGCCCACAGCTTGATCTAAATAATCCTACTCTAAAATTTGCACAGCAATGTGGTATGCAGTTATATGCAGTCAATCGTATAGAGTACAAACAACGACATGATGAAGCCTATTTAGCCGCATTACAGGCACGCTTTCCAAACGCATACATTCTACCTGAAGGAGGCACTAACGAGTTTGCTATAGAGGGATGTAAAGAGCTTGCCCAGAGTTTACCTGAGCACGACTACTTAATCTGTCCAACTGGCAGTGGCGGCACCTTGGCTGGATTGATAGAGGGCAGCTCAAATAAAATCAACCTACTAGGGATTGCTGTTTTGAAGCAAGCCGACTACCTGCGGGACGAAATACGCGCTCTTAGTCCTAAAGCAAAATCACAAAATAACTGGCAACTACTTACGCAATTTCACGGTGGTGGATATGGTCGTTTTACAGCTGAGTTATGGCAGTTTTGCCAACACATGCAGCAGCAACATCAATTACCCTTGGAGCCTATTTACAGTGGTAAAATGATGTACGCACTTTGGCAGCTCATCAATAATGATTACTTTGCCCCTAACAGCAAAATTATTGCAATACATACTGGTGGGTTGCAAGGTTTAGAAGGGCTAAAATATCGCAAATTAGTGTAGAGTATATTTAACTTGTTAATTGCTTAGCATTAGTGAAATGCGACTTGAGTATAATTGGGGAGTAATTTAGAAAAATATCCTCCTTGCGCGCCGCTAATGCCTATTACTTTTAAAAGTTGTAGCTCCTGATGCGTCTCCACATCAAGTGCAAATACTGATAAGCTCAATAATCTACCCATATGCACAATCCCCCTAACGTATTTTTGTTGTGAATTACTGCGCTCTATCCCATGGACAAGTTCAGAAGCTAAGTTAAGCCCTGATATTTGTTTATTAAGCGTAAACTTAAAGATATTTTTACTGCTTCTCACATCATCAATTACAATATTGCAGTTTAGTGCCGCTATTGCTGCAAAAGCGCCTTGCAAACGTAATTGATTATTTAAGAATTCTGATTCATTTATAGAAAATTGCAGTGTATGTTGGTTTTTTAAGTCATTGATATAAGCAGTTAACCAGCTCCAAAACTCGTTATTAAACCAGTTTTTAGGATGTAACTTAATACTAATAACTGACGATGATTTATCTATAAGCAATAGTTTTTTTACTTGCATGACTACCGCTTGATCGTGCAATAGCGCCTCACCTTCGTTATAAAATTGACTGATACTTTCTTGATTAAGTAATTGTTTATTTCCCCTGTCATTACTTTTAATTGATACGTAATGCTTAATAATAGCGCCGCTATCGAGCTCGTATACTGGTTGAAATAAAATAGCCAATTTTTGCTTTTTAATTCGTTGTGGTATTGAGTGTCTATCGAGCTTTTGGACATGACCATAATTTAACGCTAATTGGTGATAATGCTTAACTCGATTTTGCTGTGAAAGAGTAAGTGCCGACTTTGCCAACTGATACACCATAACCTGATCAGCCTCTGAATAATAAGTACATAAACCTACTTTTACATGCCTCTGTGCAGTTCTTGGCGTCAATACATGAGCGGCACTTACAATGCATTGATGTAAATATTTAGCGCAATTGAGTTTATCAATTGCATCAATCCCTTTGAGAGTAAAAGCGAAATTGCCTGCAGTTAATAACTTAACGGATATTTCAGTCGTATTAATAAAGTCTTTTGCCAATAAGACGTTAAAGGTCGCTTGTAAGTCAGTGTTTGCATCAAAATGACATTCACACTGAATAAGTGCAAATACATTATATTTAATTGCTTCCTGCACATTAGTTGTCGCTATTGGAGCGAGCTGTAAAGAACTCACTTTGGGTGCATAACGCACTTTCTTATTATTAAAGTGCTGCTGACGTTTAGAGGCTATTGTGCTGTTTTTTATTGTTTTAGGCTTTTTAAAACGTCGAATACAAAGCATAGCGAGCAAAAAAAACGCGTTTATTATTAAAAACAAATAGCTATAGCTATACCAAACTGGCCATGAGTAAAGCAAAATTCCTTTTGAGTTAGCGCTAAAATAATGTTTTTGTTTTTCTATATAAATAGAGTTTTTATTAGGGGCGAGCGTAAAAGGCGTATTTGCAATAAGTTGATTTTCATTGGCCAATGGCTGTTGCAATTGCTTCGCTAGCTTTAAACCAACTTGCTCGTTTTGATGCTGTAAAACCAAACTTAAACCGCTATTAATAATCACTAGCAAGGCGATACACAGAGCATAAAACAAAGCATTTGAATAATTGGTAAAGTGAAATTTACTGGCTTTCATAACCCACCGGCACATCAAATAAGTTATTAAAGTGTTGTCTACTATTTGCAATTGTACAAGCCAACAATAAAAGTTTAGCAGAGGTTTAAAAGTTAGTACTTAATGTTATAAACATTATATTTAGCCTTTAATTAGTTAACTAAACAGCTGTCATTATTTATATATTAGTTTGAACAAATGAGGGCTTGGCTTAAAAAATAAAAAACCCAGTTTTTACGCTGGGTTTGAATGAAAAATTTGATTAAAAGTGATTTATATTTACACTTTTAAGTTATACGTAAGCTAGAACGGGATATCGTCATCAAAGTCGATTGTTGGTTCCATAGGGTTTGATGCGCCACCTTGCGGTGCATTTTGTGGCTTAGGTGCAAACCCGCCTTGCTGTTGTGGTGCACTATTTTGTTGTGGTGCAAAACCACCTTGCTGCTGTGGCTGGTATTGGTTGTTTTGCTGCTGAGCAGGTGCAGATTGCTGCTGTGGAGCATAACTGCCTTGCTGGCTATTTTGGCCTTGGTTATTTTGACCATAACCACCGCTTTGTTGCCCGCCTTGGTTTCCTTGATAGCCACTACTTTGTTGACCACCTTGGTTACCTTGATAACCACCACCTTGTTGGTCGCCACCGCGTGCACCTAGCATTTGCATTTGACCCGTAAAGCCATCAACAACGATTTCTGTAGTGTATTTTTCTTGGCCTTGTTGATCAGTCCATTTACGGGTTTGAAGTTTTCCTTCTACGTAAATTTGTGATCCCTTGCGGCAGTATTCACCCACAATTTCAGCTAACTTGCCAAAAAATACCACACGGTGCCACTCAGTTTTATCAACCATTTGGCCAGTGTTTTTATCTTTATAGCTATCTGAAGTTGCTAAGGTAATATTTGCTACACCATTACCATTAGGCATGTAACGAACTTCAGGATCTTGCCCTAAATTACCAACCAAAATTACTTTGTTCACACCGCGTGCCATGGAACCATCTCCTATAAACGTTAGATTAAACCAGCCACTCTTCGGGCTTGGTCTAGGTCAAATTCTTTATCATTAATTTTTAAGTAGCTACGACTTTCATCGCGAACTACGGTTGCTTCTATTACGCCGGGTAAAGCAACTAACTGAGAAGCCAGTGTTTGTGCCTGCTCTTCAGAATCTAATTGGGTCATTAAACTAATAACTTTGCTTTTCGGTGGGACTTGCATTTTCCACGCAATAATAAGCCATATTACCCCAACAAGTGCCGCCGCCGCAAACACAGCTTGCGTACTAGTTGTTTGTGCTACATACCCGCCAAGCATGCCGCCTAAAAAAGCGCCTAAAAACTGGCTCGATGAATACCCCCCCATGGCTGAGCCTTTTTGGCTTGCTGGAGCAATACGCGACACAAGAGCCGGCATAGTGGCTTCTAAAAAGTTAAACGCAACAAAATATAACAGCATACAAACTGCAATACCAACAACGCTGTTTGCCCACATAGACATACTTAACATGCTAACTATTAAAACCATAACAGAACCAATAAAGGCTTGTTTTTCTTTCTCTTTTTTAATTGCCACTATCATTACTGGCACCATTAAAAAAAACGCCAAAAATAAAACCGGAATATAAAGCTGCCAATGGTTTTCGGCCACTAAGCCATCTTTAATTAATTGGCTTGGTAATACTACAAAAATAGTCGTTAATGTTAGATGCAGCAATAATACGCCTACATTTAAACGTGCCAGCTGTGGGTGTTTAATCAATTTTTTGATGTCACTAAAACTGGCAAGCGTATCGCCTTTAGGGGCTTTATTTATTGCACTGGGAACGAGCATAGTGACTATAAAAATACCACACACAGCCAAAATAGCCGTTAGCCAAAATACGCCTGCAATGCCCCATGAAGCTGCCACTATCGGCCCTAATAACATCGCAAACGCAAAGCTCATGCCGATGCTCATGCCGATCACCGCCATCACTTTGGGGCGCTGTTCATCACGGCTTAAATCTGATGCAAACGCTAATAATGCGCTGGCGATAGCTCCCATGCCTTGTAACGCACGCCCTACCGTCACCATTTGAATAGACTCTGCCAAAGCGGCAATTACCGAACCTAAAGCAAACACCGCCAAACCACCGACTATGACTTTTTTACGACCTATTTTATCGGAAAGTCTCCCCATTGGGATTTGTAATACGGCCTGAGTTAAACCATACGCACCAATTGCAAAACCAATCCAGATAGGTGAAAAGCCTTCAAGCTCTTGACCATAAATAGCTAAAACAGGCATCAGCATAAATAAGCCGAGCATTCTAAATGCAAACACACTCGCTAACGATACGGCGGCGCGTTTTTCTCGTGAATTAAGTGAAGATGCGGTCATTATTTGCGTGATCTTACTGTGTTAAAAAATTAGGCAAGGATTCTATCACAAGCTTGGCAATAATTAATCGTCTATAACTAAGGATTTTTTCGATGATCAAGGATTAATATTGCAGCGTATTATGCGATACTGAACAAATAATTTTGGCAATAAACGAGATAGCATGGAAAACATTGAAGTCCGAGGCGCCCGCACGCACAATTTAAAAGACATCAGCCTAACCATCCCACGTGATAAACTAATTGTTATTACTGGCTTATCTGGTTCAGGAAAGTCATCACTTGCATTTGATACGCTGTATGCAGAAGGGCAACGCCGGTATGTTGAATCACTCTCTGCTTATGCAAGGCAGTTTTTGTCATTAATGGAAAAGCCCGATGTAGATCATATTGAAGGCCTTTCTCCTGCTATTTCCATAGAACAAAAATCAACCTCGCATAACCCACGTTCAACCGTGGGAACTATTACTGAAATCTACGATTATTTACGCTTGATGTTTGCACGCGTTGGCGAACCTCGCTGTCCGACTCATGATTTACCGCTCGCGGCGCAAACAATCAGCCAAATGGTCGATACCACACTGGCGCTGCCTGAAGGCACAAAGTTAATGCTCTTGGCGCCTGTTGTTAAAGACCGTAAAGGCGAACATGTAAAGCTATTAGAGCAGCTTGCAAGCCAAGGCTACATTCGCGCACGTATTGATGGCGAAGTGTGCGACCTATCTGATCCACCATCACTAGATCTACATAAAAAGCACACAATTGAAGTCGTGGTTGATCGCTTTAAAGTCAAAGACGGCCAGCAACAACGTCTCGCGGAATCATTCGAAACAGCACTTGAAATGTCAGGCGGCGTTGCCAACATTGCGTTTATGGACGATAGCAATGCTGAAGAAATGCTGTTTTCAGCAAATTTTGCCTGTCCAACCTGTGGCTATGCGATGACAGAGCTTGAACCGCGTTTATTTTCGTTCAACAATCCTGCAGGGGCTTGTCAAAGCTGTGATGGTTTAGGCGTAAGACAATACTTTGACCCTAATCGCGTGGTCCATAATCCTGAAATAAGCTTAGCTGGCGGTGCAATTAAAGGTTGGGATAAACGCAGCTTTTACTACTATCAAATGTTGCAAGCAGTTGCACAACATTACGAGTTTGATTTAGATGTTCCTTATCAAGAGCTTGCAAAAGAACATAAGAAAATTATTCTAGATGGCTCGGGTGATACTAAAATTGCATTTAATTACCGTAATGACCGCGGTGATTTAGTTACACGTAATCATGTATTTGAAGGCGTGTTAAATAATATGAACCGCCGCTACCGCGAAACTGAATCAAACTCTGTGCGTGAAGAGCTAGCTAAGTATCAAACCAGTCAAGCGTGTCCTAGTTGTAAAGGTTCGCGCCTTCGCCAAGAAGCACGCAATGTATTTATAGGTCAAACTAACTTGCCAACCATTACGCATATGAGTATTGGTGAGGCGATGAGCTTTTTTGAAGGTTTGCATTTAACTGGGCAAAAAGGCCAAATCGCCGAGAAGATACTAAAAGAAATTCGCGACCGGTTATCGTTCTTAATAAATGTAGGTCTAAATTACTTATCACTTGAGCGCAGCGCCGACACACTTTCAGGCGGTGAGGCACAGCGTATTCGCTTAGCGAGTCAAATTGGTGCTGGGTTAGTGGGTGTTATGTATGTACTGGATGAACCTTCCATTGGTTTGCACCAACGTGATAACGACCGTTTATTGAAAACCTTAGTTCATTTACGTGATTTAGGTAACACCGTTATTGTTGTAGAACACGATGAAGACGCCATTCGTGCCGCTGATCATATTATTGATATTGGCCCAGGTGCTGGCGTACATGGCGGCCATGTTATTGCTCAAGGTACACGCGATGATATTTTAGCAAGCAAAGACTCGGTTACCGGCCAGTTTTTATCGGGCGTGCGTAAAATAGAAGTACCTAAAGAGCGCCATGCTACTAACGAGAAATGGTTAGAACTGTTTGGTGCTACTGGTAATAACTTAAAAAATGTTGATTTAAAAATACCTTTTGGCTTAATGACCTGTATTACCGGCGTATCTGGTTCGGGTAAATCTACACTCATTAACGATACCTTATTTAAACTCGCTCACACTGAGCTTAATGGTGCCACAACCGCAGAAGCGGCACCTTACAAATCAATTGCAGGCCTTGAGCACTTTGATAAAGTAATTGATATTGACCAAAGTCCTATTGGCCGCACACCGCGTTCAAACCCTGCCACTTATACTGGTATTTTCACTGGTATTCGTGAGCTATTTGCAGGTACTCAAGAAGCCCGTTCACGTGGTTACAAAGTAGGTCGCTTTAGTTTTAATGTTAAAGGTGGGCGTTGTGAGGCATGCCAAGGTGATGGCGTTATTAAAGTAGAAATGCACTTTTTACCAGACGTTTATGTACCGTGTGATGTGTGTAAGGGTAAACGTTATAATCGCGAAACCTTAGAAGTACAATATAAAGGCAAAAACATCAACCAAGTGCTCGACATGACCGTTGAAGATGCCCATGACTACTTTGATAAAATACCGGCTATTGCACGTAAACTTAAAACCCTGATGGATGTTGGACTTTCTTATATCCGTTTAGGCCAAGCCGCTACAACACTTTCTGGTGGTGAAGCACAGCGAATTAAGTTAGCACGTGAGCTTTCTAAGCGTGATACCGGTAAAACACTATACATATTAGATGAGCCAACAACAGGCCTGCACTTTGCAGATATAGAGCAATTATTAGTAGTACTGCATCGTCTGCGCGATCATGGCAATACCATTGTAGTGATTGAGCACAATTTAGATGTAATCAAAACAGCCGACTGGATCGTTGATTTAGGCCCTGAAGGTGGTGCTGGCGGCGGTGAAATACTGATTGCAGGTACACCTGAAGAAGTGACTGAATGCCAGCGCTCTCATACTGGGCACTACTTAAAACCGTTATTAAATAAATAACGGTAATACGCTTTAGATAAGGTAAGTCGGTGTTAAGGTATTTAAAAATTGCAAAATGGCATGCTAATAAGCAGTTTAAGCAACAGCAAAAAAGCTGGCAACCACACCAAGTTAAACTGCTTAGCCATATAAAAAGCATATGGTTTAACCTTAACACCGCGCAAAAACTTTATCTGCTTGCGTTTATAACTCTAGCCATTTTTAAGTTAACGTGGCTACGTGCCACTATTACTATTATTGCGCTGATCATAGAATTTTGGCCTAAGTTTAATCAGCTCTGGAATTCACTCGCCGGTAAAGCAGTTATTTTGGTATTTTATGCCAGTATTACTAATCAAGCCATTTGGATCTGATCGCATAAAGTTTATTAGCCAAAGCTACTCACCACTTCTAACTGCATTAACCCGCTTTTTTTAGCGACGGTAGTGTTTGTAAGTCTGATTGCATTTATTGATGAAAAACCGCCTGAAAAAGTATTAAACGATATAGTAAATAGCTTTGAAAATAGCCAATCGCTCGCAAATAAATCCCCCGCTGAACAAGAGCAAGCCATAGAAAAGTTGAGTGAGCAAATAAAGAAAAAACTTCCCTCTTCAGACGATGACGGCGCTCAGACAAAAACATTTGGTATTCGCTTAGAAGGCGAAGATGAGAACACTCAAACGGTTAGGCAGTTTTTAGATACTAAAGGCTACTTTGAACGTAGTAAGCGCTTAATTGCCATGTTTGCCTATAGTTATGAAGCTGACAGTTATTCACGCTGTAAGAAATCAACACAGAGTAAGTCAATAGAGCTAAATGATTACGAAATTATTGAAATAACGCCTGATCAAAGCATGCCTTACAGTTATAAATTTATAGTTAGAGCCTGTGAGTCTGCCGGTATTTCTGCTACAAAACATTAAAATACAAAAAATGCCGCTAAATTAGCGGCATTTTTGTATCTGCAAATAAACGAGCCTATGGGCGTGGAATAAACCCAACCGCATCATAAACTGCTTTTAATGTAGTTTCTGCACGCGCGCCGGCTTTTTCAGCCCCTGATCTCATGATGTCATTAAGAAGTGTTTGATCTTCACGAATTTCTTTAAAACGTGTTTGAATTGGCTCAATCATGCTGACAACAGCTGCTGCGGTGTCTTTTTTCAAATGGCCATACATTTTGTCTTCGTATTCAGGGACTAACTCTTCAATTGAGCGCTTAGTTGCCACACTTAGTAGTGTAAGTAAATTAGATACACCTGGCTTTTCTTTGCGATCAAAGTAAATACGCGCTTGCTCGTCAGAATCGGTAACTGCTTTTTTAAGCTTTTTCTCAATCTTTTTCGGCTCGTCTAACATCATAATAAAGCCATTTGGATTTTCATCTGACTTAGACATTTTCTTCAGTGGATCTTGCAGGCTCATTACTCGCGCACCAAATTCTGGAATATACGGTTCTGGCAGCGTAAAAATATCGCCGTAAACATTATTAAAGCGAGTTGCAATATCACGCGTTAGTTCAAGGTGCTGTTTTTGATCTTCACCTACAGGTACTTTGTCTGCTTGGTACAGTAAAATATCAGCCGCTTGCAAAGCTGGATAAGCAAATAACCCCACATTAATATTATTAGCATGCGTTGCCGACTTATCTTTAAACTGGGTCATGCGATTAAGCTCACCCATTTGCGCATAACAGTTTAATACCCAGCCAAGTTGCGCATGCTCAGGTACCTGAGATTGTACAAATAACGCCGCTTTTTCTGGGTTAATACCGCATGCCGTATATAACGCAACGCCATCGAGTACACGAGCACGCAATAATTCAGGGTCTTGGCGTACGGTAATTGCATGCAAGTCTGCAAGCATAAAGTAGCTATCATATTCTTCCTGTAGCTTAACCCACTGGTTAATAGCGCCAACATAGTTGCCTATTGTCATACCACCGGTTGGCTGCATGCCACTTAATACTACTGGTTTACTCATGATTTTCCTTTATTTTTACTTAATTAAATATGCTTAACGCTGTGTTAGTGTCGGTATTATAGCTAAGAAGTTATCGCATAGGTACTGCGGATTATAATCCGCTAACTGCTCTCCCTGATGATACCCATAAGTAAGCGCTATCACGTCAATGTTAGCGGCTTGCGCTGCGAGTATGTCACTCTTTGAATCACCAATCATAATCGCTTTATCAGGCGTTATATTTAATGCATCGCAAGCAAATAATAGCGGCTCAGGTGACGGTTTTTTTGCCATGTCATCACCGCAAACAATCACTTCAAAATGACTGCGAATAGCGAGCTTATCTAAAAGCATTTCAGTAAAGCGGCGTGCTTTATTAGTAATAAGTGCTTTAGGCATACCACTGAGAGCAGCAAGACCAGTTTCAACATGCTGATATAACACACTGTATTCACCGACCTGCTCACTGTAATGTTGATAAAACAGGTTGGTAGCTCGTTCGCTTAAAGCCTCATCGAGATGCTCACTAATTTGCATATCGCCGCAAAGAGCTCGTTTAACTAACACCTCAATGCCATTACCTACCCAGCTTTCAACTAATCGCTGACTGACAATTGGAAACGCTAAATCGCTAAGTGTTAAATTTAAAGCCATATACAAGTCGTACACGCTATCAACTAGGGTGCCGTCTAAGTCAAAAAACGCTGCTTCATATTTCATTATTTAACACTTTCTAATTGCTGACGCATCTCATCAATCACCGTTTTATAATCAGGCTGATTAAAAATAGCTGAGCCTGCAACAAACATATCGGCTCCCGCTTCAGCCGCCGCGGCTATGTTATCTACTTTAATACCACCATCTACTTCTAAACGAATATCACGTCCAGATTCAACAATGCGTTGTTTTGCCTCTCGCAGTTTCTCGAGTGTTTGTGGAATAAAACTTTGCCCACCAAACCCAGGATTTACTGACATTAATAAGATCACATCTACTTTATCCATTACGTGATCGAGGTAGCTTAAACTTGTTGCAGGGTTGAACACTAAGCCTGCTTGACAACCTTCATCTTTTATCAATTGCAAAGTACGGTCAATATGCTCGCTCGCCTCTGGATGGAAGGTAATAATTGATGCACCCGCCTCGGCAAATTGTGGAATTAAGCTATCTACCGGTTTTACCATTAAATGCACATCAATCGGGGCTTTAATCCCGTAGTCGCGAAGTGCTTTACATACCATTGGGCCAATCGTTAAGTTAGGTACGTAATGGTTATCCATTACATCAAAATGAACGACATCAGCACCAGCGGCTAACACTTTGTCGACATCTTCGCCTAATCGTGCAAAGTCTGCAGATAATATTGAGGGCGCTATTAAGTATTTTTGTTCACAGTTGAGCATCGTTAATCCGTTAATGAATAATTTATGCCGTTAATGTAACTTAATTAGCGAAGTTACCCAAGTACCACCTTTAAAAAATAGCGCTAAATAAGTAATGTTAAAGCCTTATTGCGGCTAGTCATGAAAAAGAATAACCTGCTGAGGATGTAGGCTTTATAATTAAAAACAGAGTCAGTTTTTAAGCGGGTGTCACTCAGTATTTAACACACAATACAAATAAACAATAACAAAAATAAAGTGTATTATTTAAGCAGTTTTTGTTATGCTGCGCGAAGAACTAAATTATTAGGTTTATATTATGCGTGCTTTTAAAATTGGATTATTAATCACGTCGGTAAGTGTTATTATTGGAGCAGTATCGTTTTGCTCAAATACTGAGCAAGATTTAAGCTCTGCCAACATTTGTCTTCATAAAGAGCAAACCAACGCTATTAATAATAGCGCAACCCGTTGCATTCAAATTGAAGAGGATTCGTCTTGGGCCTCTTGGTTAACAGGTGATAGCCGTAGCGCTCAGTTTCATTACTTAGACTTGCTAGAGTTGTTAACGGGTACTGATGACAAACACAAACCCTCTTCAATCAAGCCATTATTTTAATTAAATGCAGCACTTTTTTAGCGCGTTACAAAGCGTACTGGCTGCATTTTTTGGTGTTCAATCTGAAGATAAGCGCAAAACAGACTTTAAGTACCACTCTCCAATTACGCTGATAGCTATTGCCGTAGTACTGTTTGTATTATTTGTACTGGCTATTTATGCAACCGTGACTTCGGTGCTAAATACATAGCCATTAGCTCATCCACTTTATTTCGTGAACCGCCCTTTGGACTAATCGTACGTTTAACCTGAATTTTATCCAGTGATGCTTGACTGTAAATTTTGCGTGTCCACACGGTATCGTGGTTTGAAATAAGGACTGGCGTGTTATTCTCAAATGCCGCTTGCTCAGCCAAGTTAGCTAAATTAGCCTGATCATCTAAGTTAAATCCGCCTTTAGCGTAAGAGGTAAACGATGCGGTTTTACTTAATGGCACATAGGGCGGATCGCAGTATATCACCGCATTTTTAGGGACCAGTTTAAATACATCATCGTAGCCTAAGCAGGTAAATGTTGCTTTTTGTGCTTTGCTGGCAAAAAAGTACATTTCTTTTTCAGGAAAATAAGGCTTTTTATATTTACCAAAAGGCACATTAAAAATGCCCTTTAAGTTATAGCGACATAATCCGTTATAACCATGGCGGTTCATATATAAAAATAAAATAGCTCGCTCATACACATCGCTGCTTTGGTTAAACTGCACACGATAATCGTAATACGCATCTGGATGGTTATTTAAATCAACAAATAGTTTTTTTGCATCGCTAATAAACTCATCCGGCGAACGTTTAAGCTCTTTATATAAATTGATTAAATCAGCATTTATATCGTTAAGTACGTAGTGTTTAAAATTACTATTTAAAAACACTGAGCCCGCACCAACAAAAGGTTCAACCAAGGTATCTGCATGTTTACTTGCTTGATTTAGTCGCGCGTTAATATCTTCAACGAGGCTGTATTTTCCGCCTGCCCATTTAAGGAAGGCTCTACTCTTTTGCTGCATTGGCTCTTTACTTCAATTCGGTGTTGCGCGATTTTACACTAAAGTCACTGAGTTTACTGATCAACTCGTGCAATTTCTTGTTTTATTTTGCTAATTTTTTTATAGAAAGGTTTATTTTTTCTTACTCCAGCGGGGAGTGCTTGCAGTGCTTGTTTTGCCTCATTTAAGTTAGCAAAACTGCCTGTTGTTACCACCCACCACATTTTACCATTTCGCTTAGTTTGGTATGTATTGGTAATACTTTCTAGCTTATGTTCAGCAATAAACTCATTACTTACCTGCTGCTGAGTTACGGCTAATAGCTGAATAACAAAATTATCTTCAGGTTGTTCCAGGTACCAGTTACTAGGTATTTTT
The DNA here is from genome assembly GCF_023161935.1 of Pseudoalteromonas sp. 2CM28B. Lineage (NCBI taxonomy): Bacteria > Pseudomonadati > Pseudomonadota > Gammaproteobacteria > Alteromonadales > Pseudoalteromonadaceae > Pseudoalteromonas > Pseudoalteromonas sp. 2CM28B. Next base: position 103,360 of record NZ_JALNTH010000010.1, read on the forward strand.
ACCATTTGGCTTTGCTGCTTTACCACCTCAGGTACGCTAATGACTTCTTCAACCGGCGGCGGTGCTGGCTTTTCTTGTTCAGTTAAAGTCGATGGCTCAGTTAAACTTCCTACAATTGCTGGCACGTCATTGTGGGCACGCTCATCTGTAGTTGGCTCTTTAGTTATAGGCTGTGGTGAGGTAAACAGGGTTGGTGATTTAGCCGGTTGTTGTTTATTTTGAATAGCTTGCTCGGTTGTAATAGCGGTTGTGAGGACTTGCTCATCGCTTTGACTATTAGCATTTTTCCACCATTGGGTCATATCAGCTTTGTATACAACGCCAATAATCAATAACATAATTATGAGTAATAGTGTGAGCAACTGTAAGCGCCAAGATACTTTGTCTTTTACTATAATATCAGCAACTTGTTCGCTAGGCTGCCAGGCTAATAAAAGACTTGGGTTACCTTGGGCTTCAACTAAAAAGGTTTTAAATACAGGGTCTTCATCATAAGGTAGCGCCGTGAAGTACCATCCCATTAGCTGCTTACTTTCAACCAAGTTTAATGGCTCTAAATGAATATTAACTGCCTCTTTAAACGGCAATTTAGACTGCGATGCAATCATAATGTAAAGCACATTGGGCGCACTTTTTGATAACAGCTCGAGCTCTGCAATTAGCTCATCAGATAAGTGCCTGCCGCCATCGATAACCCATAAACACGCGCCGCATTGTTGTTGCTTCGCTAATTGATAATAATTTTGTGATAAGCTCAGGTTGTGATCAATTAAAGGGCCATTAAAGCTTTGCTCTAATAATTGAGTCATCAATTGCACATCAGTCATCTGAGCGCCAACTTGCACAAACGCTTTATTAAAATCGTTATATTTATCAGTGATGAAGGTTTCAAGCAAATAGCTTTTACCTAAACCAGAAGTGCCCAACAAAACAATTAGGTTTTGACCATATTCAAATTGCAATGCGATTCTATCCACCAAAGCCGCACGGCTCGGTAAAATTTGTGACTGCATTTATTGCTCGATCAATGCTCTGACTTGCTCATCAGACACATCATCAACTAATGCACAATGACCAAATTCGGTGGGTAAAATGAATCTGATAGTCCCTTTTTTATTCTTTTTATCTTTTCGCATATGCAGTAAAAAGTGCTCACTGGTCATATCGCTAGGTATCTCGATTGGTAAGCTATATTGCGCTATTAATGTAGCAATACGCTCTACATCTTCTCGTGTTAAATCTTGGCGAGTATAAGCAAGCTTTGCAGCAAGCACCATACCTGTCGCGACCGCTTCTCCATGTAACCAGACACCGTAACCCATTTGCGCTTCAATAGCATGCGCAAACGTGTGCCCTAAATTTAACAACGCACGAAGGCCCTGCTCTTTTTCATCTTGTGCAACAATAAGCGCTTTAATTTCACAGCATCTGAAGATGATGTGCTGTAAACACGCCTCGTCTAATTGTTGTAATTTAGCGATGTTATGCTCTAGATAAGCAAACAGTTCAGTATCGTAAATCAAGCCATACTTAATAACTTCAGCCATACCTGCAGCAAACTCGCGTGTTGGTAAGGTATGCAACGAACGTGTGTCAATAAATACAGCTTGGGGTTGATAAAAAGCCCCAATCATATTTTTACCTAGCGGGTGATTAACCGCTGTTTTACCGCCAACTGAAGAATCAACTTGAGATAATAAAGTGGTTGGTATTTGGATAAATGGGACGCCACGCTGATAACAAGCGGCAACAAATCCAGTTAAATCACCTACAACGCCACCACCTAATGCAATTAAGCAGGTGTCACGGCCGCAATTATTCTCAAGTAGGAATGCCGATATTTTTTCAAACCAAGTGAGTGATTTATATTGCTCACCATCTGGAATAATAAAATGCAGTGGGTTTAGCTGTGCTAATGAATCAAGCAACTGTTGAAGGTACAGCGGTGCAATCGTTTCATTAGTAATGATGATAGGCCGACAATCACCAATGTGATGGATTAGACGGCCTGTATCTTGAAGTGCAGATTGACCAATATAAATAGGATAACTTCGCTCGTCTAAATTAACAGTTAATTCAAGCATGCTGGGTTAGTCCTTTTTAATACTGGCTTTTAAAAATCCAATTTCTCGATGATTTGGTTAGCAACAACTTTCGCGCTCTGCTCATCAGTGCGTACAACAAAATCAGCTACTTCTTTATATAATGGTTCACGCTCTTCTGCTAAGCGCTCAAGTACATCACGAGGTGCTTCTTCTGTTTGCAGTAATGGGCGACGCTTGTCGCGTTGCGTACGTGCAACTTGCTTTTCAATCGGTGTCTCTAAGTATACAACAATACCGCGAGCCGAAAGCTTGTTTCGAACTTCTTTACTCATTACAGAACCACCACCGGTTGCAAGTACAATACCTTGCATTTCGGTTAAGTCACCAATAACAGATTCTTCACGAAGTCTAAAGCCTTCTTCACCTTCAAGATCGAATACCCAGGCAATATCTGCGCCCGTGCGACGTTCGATTTCTTGATCAGAATCAACAAATTCAAGGTGTAATTGGTCAGCGATGTGACGACCAATCGTGCTTTTGCCAGCCCCCATGGGGCCAACTAGAAATATATTACGTTTCTCAGCCATATCTTTTAGTACAAACGAACTCTAAAATTTGAAATAAAACCCCGCCTAACGACCTGGCCCCAAAATTAAGAAAGGGATTATCTCAGTAATCGGTCGGGTATTTCAAGTCAATTAGGATAAAAAGCCATATAACGAGCAATTAAACTAAATAATTACCCACTGGTTAACAAAAAAGCACCTTATTATAGGCAAGTTTATCTTCTAGGGTTAAAATTTATGCAATTAAGGTTACTACATTGTTGCTTCATGAAAGCTTTTGCATGGTAACTTTACAAGAGCCTGAATTACAAACAACATAAACGCAGCCTTAAATACATCCGCAGTACAGTACATGATCAAAATTATATACTGTCTTATTGTACATTTATAGGGAGTGTTCACACCACGATAACTAAATTACATACCCATACTATCTAGGCTGGTATTCAACCTAGATAGCTTAAATATTTAGTCTATTTGGATTTTAGGTGTAACAAAAATCAGCAGTTCGCGCTTTTCATTGAACTCGCTTGTGCTTTTAAATAGTCTTCCTACGTAAGGAAGGTCGCCCAATAAAGGTACTTTTTTGGTCGAATTAATAATTTGCTGTTGGAAAATACCACCCAACACTACCGTTTGTCCATTCTCAACGAGTACTTGAGTCTCAATTTGTTGCGTATCGATGGCAACCGCTGGGCCTGTACCTGTTTGAACCGTATCCCCTCGGGTATCTTGAGTAATGATTAAATTTAAAATAACTTTGTTATCGGGTGTGATATGAGGTGTCACTTCTAGGCTTAGTACCGCCTTTTTAAAACTTACGGTTGTTGCACCACTTGAAGCTGACTCCACATACGGGATCTCAGTACCTTGTTCAATACGCGCTTTTTGCTGATTAGCTGCAGTAATGCGTGGGCTTGCAATGATTTCACCTTTGTTTTCTTCTTCAAGGGCGGTTAATTCTAAATCAATTAATGTTCCGTTAGCCAATTTAGCAATGTGCATACCTATACTTGCCGATGGATTCGCCACTGGTAAATTAACGTTAAGTCGATCAGAAAGACTAGGAATATTACCATTAGAAATCGTTTCCGCTCCTTCTAATGTGCCAGAAACACCGTCTGAGCCTTGCTGATCACTAAACCCCCAACGAACCCCCAAGTCTTCAGTTACGTTGTCACGTACGGTTACCATACGCGCTTCAATAACTACTTGTTTAACTGGTATATCTAAAGTTTCGACCATACGACGAACACTTTCAATACTTTTTGCAGTGTCTTTCATTAATAACGTATTGGTACGTTGATCAACAGACACGCTCCCTCTGGCTGTAATAATACTATTGGTATCTGTTTTTAATAAGTCGGCAAAGTCTTCTGCTTTTGCATAATTTAAGCGGATGTATTCACTGTAAAGTGGCTCTAAATCCTCAACTTGCTGTTTAGCTTTTAACTCTTTTGCTTCACGGGCAGCCAGCTCTTCAGATGGTGCAACCATTAAAATAGAACCGTCCATGCGTTTGTCTAAGCCTTTTATTCTAAGCACGACATCTAACGCCTGATCCCACGGAACCCCATCAAGGCGAAGAGTAATATTGCCTGTCACTGAGTCGCTTGTTACCAAGTTAAAATCATTGTAACCGGCAATAATCTGTAATACAGCACGAACAGAGATATCTTGAAAATTAAGCGTCATAGGACGACCCAAGTACTCTTTACCACCATCTAAGTAGGCATTTTGCGTTTCATCTTTCTCAACCGTTAAGGTAAAAATATTCTCAATTTGCTGATAGGTATAGGCAAATGCAGTGTTTGGTTCAATCACTAAACGTGTAAGGTTATCTTCTTTAAACGTTTCAATACTGCTCACCACAGTACCAAAATCAAGTACATCTAATTCATACAATAAATCATCTAAAATATCGGTATGATGAAACTCGGCAATGATTTTTCCACCGCTTTCATGCACCTCTACAGCTGCCTGAGTATCTTGTAGATAAACAAGTACTTTCGCTTCACCTTTTTCTCCACGTCGAAAATCAATTGCTTGAATACCGTTAATATAATTAGACGTGTAAGCAGGCTCATCTTCGCTGGTTGTTAAAATTTGCTCTGTAAGTGGGTTATCTGAAATTCTAATAGAAACTAAATTATTGTTTACTTCAGTCTCATAAATTTTTAATCGGTCCAAGTTAATGGTCACTTTTAAACCCGCACTGGTCATCATACTCGTGATGTTACTGATACCAGCTTGGTTGATAGCGATATTCGTCAACCCTTCATCTAATTCTACCCCATCAAATAGTAGCTCTATTCTTGCAGGGCTATTAAAAACTTGTACTGCTGGTTGCTGCTGCAACTCTTCATCAAAAACTAGCTGTAATTCGGTTTCACCTTTAAGCAATGGATTATATCGAACGTCATAGAGTAAAGGGGCTGCACTTACGGCTTTTGTCATTAGTAGTAAAAAAACAAACAATAAAGCAGATAAAATACGATGATGCGAACACTCACCTTTATGCATATAGGGTATACCTTTTTTCTTATTAATTTGCGCCATTGGTTGCCGCCTCTAACATTTCTAATTTGGTCAAACGTTCTTTCCAACAACCTGACCCATCAGGGATTAATTCTACTAATTCAATATAGTCACTATTAACACTGCTTACTTTTCCGTCATAGGTGCCTAAGTAGCTTCCTATTGTTACTCGGTGCAAGGTGTCATCAGCAGCTGTAATGAGCGCCCATGTTTTGCCGTTCGATCCTATTGTGCCCCTCATTGCTAAATTATCTAATGGGTACTTCTCCAGTGGCTGACGAACACGCTCTGGGTCTGGGTGAAGACAGTTTTTAACTTGTGTTAGCTTGTTTTGAATAATTTCTGGTTCTGGTGCTACAAAAGGGCTACGTAAGTCTTTGGCGTTATACTCAAAGTGCTCAAACTTAACTAGCTCAGGTATTTTTTCAATACGTGCCGTGGTATTTGCTTTAACCTGATCAATAAATTCTTTTTGCTCCGATGTATCCTCGTTACAGCCACTGAGCAGCAACATCGCGGTGGTTAAAAAGAGAAGCTGCTTCATCATCTCACCCCCTCTTCATAACGGTAAGTTTTTGCTACTACACTGAATGTTAGCTGCTTTTCGCCAGATGATAAAATAGAAAAGTCATGTAAACTGACAATTCTTGGTAGTTGAGCCACTTTCCCTACAAATTCGCCAAACTCATGATAAGTACCTACCACCTCAATTTTAATTGGCAACTCGGTATAAAACTCTTTTTCAACTTCTGGCAACCAACCAATTTTTAAAAATGTTAACCCGCTGGTTGTACCCACATAAGAAAGGTCGTCCAATAATCCTGGCGTCTCATTTGAAGTAGGTAGGCGTTTTAATAATTGAGAGAATTTATCTTCCATCTCAACCATTTGCTCACGATAAATATCAAGCTTACTGGCAACTGCATATTTAGTTCGGTAGGTTGTGCGTAACTCAATTTCCTTAGCAACGGCATTGTGGTAGCTGTCTATTTCATCCGACACTAATAAACTGTAGCTAAAAAACAACACCAAACAAGCTACAAAAGTTACGCATATTGCTTTTACAATAACGGGCCACTCACCGATGTTATCGAGCTCGATTTCATTCCAATCGATTTCTGTAAACGATTTAAAATCAAGGTTCATTGCGTACCTCACCTATTTTGCCAAATGGTTTTACGTAAAACTCCATATTAAAATCGCTGAGTAAACGTGAAGATTGATCGCCGGCAACAATACCTTGCATAGTCGGGCGCTCTAATAAGTAAGAGCTTTGTACCTGTCTGAGCATAGTAGATAAACGATTATTAGACTCACTTTTGCCTAACACTTGAATTTGATTACCTTTGCGCTCCAGCTTGGTTAAATAAACCCCTGCAGGCACTATTTTTGCCACTTCATCCATTATTTGGGTGCCTAAATTACGGCTACTTTGTAACTCTTCAATTAAACGCATACGTTGTTGTAAGTTTTCTTTTTTCTTGTCTAAATCACGTATGTCGCGAATTTTATTGTCGAGCGTTGTAATTTCTGAACTAAGATAATTATTTTTTAACGTTTGCCCTTCTTTTAGAGCACCATAAAACACACTCAGCATATACATACCAGCAAAACAGACGATAACCACAGCCATAAGAAGTGTTATAAATTTCTTTTTAGACTGCTCACGCTGTAGCTCACGCCAAGGTAATAAATTTATATGTGGCATGATGAAAAGCTCCTCAACGCCAGGCCAGTCGCAATTGCAAATTGAGTGCGGTGGCGCTGTATTATATTACGATCAACTCTAGGGGATATTTCCATCTTATCAAATGGTTCAACAACAACTGTGTGTATTCCTAATTCTTCAATCAGCAATCTATCAATGCCTTTAATCATCGCTGAGCCGCCCGTCAATACAATATAGTCCAATTGTTCTTTACCTGTGGTAGTTAAAAACATTTGAACAGCACGACGAACCTGCTGGAGTAACGATGTTTGAAAAGGAGCTAACACTTCAAATGTATAGTTTGGAGGTAAATCACCGGTTGTTTTGCCAATTTCAGCTTCATCAAAGCCTTTGTTGTAGTAAGCAACGATACTATTTGTGTAATGGTCGCCACCAAATACTTGGTCACGGGTATAAATTGTCTCACCAGATTGCACTACACTCACCAAGGTGAGTACAGCACCAATATCAACCACTGCAACCGTTTTGTCATATGCATCTGATGGTAACTGTTGGTAGTAAACATCCATAGCGCGACTTAGTGCATAGCTTTCAACGTCCACTACTTTTGCGGTTAAATTCGCAGCACTTAACGCACCGACTCTGGCTTCAACGCTTTCGGTTCTAGCGGCAGAGAGCAGTACATTTATTTTGCTCGGGTCAGCACTATTTATAGAGAGCTTTTCAAAATCAAGACTCACTTCATCTAGTGGGTAAGGAATTAAGCTGTCGGCTTCAATTTCAATCTGCGACTCTAATTCAGCGTCGCTTAAGGAAACATCCATAAAAATAACTTTGGTAATCACGGTTTGCCCAGAGACGGCAACAGACGCGAATTTTAGCGACTTTGGTAGCTTTCGTTTTAACTTGATTATCACATTACCAATTGCTTCAATATCTTGAATATTACGCTCGCTCATGGCGCCTTTTGGCATAGGTTCAATTGCAAGTGCTTCTAGTCGAAGCCCAGTTTCTGTTTCACTTAAAAGTACGGCCTTGATAGAGTGCGATCCAATATCAATACCTACCATCATTGGTGATGGTTTTTTTATTAGTTGACTTAGCATGTTTGCAACTTTGCCTTTGCTTTAATAATAAACAAGTTATAATTTATATCTTAAAAAATATTATTCAATTTTTAATCAATATATACTAGCAGTCTCAACCAGTAATTGGGAGTCCGTTTAGGGAAATATCAGTGATTTTATTAAAAAGAACTTTACAATTTTTGATCCTTTGTGCATTACTTGCACTAATTACATTGCTCAGCCTTTATTACTACGTTAAATCCGATATTCCCAGCGTGCAAGTTTTAAAAAACGTGCAATTACAAACGCCTATGCAAGTATTTACTAAAGATGGGCTTTTAATCAACCAATTTGGTGAAAAAAGACGGATCCCTGTAACTATAGATCAAATTCCCCAGCCTTTATTGCAGGCTTTTTTGGCAACTGAAGATAACCGCTTTTACGATCATATCGGTATTGATCCAATTGGTATTGTGCGCTCAGCACTAGTACTTATTTCTACTGGTGAGAAAAAGCAAGGTGCCAGTACTATTACCATGCAATTAGCTCGTAACTTCTTTTTAACACGAGAAAAAGCCTACATTCGTAAAGTAAAAGAAATATTTATTGCCATTCATATCGAAAACCTCCTCTCAAAAGATGAAATATTTGAGCTTTACCTAAATAAAATCGAATTAGGAAATCGTGCCTTTGGTATTGGTGCTGCGGCTCAAGTTTATTATGGTAAAGAACTAAAAGAGTTAACTCTTGCGCAAATGGCAATGATTGCTGGTTTACCAAAAGCTCCTTCAGCACTTAATCCTATTCGTAATCCAGAACGTGCTAAAGCAAGAAGAAATGTGGTGTTAGGAAGAATGCTTGAAGAGAAGTATATTTCAAGAGCGCAGTATAATGAAGCCACTAACCAACCAATTACCGCGTATTTTCATGGAGCTGAAATTGACTTATATGCGCCGTACATTTCAGAAATGGTACGAGCAGAAATGGTGTCACGCTACGGTATAGATAAAGCCTATAACTCAGGGTTTAAAGTGTACACCTCTGTTGAATCAGATGTTCAAAAAGCAGCACAAACAGCTCTAGTTAATAACCTACATGCCTACGATATGCGCCATGGTTTTAGGGGCCCTGAAGCCATATTGTGGGATCCGCAAACAGAGCCGCCATTGACGCAGTCGAAATTATTAAATACTTTAAAAGCTGTTAATGAATTTGGCCCTTTAAAAACGGCTGCGGTGTTAAGCGTGAGCGATAAAAGCGCTGAAGTTATACTTAAAAGCGGCGAGCGCACAACCCTTACTTGGGATAACCTAAAATGGGCACGTAAGTTTATTACACGCTATCGCCAAAGCTTTGCGCCTGAAACAGCAAGCGATATATTAACCCCAGGCATGCAAATATGGCTGCGTAAAAATGACGATAATAGCTATATTTTAAGTCAAATACCTGAAGCGGCGAGCGCCATTGTTTCTTTAGACCCACAAGACGGGCGCATAAAAGCCATTGTTGGTGGATATAGTTTTGAACAAAGCCAATACAACCGAGCTGTACAAGCTAAACGCCAAGTAGGCTCAAATATTAAGCCGTTTATATATTCAGCTGCGCTTGAAAAAGGCTACACACTAGCGTCAATTTTAAATGATGCTCCTATAAATCAATGGGATAAGAGCCAAGGCGTTGCATGGCGACCAAAAAACAGCCCAGCTATTTATAATGGTCCAATTCGCATTCGTCGTGCTTTAGCCCAATCTAAGAATGTAATTTCCGTACGCTTATTAAGGGGCGTTGGACTGCAAAGAACAGCCGATCATTTATTAAAATTTGGTTTTGACGATAAAGATATAAATCGTAGTGAGTCACTGGCATTAGGCAGTGCATCCATTACGCCGCTTGAATTAGCTCGTGGGATGAGTGCTTTTGCTAATGGCGGTCACCTAATTGAGCCGTACTTTATTTCACAAATCCAAGATGCAATGGGTAATACGTTATTTAAAACCAATCCCACCATTATTTGTGATGATGAAACGACAACACCTAGCTCGCTAATGCTAGGTGAGCAAGTAGCACCAAATTGTGCGCCGCAGATCATCTCTAAACAAAATGCATTTTTAATTGCCAGCGCAATGAATAGTGCTATTTGGGGTGGCGGTAGCTGGTCACATAAAACCGGTTGGAGTGGAACAGGCTGGCGTGCACAAGCGCTAAAACGTCGCGATCTTTCTGGTAAAACAGGCACGACTAATGATTCTGTAGATACTTGGTTTAGTGGCTTTAACCGCGATGTGATGACATCAGTTTGGGTTGGCTTTGATAACCCAGGTAATACACTGGGACGCTCAACCTACAATAACAACTTAGGAAGTGGTCAAATATCAGGTGCTGAGTCAGGCGCAAAAACAGCTCAGCCTGCATGGGTTGATTTTATGCGCGCTGCACTGGATGGTAAACCTGCTGCGCCAATCGAACCACCTGAAGGCTTAGTTTCTATTCGTATTGATTTAGAAACCGGGTTATTAAGTCATAAAAACGATTACACCAGCCGTTTTGAATACTTTGAAAAAGGCACCGCTCCTACCAAGTATGTGTTATCACAACCAAATGATATATTTGAAGAAAACACTAAAACTGAAGAAGAGCTATTTTAAATATAGTGAACAATGAAAAGGCCGCTAATTAGCGGCCTTTTTGATGGTCTAACTAATATTTTGTACCAGCCAGTATAAGTCAGAGTGAACGCCAGCAGCAGTCACTTCTTTACCCGCACCGGGGCCTTGTATCACTAATGCGTTTTGGTTATACCACTGGGTATTAATCACAAAAATATTATCGCCAGGGGTCAAATTCGCAACCGCTTCGCTTTTTGGTACATAGGCAATCCCTACCTTAACGTTTAGCGTGTTGTTTTCAAACTCTAATAACCCGGTGTAGCACAGTGCAGCATTTTGTTGCTGAGCCGCTTGCGCATGCTGCTCAATAAACGCATCTAAACGAGCCTTGTTATCAATAAAGTCATTCCAGCTGCCAGCACTTAACTCATCGGGCATCAATGCGGATAAAGAAATGTCATCAAGTTCCAATTCAATACCTAATTCACGCGCTAAAATAAGCAACTTACGTTGCATATCTCGTCCAGATAAGTCTTCTCGAGGATCAGGCTCTGTGAACCCCAAAGCTTGCGCTTCTAGAACTAAATCTGAAAACGCTTTACTGCCATCATACATACTGCATAACCATGACAGCGTGCCTGAAAACACGCCTTCTATTCGCGTTATTTTATCGCCACTATTTTGTAAATCAGCCAAGGCAAAATTAATCGGTAGTCCGGCCCCTACACTTGCATTATAACGCCAATGTAAGCCACGTTGAGCAAGGCTTTCACGTAGTGTTTGATACCACGAAAGCGATGCGGTTCCCGCGTATTTATTAGCACTAATTAGATGGCAGTTTAATTCAACTAACTTACTATAAAGCTGACTAAAATATTCACTTGCGGTCATGTCGATCACTATTTTATGTTCATACTCAAGAGTATCTATGTATGACAATAAATCGGCTTGTTTATAGGAGCTTGCATGGTTTTCCCATTGAAGTTGCCAGCTTTCACAGTCTAATCCATTAGCATTCACCAGCATTTGCTCTGAGCGTAAAAGCGCTACTAACTTGACGTTAAAATCAGTTGATAAGCGTGCTAGTTGAGCAGGTAATTGGCGCATAAACTCAGCACCTACATTACCAAGTCCTGCAATAATTATAGCTATTTCTTGTGCTTTATTAATGAGCTTGTCATGTAACAGGCTCAGCACATCACTTTCAAGTACTTGATCGGTTAATAGTAACGTATATCCCTCACCGTAATGGGTAAACCGAGGCTGGATAGATTGTGTTTGTAATAAGGCTTCACTTTGCTTACCAAGCGGCGCTACCTCTTGATCAGGTGCAATAATCGCCACCCCATTTAAGTTTGACTCACTAATATTGGCGCGGCCAGCAAAATAATTAGCCACCTGGTGTGTCGCTGACGCAGGGACTAGTAAGTAGATTTCGCCTTCGTGTTCAAAGTGATGCAAACTATGCTGAATAAGTTGGCTAACATGTGCTACTTCGCCTTCACTCAGATCATCAACAATGAGTAAATCCACATTATTTACTGTGGTTAAAAAGCGTTTTTGTTTACTCATTCCTAGTTTAACTATTTCGGTATGACTGCCTTGAGGATCGTAACTACTGCGAACAACTAATTCTATATCGGTATCTTTTAATGGCGATAATGTTTTAGCGTGTAATACTGGATTACCTAACCTCGCTAATAAATTAGCTTGATCACGGCACACTCGCGCATACTTAACCGCATTAGCAACCTTACGCGGATCAGTACTAAAAACACCTTGAGTGTCAGTCCAAATAGAGACTTTTTTAGCATTGCAATACCGCGCTAATAAAGTGGCACTGTAATCACTGCCATTTCGCCCTAAGGTCACTGTTTCACCATGTAAATCAGCCGCAATAAACCCCGTAACTACATTAATTTTACTCGTCTGTATGGCTTTTAAGCACTGCTGCTGATTATTAGCATGCTGCAGCTGTCCGGCATCTAACGTAAATAACTGCCTAGCGTCATGGGCACAAGCGCTAACGTTAAGTTGTTCTAAGTAAGCGCTTAGTAACCTTGCAGACCACAATTCACCATGTGCTAATAACGCAGCTTCAGCTAATGTCCCTTGCTTAGCCTGCTTGGTAATAATACTGAGCTCAGTTTCAAGTAAATCAAGCGCATGGTGCTTAGCGTTAGCTATTAATAATTGCTCAATTAGAGCTATTTGATGGTTGCTCAATAGCAATACAATATCAGCAATAGCTTGAGTGTCTTGCTGTTGATAGCTTTGCCACAGTTTAACTAAGGTATCGGTGGTTTTATCGGCAGCCGATACCACCACACAATCCCCAGCGTGAGCGTGAGTTAAAATAATATTTGCGACACTTTTAAAGCGATCCGCTGAGCTTAAACTCGAACCACCAAATTTATGAACCTGATTTACCATATTAATACCGACTCGCATTTATGTTTTGTATTTTGAAGAGTGGTATGCACTACCATAACGCCGGATGCGCCGCGTTTAACTTTGCTGAACCAAATGATTCACTAGCACCACTTTTTGCCGATAGGCCGGGATCGGCGTGCCCTGGGCGCACCAAATTAAATACCCTGTCTAAGTCAGCGAGTAAATCATTTACATCTTCAATACCCACCGAGATACGAATAAGCGTGTCGCCTACTCCGGCTTCTGCACGCGCGGTTGCGTCCATGCCGGCGTGGGTCATAGTCGCAGGGTGACAAATCAAACTTTCTACTCCACCTAATGATTCCGCTAAGCTAAATTCATTTAAGCGCGTTAAAAACGCTGCAGCATCGTTTATATCGCCTTTTATATCAAAACTAACCATAGCACCAAAGCCAAGCTGCTGCGCCTTAGCTAGCGCATGTTGAGGGTGTGATTCAAGACCTGGGTAGTAAACTTGGGCAACAAACTGGGAGCGTTCTAAATACTGTGCAATGGCGAGTGCATTTTCTTGGTGTTGCCTTAAACGCACGTTTAAAGTACGTAAGCCTCTGAGAGTTAAATAGCTATCAAATGGCGCGCCGGTGATGCCAATGTTATTTGCCCACCACGCTAACTCTTCACCTAACTCAGCAGTCGCTGCGATAACCGCGCCACCAACAACGTCTGAATGGCCATTGATATATTTTGTGGTTGAGTGCACCACAATATCAGCGCCAAACTTAATCGGGTTTTGTAATGCTGGCGATAAAAATGTGTTGTCGGCGGCAACCAGTGCACCACACTGTTTAGCTGTATCAGTTACCGCTTTAATATCTGTTAAGCGTAAAATAGGATTGCTAGGTGTTTCAATCCAAATCAGCTTAGGTTTAATAGCAAGGATGCGTGTCAAACTGTCGCTTTTGGTAAAATCGACCACTTCTAGTTTTAATAAGCCGCGCTTTTCTAGCGAAGTAAATAAGCGATAGCTGCCCCCATAACAGTCATGAGGGATCACTAACGTATCGTCACTATTAAGTAATTGTGTTGTTAGGTGAACGGCTGCCATGCCTGTTGCGGTAATAATGCCTTTAGCGCCACCTTCAAGCTCCGTGAGCGCCTCAGCCAAAATGTCACGATTAGGGTTACCACTGCGGCCATAATCATATTGGCGCTTTGTATCAAAGTCAGCAAATGAGTAAGTTGTTGATAAATAAAGCGGTGGAACAACCGCACCATGCTGTTTGTCGGCTTCTATGCCACTACGAACAGCAATTGTTGCCTTATTTTTTTCACTCATTTTCGCTACCTTTACTAATTTGGATGTTTAGACGTCTAAAAGGTAGCGCATGCAATTTAAGATGTCAAAACATTTAAATGTCTAGATAGCTAAATAACTAGTATTTGACTATCTTTTTTAAACCGATAGAATTTCACGCATATTTACACGCTTTGATGCTGTGTGAGCAATTTATAATCTGAGGCAACGATACATCTTATGGCTAAATGGAATGGTGAATATATTCACCCATACGCAGAACACGGGAAAAAATCCGAACAAGTAAAAAAGATCACCGTTTCGATCCCGCTAAATGTATTAAAAGTATTAACTGATGAACGTACTCGTCGTCAAATAAACAACTTACGTCATGCAACAAATAGCGAGCTTTTATGCGAAGCGTTTTTGCATGCGTTTACCGGGCAACCGCTGCCTAATGATGATGATTTGCGTAAAGATAACGCAGAAAAAGTACCTGAAGAAGTGAAGAAAATAATGCAAGAAATGGGACTAGAAGTGCCTATTTTAAATGAAGACTAGAAGGGTCTTTATACAAAAAAACCTCAGCAAATGCTGAGGTTTTTTTTGCGCTAATTTACACTTAACAATTACGCCATGTAGTTTTCTGGCATATCAATTTGTGCAACACCAGAGTCTACCGCCGCCTGCGCAACCGCTTTAGCTATACGTGGTAACAAACGTGGATCCATTGGTTTTGGTATAATATATTTAGCACCAAACTCTAATTTGTCGATGCCTGCGGCAGTAAGCACTTCAGTCGGCACGGGCTCTTTAGCAATACTGCGAATTGCTTCCACAGCAGCAATTTTCATCTCGTCGTTTATTTCACTGGCACGTACATCTAACGCACCACGGAAAATAAACGGAAAACACAATACGTTATTAACTTGATTCGGATAATCAGAGCGACCTGTAGCCATAATTAAATCGTTACGTGCAGCGTGTGCTAATTGCGGATCGATTTCAGGATCGGGGTTTGAACAAGCAAATACCACGGGTCTATCAGCCATTAATTTTAAATCTTCAGGGGCTAATAAATTAGGGCCCGATACACCCACAAACACATCGGCATCTTCAATTACATCTTGTAAAGTACGTTTATCGGTATTGTTTGCAAATAATTGCTTATATTCATTCAAGTCATCACGACGCGTATGAATAACTCCTTTGCGATCTAACATATAAATATGTTCACGCAACGCGCCACACTTAATTAAAAGCTCCATACAGGCAACAGCTGCAGCGCCGGCACCTAAACATACAATAATTGCATCTTCAATTGCTTTGCCCTGTACTTCCAGCGCGTTTAGCATACCCGCAGCCGTTACAATAGCCGTACCATGCTGATCATCATGAAAAACAGGAATGCTACAACGCTCTATAAGCGCTTTTTCTATTTCAAAACACTCTGGCGCTTTAATATCTTCTAAATTAATTCCACCAAAGGTGTCGGCAATATTAGCCACCGTGTTAATAAAGTCTTCGGTAGTACGGTGCTTAACTTCAATATCTATAGAGTCTAACCCTGCAAAACGCTTAAATAGTAGCGCTTTACCTTCCATAACGGGTTTTGAAGCGAGTGGACCTAAATTACCTAAGCCTAAAATTGCGGTGCCGTTAGTAATAACCGCAACCATATTTCCTTTACCAGTATATTTGTAGGCATTTGCTGGATCAGCGGCAATTTCACGAACAGGTTCTGCGACACCAGGGCTGTATGCGAGCGCGAGGTCTTTAACCGTCTCAGCGGGCTTGGTCAGCTCAATACTGATTTTACCTGGAACGGGATGGGCATGGTAATGTAGTGCTTGTTCACGAAAATCTGACATAACGCGATTATATCCTGCAATTTAAGTTAAAGTGAGAGGTAGTTTTAATCTACGATACCTTTATTATTTTTAAATTCCAAGCAATATCAGGTCTATCCTGTTATATGCTAGAACTGTTAATTTTAAGTGATTTATCAGCAACTTCCCTAGATTATCCTGACATTTTTAAAATATAAATTCGTCATAAAAATGAAAAACACAGGTACTTTTGCCCTTGTTCTATTTTTATAAAGCGTATTTTTTAGTCTTAAATTAAAATAGTGAAATACCGAATTTTATTTAACTTTAAACACAAATAACCTCACGTTACCTGCATTTGAGTACCATCTTTAAAGTTTAACAAATAAAAATATAGAGAATATTGGCTGTTTTGTCTGCAAATGTTTATGCATACTCAGAATAAGAACAGGAAATAGTTATGCAAAAAAAATAAATACAAAATTGCTAAGAAAGCAGATAGGAAAGTAAATTTTGGCCACAAAAAAAGCACCCTAAGGTGCTTTTTTTACATAGAAACAAAAAATTATTTTTTGCTGCTAAGTGCACCGAAGCGCTTGTTGAAGCGATCAACACGGCCGCCAGTGTCTAAAATCTTTTGCTTACCAGTGTAAAACGGGTGACACGCAGAACATACGTCTAAGTGAATGTCTTTACACAGAGTAGAACGAGTTTCGAATTTGTTTCCGCATGAACAAGTTGCAGAAATTACTTCGTACTTAGGGTGAATACCTTCTTTCATAGGAACCTCTAGTTAAGGCCGCATCGCTCTCCAAACCCGAAGTCTGGCACCATACGTCGTTAAAACAAATTTATTGGTCGCGAATTTTATCCAACAACCCGCACGCACACAAGCTTTAATTACCCTTTTTGCTAAAAACTCGGCAAACACCTATTCATTACTGATTTGTCGGTAGGCTTTTAATGCTATTTTTAGTACATTAAACCATTACGTTAATTGGTTGAGTTGTTATGCATTTTGCTGAAGTTGCAATAAAAGTCCCCTTGCCTCGCACCTTTGATTATAAAGTGGATGAGCAATTAGTACCGCTGACTCAATTACAGCCTGGTATGCGCGCGTTAGTCCCTTTTGGCAATCAACGTAAAGTAGCGGTTATTCTTAGCTTAAAAGCGGATACAGCAGTCCCCGAAGGCAAAATAAAATCTATTATTGAAGTTATTGACGACTCACCGGTGTTATCTGCGCAGCATTTAGAGCTACTGAAGTTTACAGCGCGTTATTATTGCTATCCACTCGGTGAAACTATTCATATTGCATTGCCCAGTGCACTGCGCCAAGGTGAGTGCCCTGATAAAACCAGTATAAACATGGTGACATTAAGCGAAAAGGGGGCACTTTTACCGTCTTTAAAAGCTAAAACACAGCTTAATCTGCTTAAGCAATTATCAGCATCCGGTAAATCATCATTAACCGAACTCAAAGCCCTCGGGTTTAATAAAAAAACCATTGATACCCTTTTAGATAAAGAGCTAATAATTCAAACCATTGAACACGACAATCAATGGCAACATACCTCGCCAACGGTTGGCAGCAAACCTCGTTTGAATAAAGAGCAAGCCATTGCCTGCACTGCAATTAATCAAAGTACTGGGTTTAAGAGCTTTTTGCTAGAAGGTGTCACTGGCAGCGGAAAAACCGAAGTTTACCTACAATGCCTAGAAGAAGTATTAAAACGTGGCGAACAGGCGCTAGTACTTGTTCCTGAAATAGGGCTAACGCCTCAAACGGTCAATCGTTTTAGACGTCGCTTTCCTGACACCCCTATTATGTTATGGCACTCGGCATTAACCGATAACGAACGTCTACAAACATGGCGCTTTTGTGAAAAAGGCAGTTGTGCCATTGTTATAGGCACCCGTTCGAGTATTTTTCTGCCATTTTTAAAGCTCGGGATGATTGTGGTTGATGAGGAGCATGATGCCTCATTTAAACAACAAGACACTTTACGCTATCATGCCCGTGATTTAGCTGCGTATCGTGCCTATCAGCATCAAATTCCACTTATTTTAGGTAGCGCCACGCCGGCATTAGAAACACTGCATAAAGCAATTAATAACAAATACCAGTTACTCACATTAAGTGAGCGCGCGCAAACCGCCACCGATAATCAGTTTAAGCTGCTCGACATGAAAGGTCAGCCTGATCGAGCCGGTATTGCGCATGCCAGTCTTGCAATAATGCGCCAGCACCTAAATAGAGGAAAGCAGGTGATGGTATTTTTAAATCGCCGTGGGTTTTCTCCTACCTTGATTTGTCATGAATGTGGTTGGTTGAGTGAATGTAGCCGATGCAGCACCAGTGCGACTTTCCATAAGGCAATAGGCCAAATGATTTGCCACCATTGTGGCGATCAATATCATGTACCGCATCAATGCCCTGACTGTGGTAGTACGCAAATATTTCCTAACGGCAAAGGCACCGAGCAAATAGAAGAGTTTTTAAGTAGTGAATTTGCAGACACCCCGATCAGCCGTATCGACCGTGACTCAACTCGGCGTAAAGGTAGCCTTGAAAAAGCACTGGATGAAATAAACCAAGGCGGCGCACGTATTTTAGTTGGTACGCAAATGCTGGCAAAAGGCCACCATTTTGCTGATGTTAGCCTAGTACTTATTTTAGATGTCGATAGTGGTTTGTATTCGTGTGACTTTAGGGCTACTGAGCATTTAGCACAATTAGTAACACAAGTTGCAGGACGCGCGGGACGTTCTGGCGAACCCGGTGAAGTATTATTACAAACGCACTTTCCTGAGCACCCCTTATTACAAGACTTAGTTAATAATGGCTATCAAGATTTTGCCCGCTTTGCACTCACTGAGCGAAGTGATGCACAGTTGCCACCTATTACGAGTATGGCAATTGTTCGCGCACAAGGGCATAACATAAAGCAAGTCGTCGACTTTCTAACGGATTTGGTTCCTGTCAATGGGGTATCTGGTATACAATTGCTCGGACCGATCCCCGCGCCTTTAGAAAAAATTGCGGGAATGTATCGTTTTCAATTACATATTCAAGCGCAAGATCGACGCATACTACATCAGTATCTCGCGCAAATGGTTGATTATCTCAGCACTAGCAAACTTGCACAAAAAGTTCGCTGGAGTTTAGACGTAGATCCTACAGACATGATTTAGGTAAGGCCACATATAACACCATGGCACAGCACGATTATATTAATAAAAAACCAAAAAATAGAAAAAACACTAAACAAGAGCCGGCTAAAAAACCCTTCCCGTTTTTGTTAATCATTATTACCTTGTTACTAGTCGGTGGTTTCGCATACGGACTCTGGTTTGTTAAAAACAATGCCGATCCAGAGCTTGTTGAAAAGCAAGCAAATCCAACACCCGAAAAACAAGTAGAAATAGCTAAACCGCGGCCACCTAAATTTATTAAAGAAATTAAAGAGCATGAGATTCAGGTTGAAGTAAAAGAACTTGAACAAAAAGGTCCTTATGTCATGCAATGTGGTTCATTTAGAACCCATCAGCAAGCTGAAACCTTAAAAGCTAAAATAGCGTTTGCAGGATTAATTTCAGAAATCAAAAAAACCACAGGCAGCAATGGTATTTGGTACAAAGTGCGTTTAGGGCCTTATGAAACCAAGCGTCATGCAGAAAGTGATAAGAACAAACTTAAACGAATTAATATTGTCGGCTGCGGAATTTGGAGCTGGACTTGAATTTAAACCATTCACCCATATAACCTCTTCATAATCGTTTTTTACGCGCTGCCCCTTGCAGCGCGATGATGAGGAATAACATGACTACAATCGTAAGTGTACGCCGTGATGACAAAGTTGTTATTGGTGGTGACGGCCAAGTATCTCTTGGTAACACAGTAATGAAGGGCAATGCCCGAAAAGTTCGACGTCTTTATAATGGCAAAGTTATCGCTGGGTTTGCTGGCGGCACTGCTGATGCCTTTACTCTTTTCGAACGTTTTGAAAGCAAACTAGAAATGCACCAAGGTAACCTCACTAAAGCGGCTGTAGAAATGGCTAAAGATTGGCGTAGCGATCGTGCCCTGCGTAAACTTGAAGCTTTACTTGCTGTTGCTGATGAAACAGCTTCGCTAATTATTACCGGCAACGGTGACGTGGTGCAACCAGAAAACGACCTAATCGCAATTGGCAGCGGCGGTAACTTTGCGCAATCAGCTGCAACCGCCTTATTAGAAAATACCGACTTAAGTGCTCGTGAAATTGTAGAGAAAAGTCTAACAATTGCTGGCAACATCTGTGTATTTACGAATAACTTCCAAACTATCGAAGAATTGTAATAGGAACTCGCTATGTCTGATATGACCCCAAGAGAAATTGTTCATGAGCTAGACCAACATATTATTGGCCAAGCTAAAGCGAAAAAAGCGGTTGCTATTGCCCTTCGTAATCGCTGGCGCCGTATGCAGTTAAACGAAGACTTACGCGCAGAAGTAACGCCAAAAAACATCTTAATGATTGGCCCTACGGGTGTAGGTAAAACTGAGATTGCTCGTCGTTTAGCAAAGCTTGCCAACGCACCTTTTATTAAAGTTGAAGCCACTAAATTTACAGAAGTAGGTTATGTCGGCAAAGAAGTTGAAACTATCATCCGTGATTTAGTTGATGTTTCAATTAAAATGACACGAGAGCAACAAACTAAAAAGTTCAAATATCGCGCTGAAGAAGCGGCTGAAGAACGTATTTTAGATGTATTACTGCCTCCAGCGAAAGATCAATACGGTGAAGTTCAGCGCGATGAAAATTCATCGACACGCCAATCGTTTCGTAAAAAGTTACGCGAAGGCCAATTAGATGACAAAGAAATTGATATTGATTTAGCCCAAGCTCAACCTAATATTGAAATTATGGCTCCTCCTGGTATGGAAGAAATGACCAACCAGTTACAGGGAATGTTTCAAAACATGGGTGGTGATAAACGCACTAAGCGTAAGCTTAAAATTAAAGAAGCGTTTAAGTTACTTACTGAAGAAGAAGCCGGTAAACTGGTTAATCCTGAAGAATTAAAAGAACAGGCCATTTTTGCAGTAGAGCAAAACGGCATTGTGTTTATTGATGAAATAGACAAAATTTGTAAACGTGGTGAAGCCTCTGGCCCAGATGTAAGTCGTGAAGGTGTACAACGTGATTTACTTCCGCTTATTGAAGGCTCTACCGTTAATACCAAGCACGGCATGGTAAAAACTGACCACATGTTGTTTATTGCCTCAGGCGCATTCCAAATGTCTAAACCATCAGACATGATCCCTGAGTTACAAGGCCGTTTACCTATTCGTGTTGAACTTGAAGCACTCACAGCCGATGACTTTAAACGTATATTAACTGAGCCACACGCGTCACTTACTGAGCAACAACGCGAGCTACTCAAAACAGAACAAGTCGCTATTGAATTTAGCGACGACGCAATTGAGCGTATTGCTAAGGCAGCATGGCAAGTAAACGAAAAAACCGAAAATATCGGTGCTCGTCGCCTTCATACAGTTATGGAAAGGCTAATGGAAGAGATTTCATATGACGCTTCTGAAAAAGCGGGTTCAAGCCTTGTTATTGATGCCGCCTACGTTGAAAAACACTTAGGTGCGCTAGTTGAAGATGAAGACTTAAGTCGTTTTATTCTTTAATTGAAAACACAAACAGTTATACTAAAAGCCTCCAATATGGAGGCTTTTTTGTAAGCGAGATGACGATGAAACAAGTTACAAAAGTGCACTATCATAGTGTGAGTAAAAATTTAGATGTTTATTTTGATGATAACTCTGAAGTTATATTTAGCGCTGAATTTTTACGGGTACACTCTCCCTCAGCAGAGGTTCAAGGCCATGGAACTGAGCCTATGAAGTTAGTACTAAATAAACAAGCAGTGGGAATTAAAACCATTACGCCAGTAGGGCATTACGCGTTACGTTTAGAGTTTGACGATGGCCATAATAGCGGGCTGTTCAGCTGGCAATATTTTGCTAAGTTACAAGCTGAACAAACGAGCTTATGGGATACGTATTTAGAACGTGTTAAACAACATGAAAACAACAAAGACAGCGTACCCATAAAGTTTGTCCCCTAGTATTTAGTCTGAACTTATACTCTGTGAATGAGAAAAAAGCGGCAATTAAGCCACTTTTTTCTGTTAGTAGTTAAACCTTATATTTTGAAATTGCTTGATGAAGTACCCTTGCTTGCTCAGAGACCTCTTCACTGGTTTGCGCATTAGTTTGTGAGTGAGCCGCAGCCCCCTCTGCAATATCTCGAATACGGACCACGTTTTTATTTACCTCAGAAGCCACCTGACTTTGCTCGTCAATAGCAGTAGCAATATGTGTACTCATTTCCATAATAGTTTGCACATCAATGGTAATTGATCCTAGCAGCTCACCCGCTTTTGTTGCTTGTGTAGCACTTTCGCCACCTTGAGTACGACATTGGTGCATGATACTCACAACTTCTTCAGTACGCTGTTGTAGGGTGTTAATAATGCCTTCTATTTCGCTGGTTGACTCCTGCGTACGCTGTGCAAGTGAGCGCACTTCATCTGCAACAACCGCAAAGCCACGACCTTGTTCACCCGCTCTCGCCGCTTCAATGGCAGCATTTAAAGCAAGTAAATTAGTTTGCTCTGCAATCGCACGTATCACATCAAGCACAGAACCTATGGTTTCACCATCTTTTTCTAGCTGAGACACCACGCTGGAAGCTTTACCAAGTGAATCAGATAAGGCATTAATATGCTTAATGGTTGACTCAACTTCAACCTGACCTTGCTGGGCGCTTACATTGGTCGATTCAGCTTTTTTAGCGGCGGCTTCAGTATTGTGTGAAATATCTTGAATCGTTGCCTGCATTTCTGTAGCAGCGGTTGCTACCATATCCGCTTCATGTAATTGCTCTTGCATACCAGAGCTAGTCGCTGAGGTTGTTTCAGATAGATTCTCTGTTGCTATATTAAGCGTTGTTAGAGCCGTATTTACTTCATAGATGAGATCTTTAAAGTCACTAATTAAACTATTAAAGTCTATGGTCATCCTCGTTACTTCACCTTTCCCTTTGTGCTCTATGAATAAGCTTAAATCATTGTTTCGTCTGATCTGATCTATTGCTTGATAAACTTTCTCAATAGGCTGGATAATTGAACGACTGGTTAAGTACACAAGTAGCATAACGATGATACTTGCAATTATAAATATGACTATTGCTAATAATTGCGCCTGCTGCGCCGTTTCATTTACTTGCTGTTTAGTCGCATTAGTGATCAAAGTAACCACTTCATCACTTTTCTTGACGCTTATTCTCATTTTCCCTAGGGCACCCGAATCTAAATCGACGCCTAGTTCCACCTGCGCCTCTACCAATGCAGTAAATTTATTTTGGTAGTTGGTCATTAACGAGACCAATTGATTGCGTAAATTATTAGGTAGCTCTGCAGCATTTACTTGTTGTTTTAACTCGCTTGCTAATTTATTAAATCGATCTAAATACTTGGTATCTAAACGTAACATAAAATCTTTTTCAGCTCGGCGTAGCTGTAGCATAGTGGTGAGTAATTGGTAATTATTTTGCTCACTAAGCAATGTTTCTATTTTATGAACTGCTTCTCGCAGCTCGCCATATAAAGCGTCTTTTGGGTGCAACCCGATTTTACGCTGTAGTTTTACAACATTTTGAAAGTCGTCATAGTACTGTTGGGTTAACGTAGAAAATTGATTGACCTGAGCCGTAGCAATATTTAAATCTGCAGATAAAACAGATAGCTTTTCTAGTTTAAATTGTAGTTTTTTATATTCTTGTGCAAATAGCTCTAAACTAGACTCATCTTTGTAAAACAAAAAGTCTTTTTCGTATTTACGCATCGAAAGCTCATGCACATCTAGCTCTTCAGCGTACTGAATAGTTTCATTTAATTTAAGCATAATACGTGCTTCATAAATGATGATGCACAGCATAACAATCATGGCTAAGCCAACGATTAATGCATTAAATTGTAAACGACGTTTAATCGTTAGATTCTGTAAAAAGTTCATTGTAAATACCTAAATTAAATTTGCCAGTTCAGTATAACGTGATGCTTTCTTGTAATAACATAATTTTGTTACATAAAATAAACAATAATGCCTATCATTAAAAACCATAAAAAAGGGCTACCAGTAAAATTTAACCATTTACAAACTCCCTTTATACAAATGGACAATATAATTATCGGCCTGATCACAGTATTATTTAATTTTAACAGTCTCGCCAATCAGAACTTACATCTCTCGCACTTATAAGCGCTCAGTCCATAGCTTAAAAAAATTATTTATAAAGATGACAATTTTATTAAAAAATTATGAGTCGTGTTATTGATTTAGTTCTATTTCTGGCTAAATTTACTGCAATTAAGTCGTTGTTATTGAATATAAGGAGGGTATACTAAGTTACTAACTTATGTATCTTTTGAGGATAAAATAATGGATTACAGCACTTCTGATTTATGTGACCATTTCGCTGATGTGGTTGACGTGCTTGAACCTATGTTCATCAACTTTGGTGGTCGACACAGTTTTGGTGGCCGCATTAAAACGGTAAAATGTTTTGAAAATAATGAACTGATCCGTCAATTGCTTTCTCAAGATGGTACAGATCAGATTTTACTTATTGATGGTGGAGGCTCCACTCGCAGAGCCTTAATTGATATTGAACTGGCTGAGCTGGCACTTGAAAACAATTGGCAAGGTATTATTGTATATGGTGCACTGCGCCATGTTGATGAACTTGAAGAACTGGATTTAGGAATTCAAGCCATTGGATCAATTCCGGTTGCAGCTGACAGTGAAGGCGCGGGTGAAAGCGGCATAGGCGTTAACTTTGCGGGTGTATCATTTTTCGATGATGATTTTGTTTATGCCGACAGTACAGGTATTGTACTTTCTGCTGAAGAATTAGAGCTAGAAATAATAGAGCTGTAGCGTGACAGCACACCTTAAAGTATATAACGAAAGCACGCTCAAGCGCATTTGTTCTAACCGTGCAGGTGAACAAAAAGCGTGGCAGTCAATGGCATTACTTGACGCAAACGTTAATATACAACAAGCGCTTACTGATGCTGCACAGTTTGGTATGCGCTTTGTTTTACTGGGCGTTTGCGAAGACATTGGACCTAGAGCCAATTTAGGTAAAGGCGGAGCACAGCATGCTTGGCCCGCTTTTTTACAACACTTTTTAAACCAACCTCACAATCACGCTATTGCCATGCAAAAAGTGTTACTCCTTGGCGAAGTAAACCTTGATGACTTAATGGAACAAGCACACCCGCTTGATAACCAAAATCCTTTCGATTTAGACCAATTACGTCAGTTGTGCGCTGAGATTGATGTGCGGGTTGAAGCAATTTTAAGCATGATTTTTAAAGCCGGTCTTGAACCCATCATTATTGGTGGCGGACATAACAACTGCTTAGGTATTATTCGCTCGCTTGCAAAATATAAAAACAGCGCAATTAACGCCATTAATTTAGACCCCCATGCCGACTTTAGAGAGTGTGAAGGCAGACACAGTGGCAATGGTTTTCACTACGCCTATCAAGAGCAGCACCTTAACAGTTACCATGTAATTGGCTTACATGAGCTTAAAAATAATCAACAAATTTTTAATGCGATGCAAAGTGCAAAATTTAGTTTCACCAGCTATCAAGCGATTAATGTTAGGCGAGAAATAAGTTTAACGGAGGCAACTAACAATGCACTAAACGCATTTGATAACGCACCGTTAGGAATAGAAGTTGATTTAGATAGCCTAACCAACATGCCTGCAAGCGCATTTAATTATTGCGGTTTTGATGTTAGCGATGGCGAGCATTATGTTTATTTAGCTGCAAGTAATCATCACAGTGCTTATTTACATTTATGCGAAGCAGCACCGTCGCAACATCCTCACTCTCTTGCTGCGGGTAAATTACAATGTGGTCAAGTTATCAGCGCCTTAGTAAATACCTACCTGCAAACAAAGCAAAAAATCTAATCTTCCCTAGTCTTCTTGTGCCTGTAACCACTGTTTAAACCAACTCATTAACCCTAAGCTACTTAAAGGGTGTCCGAAGTAGTAGCCTTGTGAGGCATAAGCTTTCAAACTTTTCACAAATTTAAGTTGGTCCAGTGTTTCAACACCTTCAAAAATCACTTTTGTTTGTTGCTGATTATGCATTTCTACCATGCCGCTTACTAAGCTGCGTATATTATTTTGATTACTAAAGTCAGCAGTTAAGGCCGGAGATACCTTAATATACTCCACCGCTAAACTTGGTAATTTAGACAGTAATACGGGGTTATCTCCCAAGCCATCAACGCATACTTTTAAACCTAAACTGTTAAGCCTTGCGATCATGGCTCTGCCTTTATCATCTAGGCTGGTAAAAACATGAAGCGGACATTCAATAATTAAATCGCCTGGTCTTAGTTGATACTCACCAATTACTCCGTAAACAAAATCAACAAATTCTTCATTGAGCATTTCTGGACCAAATAAATTAACACTCAAAGGCACCGACATCCCTTCCATACGAAGTGCCATGGCTAATTCGCCAGCACGCTCTATAACAAAGGTAGCCAGTGAATAACCAAGCCCTGCAATTCTAATATCATTTATAAATCGGCTTGCCGATAAGGTGCCTTGCGTGGGGTGTTGCCAACGCAATAACAATTCTAAAAATTCAATTTGGCCATCGCCGTTGCGAATAACGGGTTGAAAAAACAGCTCAAACTCATCAGCAAAGCTGATATTCGCAAGCTCTGTTAATCGCGCTTGTTGCTCTAAATGCTCAACCGTCATTTGTTGATGATAAGCCACTATTTGTTTGCTTGGCTGACTATCAAGTGCCAAGTAAGCATGACTAATTAAATCATCAAAGTTCGTACTTTGTTGATCGCAATGAACATAACTGGCTCTTACCTTTACTTCAATAGTGCAATTTGCCACGTTAAAGGGCTTTAATGTAGCGCCAATAATTTGCTTGATAAGCTGTTGATGTAAATGATTATGGCTTTGTAGAACACAAATAAACGCAAAATTTAACCCGCCTAAATGCGCTAATTTAGCGTGCGGAGCAAGGAACAACACTTCATCACTGTCTAGTAAGTCTTTTATTCGATTTGCCGACTGCGACAACAATAAGTCACCAAAATCTCGTCCAATATGTTGATTTACCTGCGCAAACCCCTCTAGTCTTAATACAATAAGTGCGGCTCTGAATGAACCTTCATTGGTAAGCTCATTATACTTTTGACGTAACTGTTGTTTATCGGGGAAGCTGGCTAAGGGTGAGTTTTCAACATACACCTCAGGCTCGGTTTGTGGCTTTAAAGGCGTAGTAGTTTTAGGCTCATTATCAGCTAAAAAACCACTGACTGAGAGCAGTAAAATAGCCATGAGCAACCACGCTAAATGCAGCGTAAAAAAGAGATACCCTATTAACAATAAAGCAAGTAATGCGCTTGCACAGGCACTGATAAGAAATGGTTTTTTTTGCTTGTGTAACTTCGCTTGATATAAATTAAAACCAAAACCAAGCGCTAGTAAAATAGCGAGCCAGGGTATTGCGCTACTCACCATAGCTAAGCCAATGAGCCCAGTACATACAAAGCTGAGTCTCATTACGTTACTTTTAACGGTTAATAGCGTGGCAACCATTGCCATTAAAAGTGCACCACTTAAAAAAATAGCTAAATTGATGTAGCTCAATAACGTTCCATCCATAGCTGACGTACTCACTGACATTAAATAAAACATAGGTTTAAGAGTTAATTTTATACAAACTAACTAAGTTTACCCAATATCCATAGATTTAGCAGTTTATTTACCCCAAACTGATAACTTAATTGTGCAGGATGGTCAATTTGCCAATGAGCTATATCTGCGCGAGCGCCAACTTTTAACACTCCTCTATCAGTAAAACCTAAAGCACGAGCCGCATGTGCTGTTACGCCAGTTAATGCCTGCTCTGGGGTGAAATTAAATAAAGTACAGGCCATATTCATCATTAATTGCAACGAACATAAGGGTGATGTGCCGGGATTAAAGTCACTGGCGATCGCAATGGGTACTTTGTATTTATTTAACAGTTCAATTGGTGGGTATTTCGTTTCTTTTAAAAAATAAAAAGCCCCAGGCAGTAATACCGCCACAGTGCCTGCGTTTGCCATAGCTTTAACGCCTGCTTCATCAAGGTATTCTAAATGATCAGCCGACAGGCCATTGTATTGTGCTACCAGCGCTGCACCGTGTTGATTTGATAATTGCTCGGCATGACACTTGATTGCCAAACCCTGTTTTTTAGCTGCATCAAATACGCGTTGAGTTTGTGCGTAGCTAAAGCCAATGTCTTCACAAAATACGTCAACTGCATCCACTAGGTCATGTTCAACAAGCATGCTTAGCATTTCATTGCATACTAAATCTATGTAATCATCACTGCGGTTTTTAAACTCCAGAGGTAGTGCATGCGCCCCTAAAAAGGTGTTAACCACGTCAATAGGATGATGTTGATTTAACAGCCTAGCCACCTCCAATATTTTTTTCTCATTGTCTATATCAAGCCCATATCCTGACTTAATTTCAACCGTTGTCACCCCTTCAGCTAACAATGCATTTAAACGCTCTTTTGTTGCTACAAATAACTGTTCGTGGTCAGCCTCTCGGGTTGCTTTAACTGTACTTGCTATTCCCCCGCCCTGCGCGGCTATTTGCTGATAGCTCACGCCCTGCAAACGCTGCTCAAATTCTTGCGCACGAGAACCGGCAAACACTAAATGTGTATGGCAATCAATTAAGCCAGGGGTTAACCATTGCCCTTTTACACTTAATATCGGGGTGGCTAACACATCAAAATTAGGTAAGTCAGCTTGCTTACCTAGCCACACTATTTTGCCATTTTTAATAGCTAGCGCCGCATTTTCTATTGCCCCATAAGGCGCATCAATATTGCTATCCATAGTGGCAATGTTGGCATCTGTGAGCAATAAATCGATATCATTTAACTGTTCTGTAGATTCTGTGGCTTGCATAAGTTTCTCCGCGATAATGTTCAAACAAGTTTAACAACACATCTTGTATATACAAGGTAATTATGCCATCTTATTAAGTATTGTTTATTTTTAATACATCAAAAGCGTCTATGCCAACACCTAAATTTACACAAATAAAACAGTTTATTGTGGACAAAATACGCAGTGGGCTTTGGCTTGAAAACCAACGCGTGCCCTCAGAAAATGAACTGGCAAAGCAGTTTGCGGTAAGTAGAATGACCGCACGTCGAGCGTTAAGTGAGCTAACTGATACAGGCATTTTAACCCGTAGCCAAGGGCTGGGTACTTTTGTCGCAAGCTTTAAGTCGCAATCATCATTACTCGAAATAAAAAACATTGCACATGAAGTCAAAGAGCGAAACGGAAACTACAGCTGCACAGTACAGGTGTTGGAATCAATCAATGCCGTGGCGCCAATTGCTATTGCTTTAGGTGTTGAGGTAGATAGTGTGGTGTATAGAAGTGTCATTATTCATAACGAAAACGACAGTCCCTTGCAAGTTGAAGAACGCTTTGTAAACCCGTTACTTGCCAAGGATTATTTACAACAAGATTTTACCGCTCTCACCCCACACGAATACCTATCAACGGTTGCCCCTTTAACACAAGCAAGGCACACCGTAGAGGCTATTACACCAAGTAGTGAAATGTGCCAATGGCTTAACCTGTATAACGAAGAGCCATGCTTACAAGTAATACGCCGCACTTGGTCGGTTAACGGGATTGTTAGCTTTGCACGACTTATATCGCCGGGTAGTAAGTACCGCTTGGGCGGACAATTAACATTTAAAAACAATAATAAAGCCCATAACGCTTAACACTATTTAACAGGAGTGAACAATGGATCATCGACTGGACACACAACGTGAAATACGCGCACAGCATGGTAATCAAATATCTACTAAAAGCTGGCAAACCGAAGCAGCTAAACGCATGCTAATGAATAATTTAGACCCTAATGTTGCCGAGCACCCTCAAGCTTTGGTGGTGTACGGCGGGATTGGCCGTGCAGCCCGTGATTGGCCAAGCTATGACAAAATAATTGAGACGCTTGAGCGCCTTGAAGATGACGAAACCTTATTGGTGCAATCAGGTAAACCAGTGGGGGTATTTAAAACTCATAGCAATGCACCGCGGGTATTAATTGCAAATTCTAACCTTGTTCCGCACTGGGCTAACTGGGAACACTTTAACGAGTTAGATAAGAAAGGCTTGATGATGTACGGCCAAATGACCGCTGGCTCTTGGATTTATATTGGTTCTCAAGGAATTGTTCAAGGCACTTACGAAACCTTTGTAGCTATGGCAAAACAACATTTCTCAGGCGATGCCAAAGGTAAGTGGGTGTTAACAGGTGGCCTGGGAGGAATGGGCGGTGCACAACCATTAGCTGCAACCATGGCTGGCTTTAGTGCCTTAGTGGTGGAATGTGATGAAAGCCGTATCGATTTTCGAATAAAAACAGGATACGTCGATGTAAAAGCGACAGATCTTGAGCATGCATTAAAATTAATAACCGATGCCTGTGTCAAAGGTGAAGCGCTTTCTGTGGGTTTACTCGGTAACGCGGCTGATGTTTTTAGTACCTTAGTAAAAAGTGGTATTACTCCCGATATAGTCACCGATCAAACCTCAGCCCATGATCCGCTTAACGGCTACCTACCACAAGGTTGGAGTATGGAGCATGCAGAAAAAATGCGAATCGATAATCCACAAGCAGTAGTCAAAGCGGCCAAACAGTCAATGGCTGTTCAAGTAACAGCGATGTTGGCACTGCAAGATGCGGGCGCAGCAACTACTGACTATGGCAATAATATTCGCCAAATGGCGCTCGAAGAAGGCGTAGCAAATGCATTTAATTTCCCTGGATTTGTGCCTGCTTATATTCGTCCATTATTTTGTGAAGGGATTGGTCCGTTTAGGTGGGTAGCACTATCTGGCGATCCTGAAGATATTTACAAAACAGACGCAAAAGTAAAAGAGCTAATTCCTGATGATAAGCATTTGCATAATTGGCTTGATATGGCGCGTGAGCGAATTCAATTTCAAGGCTTGCCTGCACGTATTTGTTGGGTCGGTTTAAAAGACAGAGCGCGCCTTGCTGTTGCCTTTAACGATATGGTTAAAAGCGGTGAGCTTAAAGCGCCGGTAGTTATTGGACGAGATCATCTCGACTCAGGCTCAGTTGCCAGTCCTAACCGTGAAACTGAAAGTATGAAAGATGGCTCCGACGCGGTCTCCGATTGGCCACTATTAAATGCCCTGCTTAATACCGCAGGCGGTGCTACTTGGGTATCGCTTCATCATGGCGGTGGTGTAGGCATGGGGTTTAGCCAGCACTCAGGCGTAGTGATTGTTGCCGATGGTACCGATGAAGCAGAGCAGCGTCTTGCTCGAGTATTATGGAACGATCCCGCGACCGGTGTAATGCGCCATGCTGATGCGGGTTATGAAATTGCAAAAAACTGTGCGCAACAGCAGCAGCTAGACTTACCAATGCTTAATGAGGACAAGTCATGATTTCATATACACTCAAACCGGGTCAGCTTGACTTAAACACGCTAAGAAAAATTAACAAATCAGCCATACACTTAACTCTGGCCAATGATGCACAGGCGCAAATAGCAGCCAGTGCCCAAACAGTACAAAACGTGATAAACGAACATCGCACTGTATATGGTATTAATACTGGCTTTGGGTTATTGGCCAATACTAAAATCGCTGACGATGAACTCGAACTATTACAACGCAGTATCGTGCTTTCACACGCCGCAGGTATTGGTGAGTTAATGGATGACAGCACCGTTAGGTTGATGATCACGCTAAAAATAAACTCCTTATCGCGCGGTTATTCTGGCATTCGCTTAGCTGTGCTTGAGTTTTTTATGCAGCTGCTTAAAAGTGAAGTTTACCCTTGCGTGCCTAAAAAGGGCTCCGTGGGCGCATCGGGCGATTTAGCACCGCTTGCGCATATGTGTTTGCCTTTATTAGGTGAAGGGCAAATGCGTTACCAAGGAGAGCTAATAAGCGCAGAACAGGGGTTAAAAATTGCAGGGCTAGAGCCACTGACATTAGCTGCTAAAGAAGGCTTAGCACTATTAAATGGCACACAGGCCTCTACTGCATTCGCACTGCAGGGCTTATTTAGAGCAGAAGATTTGTACGCACAAAGCTGTGTAATTGGCTCTATCAGTATAGAAGCGGCCATGGGCAGTCGCGCACCATTTGATGCTCGTATTCATGAGGTTCGTGGTCAACAAGGGCAAATTGATACCGCGCATGTATTTAGAGAATTACTCGATACGCACTCACAAATTAGTGACTCACATATTAATTGTGAAAAAGTACAAGACCCATATTGCCTGCGCTGCCAGCCGCAAGTTCTTGGTGCATGTTTAACCCAAATACGCCAAGCCGCCGAAGTATTACTTTGTGAATCAAACGGGGTAACCGATAACCCTCTCGTATTTGCCGATATAGGGGATATTATTTCAGGCGGAAACTTTCATGCTGAGCCCGTTGCTATGGCCGCTGATAACCTGGCGATTGCTATTGCTGAAATTGGCGCCTTAGCTGAGCGACGTATTGCTCTATTGATTGACTCTAATTTATCTAAATTACCGCCATTTTTAGTAAAAAACGGTGGGGTAAATTCAGGATTTATGATTGCTCAAGTCACCGCAGCTGCTCTCGCCTCTGAAAACAAATCCTTAGCACACCCTGCCTCGGTAGATAGCTTACCGACTTCAGCAAATCAGGAAGACCATGTTTCTATGGCAACGTTTGCAGCACGACGACTGGTTGATATGGCTAATAATACGCAAGGCGTACTGGCCATAGAATGGCTCAGTGCTGCCCAAGGGCTTGAGTTTAGAGCGCCACTACGCGCGTGTGATAAAGTAGAAAGTGCCAAAGCACTGCTACGCCAACATGTTAGCTATTACGACAAAGACCGGTATTTTGCTCCCGATATTGAAGCGGCCAACACGCTACTAAGTGAAGGTAAGTTGTGTGACTTCATAAGCCACTCCCCCTTACCTTCTTATTAAATACCATACTGATAACTAAAACCCAGTGCTTCTATCGCTGAGCCAATAACTTTGCGCTCAGCGACCTCATTACTACTAAAGCTTGGCATTTGTGTGCCATACAGCTCACACTTTTGTGCATAATAATCTTCTTTGGTCGGGTGCGCTGGGTTCACCACATTATAAATGCTCTGTCCTTGCGACCAGTTATTAAGGACCGCATAAATAGCATTGATCACATCTTGTTGATGCACCATATTCACTACTTGCTTACTAGAGGTATTGAGTTCTTTACCCGCCACAAAACGACCAGGCTCTCTATTTGGCCCCAACAATCCAGCTAAGCGAAGCACTTTACCTTGCTGTTCAAGCACTTGCTCTTCGGCGTCATACAGCTTTATTTGTCGCTCGTTAGTGCCTGATATATCGCTGCTTTCACTATAAACGCCAGGTTCTTGGTCATATACCCCAGTCGATGAGCACAATAAAAAGCCTTTACAATTAAGCTCAGTTGCCAGCTTTAACGCCTGCTCAAGCACTTGCGGATAATCACTTTGACTATCTCGACTGCGAGGCGGGATTGCACAGACCCAATACGCATTTTGTAAATCCACTTGGTGCTGCAACTCGCCGTTTTGTAAAACAAACTGACGTTCAAAATCAAATTGATGAGTGTCACTTCGATGAGTCCCCTGCACTTGCCAACCTTGTTTTTGTGCATCAATACATAAGGCTTGGCCAAGCCAGCCAGCGCCAAGAACGACTAAATTATCTTTGTTGGTTTGCACTTTATTTACCCTTATTAAAACTCAATCAACGCGTTTTATAGCGATAAAAAATATAATTCTTTATGCGACTAAAAATAATATTAGCAAACGCTGGTTGCAGAAGATATTTACACACGCTTTTTTTCAATTAGTAATCTCTTTAATGATACCGCAACCATTCATTACATGTAGATAAAGCGTATGACTTAAGTGACTTACCGAGAGTAATATATAAAACGATTGCTCAATTTAAGCTTTAAAAAACGATGGCTGCTAACAAGGCGTTCAAGGGTGAAATTTAAGCGCTTTGCTCTTGTTTTTAATTTATTCAGCACCATATCTTTAGGGTCTGTTTATCTGCAGTTTTAATCAAGTTTCGTTACATAACGCTATTTTTATGAGCGAGATCTCATTTTTCTGTTTTAAATGAAGATCTTTTTATTGAGGTAGTTTGATGTTTAGCAGAGTCTGGTATAGTAGCGCAGGTAATAAACAGTGCTTTTTAAGCAGCTTAATACAAAATTGCTAATTAATGTGTCCTAAAGGTTAATTTAAAGAATACATTAATTATCAATTGTAAAAAATGGGTTAGCCGATGCACGGCTAGCAAAAAAACACATTGTAACGGTTTTATCATGATATCTAATTTATTTACCAAGATTTTTGGTAGTCGCAATGACCGCACTATTAAAAACCTAAGAAAGACGGTCGCACTGATCAATGCACTTGAAACGCAACTAGAAGCGCTTTCAGATGAAGATTTAAAAGCTAAAACAGCTGAGTTTAGAGAACGTTACGATAACGGACAAAGCCTAAGCGATATTCTACCAGAAGCATTTGCTGTGGTACGTGAGGCGTCAAAGCGTGTAAACGGTATGCGTCATTTCGACGTGCAATTATTAGGTGGTATGGTTTTACACCAAGGTCGTATCGCAGAAATGCGTACCGGTGAAGGTAAAACACTCACAGCGACACTGCCGGCTTATTTAAATGGTTTAACAGGTAAAGGTGTTCATGTCATTACCGTGAATGACTACTTGGCCAAACGTGATGCTGAAACCAATCGTCCATTATTTGAATTTTTAGGGTTAACCGTAGGCTGTAATGTTCCGGGCATGATGCCCCAACAGAAAAAACAAGCTTATGCAGCTGACATCACTTACGGTACCAATAACGAATTTGGTTTTGATTACCTGCGTGACAACATGGCATTTAGTATTGATGAGCGCGTACAACGCCCATTATTTTATGCTGTAGTGGATGAAGTGGATTCAATCCTTATTGATGAAGCACGTACGCCACTGATTATTTCTGGTCCCGCTGAAGATAGCTCTGAGCTATACACTGAAATTAATACCATTGTTCCTCTACTTGAATTACAAGAAAAAGAAGACGAGGAAGGAATTGAAGGTGATGGCGATTTCACAATCGATGAAAAATCTAAGCAAGTTCATCTTACTGAGCGTGGGCAAATAAAAGTAGAAGAGTTACTTACCGAGCGCGGCCTAATTGAAGAAGGTGACTCACTGTATTCAGCAGCGAGCATCACGCTACTTAGCCACGTTTATGCAGCTCTTCGTGCGCACAAGCTTTACCAAAAAGATGTTGACTACGTTATTAAAGAAAACGAAGTCATCATTATTGATGAGCATACAGGTCGCTCTATGGAAGGACGTCGTTGGTCAGAAGGTTTACACCAAGCTGTAGAGGCAAAAGAAGGTGTGAAAATTCAAAACGAGAACCAAACGTTAGCTTCTATTACGTTCCAAAATTACTTCCGCTTGTACGAAACGCTAGCAGGTATGACAGGCACAGCCGACACAGAAGCGTTTGAGTTTCAGTCTATCTACGGTTTAGACACTGTGGTTATGCCAACCAATAAACCAATGATCCGCGATGATCGCGCTGATTTAGTTTACTTAACGCAGGAAGAAAAGTACGAAGCGATTTTAGCAGACATTAAAGACTGTCAAGAACGTGGTCAGCCGGTACTTGTAGGTACTATCTCAATTGAAAGCTCTGAGTACTTATCGCAGTTTTTACGCAAAGAAAAAATTAAGCACAATGTACTTAATGCTAAATTCCACGCACAAGAAGCAGACATTGTTTCTGATGCGGGCTTACCTGGTACAGTTACGATTGCCACTAACATGGCCGGTCGTGGTACCGATATCGTACTTGGTGGTAACTGGAACAGCGAAGTTGAAAAACTTGAGAACCCAACTGACGAACAAATTGCTGAAATAAAAGCAGCATGGAAAACTCGCCATGATGCGGTAATTGATGCTGGCGGCTTACACATTATTGGTACTGAGCGTCATGAATCACGTCGTATTGATAACCAATTACGTGGCCGTGCTGGTCGTCAGGGTGATGCCGGCTCTAGCCGTTTCTACCTATCGATGGATGATGCGTTAATGCGTATTTTTGCCGGTGAGCGCATGACTAACATGATGCGTAAACTAGGTATGCAACGCGGTGAAGCGATTGAACATCCATGGGTTAACCGCGCAATCGAAAACGCTCAGCGTAAAGTAGAAGCACGTAACTTTGATGTGCGTAAACAGCTACTTGAGTACGATGATGTAGCAAACGACCAACGTCGTGTTGTTTACTCTCAACGAAATGAATTGCTTGAAGAAGGTGATATTTCAGAAACGATTACCGCTATCCGTGGTGATGTGCTCGCGGGTGTGATTGATCAATACATTGCCCCACAAAGCTTGGCTGAAATGTGGGATATACCAGGGCTTGAAGAGCGCTTAAAACAAGACTTCTTGATTGAGTTGCCTATCGCGCAATGGCTAGCTGATGACAATAAACTATACGAAGAAAAACTGCGTGAGCGTATTGAAGAAGCGGTTGAACAAGCTTACAAGCAAAAAGAAGAAATGGTTGGCGATTCTGTACTACGTCAGTTTGAAAAAGCCATTATGCTTCAAAGTCTTGACCAACATTGGAAAGACCATCTTGCTGCAATGGATCACTTACGCCAAGGTATTCACTTACGTGGTTATGCACAAAAGAACCCTAAGCAAGAGTACAAACGTGAGTCGTTTGAATTGTTCTCTGAAATGCTAGAAAACTTAAAAGTCGATGTCGTCGGTATTTTAAGTAAAGTGCAAGTTCGCGCTGAAGAAGATGTTGAAAAAGTAGAAGAGCAACACCGTAAAAGTGAAAATGCCCCTCGCGAATATCAACATGAAGAAGCAGAGCATGTAGGTGGTGAAGCACCACAAAGCGCTCAGGTTATGGCGCGTAGCGAGCCAAAAGTGGGTCGTAACGATCCATGTCCATGTGGTTCAGGTCAAAAATACAAACAATGTTGTGGTAAATTAAAATAACACCACTTTGTTACGTTAGATAAAAAGCGACGCTTGCGTCGCTTTTTTTATGCTATTTAAGGGAGAGGTAATGACTAAAGTAATCATCAATGTTGCTGTGGGTGTAATTAAAAAAAATAACAATGTGTTTATTTGTAAACGTGCAGATGAACAGCACCAAGGTGGCTTATGGGAATTTCCAGGCGGAAAAGTGGAAGCCGGAGAAAGTGTTTTTCAAGCACTGAAGCGCGAATTATTTGAAGAAGTAGGACTGACTATTCATAGCTCAAGCGAACTTGTCACTATAGAGCATGACTATGGCGATAAATGCGTACGACTTAATGTGCACGTGGTCAGTAACTTTAATGGTCAAGCTCATGGCGCAGAAGGGCAACCAAGCGAATGGGTAAGTATAGACGAACTAGATAACTATGATTTTCCTGCAGCCAATGTCGAGATTATCAGCGCCATAAAAACGAAATATAGCTAAGTATAAAAGTAACTAAAAAGCCAGTGAGCATCATGCTCACTGGCTTTTTAGTTTTCGATTAGTTTAAGCTAATTTTAGCTTAAATTACCAAATTTTTACGCGATCTTCAGGCTTGATATACATTTTATCGCCCTCTTTAACATCAAACGCTTGGTAAAATTCCGGCATGTTCGACAAAATACCAATTACGCGATAATGACTCGGTGAATGTGAATCGGTCATTAAACGATTGCGCAATGCCTCATCACGGTATTTACGACGCCAAATTTGCGACCAGCCCATAAAGAAGCGTTGGTCGCCCGTATAGCCTTCAATAATGGGCGCTTTAGAATCACCCAGCGATAATTGATACGCTTTATAAGCGACGGTTAAGCCGCCTAAATCACCAATGTTTTCACCCAGTGTCAGCTCACCATTAACGCTGGCATCTTCAAACGGTTTATATTGATTATACTGCGCAACTAAGGCTGCACTTCGCTGTTCAAACTGCTTAAGGTCTGACTCGCTCCACCAATTACGTAAATTGCCATCACCGTCGTATTTTGCACCTTGGTCATCAAAGCCATGGCCTAACTCATGGCCAATAACCGCACCAATAGCACCATAGTTAACCGCATCATCTGCTTCTAAATTAAAGAAAGGAGGCTGCAGAATCGCCGCAGGGAATACTATTTCGTTATTCACTGGGTTGTAGTAAGCATTCACCGTTTGTGGCGTCATATGCCACTCAGAGCGATCAACTGGCTTACCTAATTTAGCAATCATATCTGCATAAGCCCACTCACTGTAGCGAATATAGTTACCTACTAGCTCATCGGGGTTAATCGCTAAATCTGAATAATCTTTCCATTTATCTGGGTAACCAATTTTAGGCGTAAACTTATCCAGCTTTTCTTGCGCCGCAACTTTTGTTTCAGGGCTCATCCACTCAAGGTTTTCAATTGCCACTGAATAGCCTTTAATCACGTTATCAACTAATTCTTCCATGCGCGCTTTCGCTTCTGGCGGAAAGTTTTCTTTAACGTAGACTTTACCTAAAATTTCACCCAGTACACTGTTTGAAGCATCAACGGCTTGCTTCCAAAGTGGCGCTTGCTCTTCAACACCGCGTAACGTGGTGCTGTAAAAATTAAACTTTAAATCCACTAAGTCTTTATTTAGCAACTGCGCGTAATTACTAACAAAATGAAATTTTAAGTAGTTTTGCCAAACCGTTAAGTCTGTATTTTTGAAAATGTCTGCAAATTTTTCAAAGTAACTCGGTTGGCTCACAATCAGTTCTTCGGCATCAACACCAACTGCTTCAAAGTAAGCACTTAAATCAAATTCACCCATTAGCTCGTTAGCTGCAGCTACTGACATTTTATTATATGATTTTGTTGCATCACGACTTTGTACCCGACTCCACTGTGCATCAGCAAGTGTCGTTTCAAGTGCTAATATCGCTTTGGCTGCATCAGCGGCATTATTAACGCCAGCTTTAGCTAAAATATCGGTAATATAGGTTTGATATGCCGCGCGAATTTTTGTGAATTTTTCATCATCTTTTAAATAATAATCACGGTCAGGTAAACCAAGTCCCGCTTGATAGGCATAAAGCGCATTTTCACTTGAGTTTTTAGCATCATTATTAACATACCAGCCAAAAGGAAGATCTCCGCCTTTAACTTGTAGCTGTGCCATCAGTGTGACCAACGCGGCTTTATCTTTTACTGTATCAATGCTTTTAATAGCCGGCTCAAGTGGTAACATCCCTAACTCTTCACGAGCATTTTCAGCCATGTAGCTAGTATAAAATGCGCCGATCTTATATTCATCCGAACCTGGCTTTGCGCTGCTATTGGTACTGGCGTTTTCTAGTACTGTTTTCATTGCCTTTTGCGATTCATCATATAACTGTGAGAACGACCCATAGTTTGACTTATCGCTAGGGATTTCAGTTTTTTCTAACCATTTACCGTTTACGTGATAGTAAAAATCATCCTGTGCACGAACACTTTCATCGATATTTTGTAAATCAACACCTAAGGCACCAGGGGTTGCCACCGGTGCGGTTACTGTTGTTGCTTCTGCTTGCATTTCTTGTGGCTTTTCGCCGCAACCAACCAAACCTAACGCCAATGCAATACTGGCGGCAGTCATTGTTATTTTTTTCATAAGAATTCCGTATATTAATTAGAATAAATACGCATTTCATTAAGGTTTGATAACTCAAAAAAACAACAATAGGATGAAGTCTATTATCTGCTTAATGAAATACGCATCAGCTACAACCTAATTTAGGAAGTGCTAACTAGGCATCATAAACCTGATTTAAATAACAATAAAATCGAATATGTAACAAAGTATTTTAAAGCCAGCAAAACAAACCGAGTAAGGTGTTAAATGGTATTTAATTAGGGCTTATTTTTACCATGCAAAGCTAAGCGTTGAAGCTTTTCTTTTAATGACGGTGGAGCAGAATCGGCGATCGCATTTAAATAATCAGCCGTTTGTTCACTCATTTTAAGGGAGTTTGTTGGTTTGCCATCAGCCACTTTAGGTCGAGTGCTTAACCGTTGAGTTGCCTGTGGATTGGCGGTAATTTTTATTTGCCCAAGCTCGGCCATACCCGCGGCTCTAAAATGCGATTGCATGTCCATTTTTAAATAATTAAGCCTAAGCGCAATAGGTGCAGAAACGGCTTCTATCATTAAGGTGCCGTCACGGTAATTACTTACTCGGCACTTTTCACCTAACTTAGGGCCTAAGAAATCGCGCAACAATTGTTGCTGTGTATCCAGTGCTTGGCTTTTTCCCGCATAGGCTGCTAAGCGATTGTTCAGCCCAGCCATAATATCGGTTAACGGTTTTGGCGCATATCTATCTTTAGCCATATCACACCTTAAAAACATCAAAAGAAGGCTTGCTTAAATTAAGTTTAATTTAAGCAAGCAAAGTGGGTTTATACCAATTCACTGAAATAAATGTTATTGCGGATGGGTATTAAGCACCTGCTACTTGCATTTGTTCAATCAGTACTGAACCAGTCTGAATCCCGCCGCGACGTTCTATATCGCCACCTATAGCAGAAATACCTTTGAACATATCTTTTAAATTACCAGCAATCGTAATTTCGCTTACTGGGTATTGTATTTTCCCATTTTCAACCCAAAAACCAGCCGCACCGCGAGAGTAGTCACCGGTTACGGTATTCACGCCCTGCCCCATCAATTCTGTAACTAATAAGCCCGTACCCATAGTTTTTAATAATGCAGTTAAATCTTGATGCGTTTGTTCTACTAACCAATTATGAATACCGCCAGCGTGCCCGGTTGGGGTCATATTCATTTTACGCGCCGCATAGCTTGCTAATAAATACGTTTGCAGCTCGCCGCCGTGAATTATTTCTCTGTCGAGAGTTTTAACTCCTTCGCTATCAAATGGCGATGATGCTAAGCCTTTAAGTAAGTGCGGACGCTCTGAAATATTAACGGTTTTGCTAAATACCTGCGTGCCTAAGCTATCCAATAAAAAGCTGGATTTACGATACAGTGCGCCACCACCAATTGCTGATACCAAATGGCCAAACAATGAATTAGCAATATCGGCTCTAAAAATAACCGGCACTTTCATGGTGCCTAGCTTTTGGCTGTTTAGTTTTGCTAGGGTTTCTGCTGCAGCTTCAAGTCCAACACTTGCTGCATCTTTTAACCCTGCTTGATCGCGAGAAATCGTGTAGGCTGAGTCGCACTGCATATGCTCACCCTCTTTGCCTATTACCATAGTGCTTATGCTATGGCGTGTTCTTGGGTAGCCGGCAATTAAACCATGACTATTGCCATACACTCGCAGCCCTTGGTGTGAAGAAAAGCTAGCACCATCAGAATTCACAATTCGCTCATCGGCGTTTAATGCGGCTTGCTCAGCAGCATGACATAAATCAATTCCTTGCTCAGGGCTTACATCCCAAGGATGAAATAAATCTAAATCTTTAGGGGCAAACTCAAGCAGTTCTTTATCAGCAATACCATTGCACGGATCATCTGAGGTGAATTTAGCAATATCGATGGCTTTTTCGACCACAGCACGTAATGTTTTAGGATTTAAATCAGCCGTTGATGCCGAGCCTTTGTTATTACCAACATACACGCTAATGCCTAAACCACCGTCTTGATTAAACTCAATGGTTTCTACCTCGCCCATGCGCGTACTTACCGACAGCCCTGATGTGCTTGACATAGCAGCTTCTGCAGCAGTAGCGCCTAGCTTTTTAGCATGTTCAAGTACTTCAGAAACGGCATCTTTTACTTGAGAAATTTGCGAATATATTGGATCTTGGTGTTGGCTTTTCATAAATTCTGTCCTGAGCCCTGAAGGCCGTATTGCACACATTTTTTATATTTAAATGCTAACACACTCACTGCACCACATCAGCTAATATTAATCACTAAAAGAATCGCGTATAATAGATAAAGTTATTTTTACTTAAGAGCACCCCATGGCGAAGAAAAAAGGCAAGCCTGCTGAAATTGAAGAAGAAATTATATATGTATCAAAAAGTGAACTTAAGCGCGAAGCGCAAGAGTTTCATCAGTTAGGATCTGAAATTGCCAAAATGGGTAAAAAGCAGCGCGAACGCCTGCCGCTCAATGATGACTTAAAAGAAGCAATGGTGGTTGCTGATAAAATAAGTAATAAAAGTGATGCCTACCGCCGACATTTAAATTACATCGCAAAAACCCTTCGTACGGTAGAAAATATTGAAGAAATTAAAGCGATCATTGATGTCATGCTAAATAAAAATAACCAAGCTGAGGTTATGATCAAAAAAATTGAGCAACTGCGCAGTGATTTAATTGAACAAGGCGATGACTTAATCAACGAAACAATTGAACAATATCCAGCTCTTGAGCGCCAAAAAATGCGCCAAATGGTGCGTAATGCTGCCAAAGAAGTAAAAGCTGAAAAACCAGCGAGAAGCTACAAAGAGTTATTTCAGTACTTAAAAGACGCCATAATGTAACGCAGCCGCGTTATATATTAAAAGGTGCTGCGGCACCTTTTTTTGTTGTAGATCAAAACCTCCTCCCCTTTGCTTTTTTACAATACGCAGCAACTTAAAAGATAAGGTGCGCGTGATGATTAAGCTTCCTCAATGGGATCAAACTTTAATAAACAAATACAATGTATCGGGCCCGCGTTACACGTCTTACCCGACCGCACTTTCGTTAGCTGATGGTTATCAGCAACAAGATTTGATTAGCGCTATTGAATCATCGCAAACCCGTTCGTTGTCTTTATATATCCATATTCCTTTTTGTAGTCAGCTTTGTTATTACTGTGGCTGTAATAAAGTCATTACTCGCCACCAATCTAAAGCCGATACCTACCTAGACTTTTTAGCTAAAGAAATTGCAGCACAAGCGCCGCTGTTTCAAGATTATCGGGTTGAGCAATTACATTTGGGGGGCGGCACACCAACCTTTTTAACCGCAGCGCAAATGACGCGCTTAGTAAAACTGCTAGAGCAACACTTTAACTTTAGCGATACCTGCGAGCGCGGTATCGAAATCGACCCTCGCTCACTGGCTGACAATATGCTGGTTGATTTAAGCGAGTTGGGGTTTAATCGTGTGTCATTTGGTATTCAAGATTTTAATGATCAGGTTCAGCTGGCTGTTAATCGCCCTCAGCATGTTGATGAGGTAAAACAATTAATTACCCAAGCAAAACAGTTGGGCTTTAAATCAATTAATGCAGATATGATTTATGGCCTGCCTCTACAAACACCTGAGAGTTTTAAGCAAACTATTGAGCAACTGATTGCTTTAGACCCCGACCGTGTTTCAGTATTTAACTACGCTCATTTACCAGAACGTTTTGCCGCCCAACGTAAAATTAAAGACGCCGATTTACCCAGTGCGCATAATAAGCTCACCATGTTTAAAAATACACTAGAGCAAATGACGCAGGCGGGCTATCAATTTATAGGTATGGATCACTTTGCAAAAGTTGATAATGAATTGGCTATTGCTCAAAATACTGGTCAGCTGCATCGTAATTTTCAAGGCTACACCACTCATGGTGAGTGCGACTTATTGGGCTTAGGTGTCTCGTCTATTTCGCAAATAGGCACAGCGATATTACAAAATAAAAAAGAGTTAAAACATTATTATCAAGCAGTTGATGAGCAAGCAGGCAGTGCCATTAATAAAGGCATGCATTTAACCCAAGATGATCTTATTCGCGCCGATGCGATTAAGCAGCTTATTTGCCAGTTTGAGCTTGATATGAGCGTATTCGCGAACAGGCATAAAATCAGCTTTAATGACTACTTTCAGGATGCCTTAGAGGCACTCGCACCATTAATTGCCGATGAAATGGTAACAATAGAAAACAACCTAATTAGCGTAACACCAAAAGGGAATTTATTTATTCGTATTATTTGTATGTGCTTTGATGCGCATTTACAAAAACAGATAAATGCCACTCGCTTCTCACGCGTTATATAATTTAAAACTAGCACGTACAAAAAAGCAGACCAAGGTCTGCTTTTTTATATATGCCGTAAAATCTAAGCGCTAGTTAAAAACCACGTTTTCGCTGCCTTGGGCTGCTTTAAACTCAACAATAATTTTTTTACAGTCAGCTTCAATTTCATCACTCAGTGATTCTTCTGCACGCCAGCGCGCCGTGTCTTGCTTAAAAATTTCTTTTTTAGCGTACTTTTTGCGCGAATCATGGGTTGGCATTTCTTTTACCACGTCGTACATTTTATAAATACCCGGGTATGCACTCGTTAGGTCGCGCTCAGTATCAAAACTATATTGCGACATAAGCACCCAAATACGTAAGCACCCCTCAGAATAATCACATTGCTTTTCATTCATAGCACGTGCAATTAAATGAATACTATCGGCTAACTTCGCATTACGCTTTAAACGCGACTGTTTTAGCTTTTGCTGTTGCTCTGCCTGTTTTTTGCTAATTAGCTTTTTTTGCACATTTAGCTTATAGAGCAACTGACCCGCATAAAATGCCAAGCCCGCTATAATAGCAGCACCTACAACTAAGGCTAAGATCACTGCTGTACTCATTGCGTGTCCTTATTACTTATCTTCGTCGTCATCTAGCCATTCATTCGCTAGATCGTTTGATAGGTATTGATCAAAGTCTGAATTACTGTCTTCATCGCTGAAGTCATCTTCAAACTCTTCTTCATCTTCAATGCCTAATAAT
Source organism: Pseudoalteromonas sp. 2CM28B (assembly GCF_023161935.1). NCBI lineage: Bacteria > Pseudomonadati > Pseudomonadota > Gammaproteobacteria > Alteromonadales > Pseudoalteromonadaceae > Pseudoalteromonas > Pseudoalteromonas sp. 2CM28B. Next base: position 148,305 of record NZ_JALNTH010000010.1, read on the forward strand.
TTACAAAGCACTTGGTGACGCGCTATGCGGCTATTGAAGTATTTTGCATCTTTACCCGTTAGCATTTCACCTTGCTCATGACGCTCAACTAATTTAAGTAAGCGCTCATCATTTTCAAGGACTTCTAACTCTTGTTCAGGCGTTAATTCTGGTTCAACGGCCTTTTTAAGCTCTGCTACAGGTTTAAGGTTACGTTTCATTTCGATTTTTGGTTCAGCAGCAGGTGCAACCAATGGCACTGCTTTTTTACTACCAACGCGTTTATCTTTAGTAGCCGAACCTGCTTTTTGAGTGTCATTACTCAATGCATCCGGTGCATTACGTGAACCAGGCTTAGCGCCCTTAGTTTTTTTAACACGTTGCTCTTTCAATGCGCGCATTTCTCTAAGCTTATCTTGGCTTAAACGAACGGGACCATTTGATGGTATTTTACGTGACTTTTTCTTTCTACTCATATCTTGATCGTCTCACTTAAGAGGTTTTGAGCGAGGCGCAACTCAATGGGCATCGCGGTGCTGGCCTAGCCAGGAGAATTCAGTTTGGGCATTTTGTGCGCCAAAGCACAGTTAAGGTGCTTTTTTTAAACGGGGGGTATTGTAACAGGACAAATAAAAAGGCGGTAGAGAAAACATCTCTACCGCCTACTAATCTGAGCGCCGTTATATGGACACTTCTCCCTTAGACTTTTTAGCCTTTATTGTTTTTATTATTATTTTCTATCCGTATTTTTATTATTTATCTTCCGTGTAGCATTCCATTTTGTTTTTATTATTAAACTTCCATGAGTATTTTATTATTTTCGGTCTTCCTAACACTTTTTTGATATTTCCTTTGGTAGCACACTCTATGTGCTATTCAGTCGTGCCGCGCTACTATCCTTATAACGTTTCCTATTTGTTATTGTTTTTGCGACAGGGGTTAATTTACTCGTTAATAATTTTGTTACAACTAATTTATATCTTTTTTATTGTACTACACATGATAAAAAGCACTAAAAGATATTAATTACAAGAAGTTACATTAAAAAATAAAAATAAAATGAGATTTTTCTTACATCAAAGCATGGTCAATGTCTTACAAGAGAAGGAGCTTTATCGGTCACGGCAGGCACAAAAAAAGCAGCTAAAGCTGCCTTTTTCACTAATTAACAATATATTATGTTAACAACATCTAAATAAATACGACTTTAGTGTAGACCACCAAGGTATTTAGAGAGTGTTTCAATGTCTTTATCTGTTAGTTTCTTTGCAATGTCCTGCATAACACCATTTAGGTCGTTATTACGAACACCATCTCTGAACTGTTCAAGTTGTGACTTGATGTATTCTGGATGTTGGAAAGAAATCTTTGGGAATTTAGCAAGTGAAGAGCCATTACCACGTGGACCATGACAAGCCGCACATGATGGGATACCGCGCTCAGCATCACCTGCTTTATATAACATGGCGCCTGTTTCTTGAACATCTTTCGGTGTAGCACCTTCAGACATGTTCAAAGAAGCAAAGTAAGCAGCCAAGTCTTTCATATCTTGATCACTTAATGGCATTGCCATGCCGCTCATTACTGGATTCATACGACCTTCTTTACCGCCCGAAGTCATACCTAATTTAAATTCAGTAAGCTGCTTGTATATGTAATCTGCGTGTTGGCCTGCAATTTTTGGGTAGATGTTAACCGGCGCATTACCGTCTGGGCCGTGACAAGCCGCACACGTTGCTGATTTTTCTTTACCTGCGTTTACATCGCCATCAAATGCTGTTGCGTTGCTTGCTGACAACGCACCAAGCAATATAGTTAAAGATAGTGCTATTTTTTTCATGGTGAATTCTCTGTTTCCGACCCTGTATCATCTACAATATGGATGTTGTGATTTTTATATTCTACACGATATTAAATTCTCTGGCACGTTTTCTACACACATTAAACCTATAAATTATAGGGTTTTGAGTAAAATTAAACGCTAAGCCAGTTAAAATGTACTGTCAGCAATGATCTTACATGCTCAAATACACTTTTTAATAGCTACTTTATAGTATAAAATACGCGTCACGGGTGAATTTGGTTTACCCAATGTTATTTTTTAAGTTTTAGGAGAGCCTGTGCTCAAATCTCGTATCAAGTATAACACTGCGTCTTTTGTTACAAGCGCGCCAGACATCACTAAATTACCTGCTGATACGGGAATTGAAGTCGCGTTTGCCGGTCGCTCTAATGCAGGTAAATCAAGTGCGCTAAATGCCCTAACCGATCAAAAGTTAGCACGAACCAGTAAAACACCCGGCCGTACTCAGCTGATCAACACCTTTGAACTTGCCGATGTAGATAATATGCGCCTAATTGACCTACCTGGCTATGGGTTTGCAAAAGTGCCGATTGAAATGAAAAAGAAATGGCAAAAATCGCTAGGCGAATACCTGCAAAAACGTCAAAGTTTAAAAGGTATTGTGGTATTAATGGATATTCGTCATCCATTAAAAGATTTAGACCGCGACTTAATTAATTGGGCTGTAGGCAGTGAAATTCCGGTATTGGCACTATTAACTAAAGCCGATAAGCTAAAGCAAGGTCCGCGTAAATCACAAGTTCTTAGTGTTCGTCGTGAGTTAAGTGAATTAGATGGTGATATTACGGTTCATGCATTTTCATCACTTAAAGGCACCGGCTTACCAGAAGTCGCTAAAAAGCTAGATGAGTGGTATTTAGGCCCAATCGTGGCCGTTCCACCTGCTGATTTAGCAACGCCAGATAGCGAATAATTACTGTAAGTAAAATTTTTGCTGTGCGGAGGTAATAAAATAGCCGAGCTCATCTGTTTCGGCTATTTCAGCCCACTGATAAAACACATTACGCGCAACTCGCGCAAAGCAGCCGTAGGGTAATTGCATATAAGGCACGGCCGCGCCTTTGTAGTCATTGATATAAAGTGACTCAGAACGACTTAATAGCCATGTACGGTTTAAATTATCAATACAACAAATAACGCTTCCCTCTGATGTCGGTTCACTGTGCCAATTTACAATAATAAAAGGCGCATCCTTAACCTCAATTGCGATTTTTTCTACAGGTGTTTTTAAGTAAAACTGCCCATCTTCGTTGCATAATACACTGGCAAAAAGTTTCACCATTGATTGACGGGTAATTTCACTACCTGCGTAAAACCATTTACCTTGCTCATCAATCAATAATGGTAACTGCCCGCAATAAGCGGGCTGCCATTGTTCAAAAGGTTTGCTTGGCTCGCTGAGTTGCTTGCTAAGCTCGTTAAGTGAAATCACTGTTTTTTAAATGTTAGTGCAAAAGTAACCGGTACAGCAGTAGCAATTGAAGGTAATCCGGCTAATTTTTGTAACTGCATTACCCCTTCAGTGATCTTAAAGTCATCACTGTTGATAATAATAGGGGAGAATGATGCCACACTTAAATCTCCATTGGCCGCACTGCTTACGAGTACATCAACAGCAAGTGGCTTTTTATGGCCATGAAAGTCTAGCTCAGCGCTAATACCTTTTAATACGTACTGCCCAGGTTGCTTAATAAGTGACAACTTATCAGATAAGTCAGCGGTTAATACTGCGTTTGCAAACGTGTCAGACTCAAACAATATCTTACTTAAACGTTCGTTACGGATTGGGATAAAGGTTTCGGCTGAGGTTAAATCAACGTTTACGCTAAATTGACCCTGATCGCTCAGCTGCCCTGCTAACTGAGTAAAGTGACTTGCTTCAGCAATGCTATTTTTTTTAATTGATACAAAACTTAATTGGCTTTTATCGTTCAATAGTTGCCAGTTTGCCGATGCAGCACCTGAAACTAGTAAACATGATAAAGATAAACCTGCGATAGCTAACGTTTTAAACATAATGCACTCCTAAAATAAAAAGACTTATACCGGTAAAAATAATACTTTGATCAGCCAAGCTGAAAATCATTAGTTACTGTGTGGTAAATCGAAAATGCTAAGTAGACTGATGGTATCACTTGAAACGCTAAGTGCAATTAGAGAATAAATTTAACGCTTGGATGCAAGGCAATAAAAAACGGCCCATCAAATATATGATAGGCCGATATAGCAAACTGGGGAGAAGCTATTAATACGTTGCATCTTACGATGCATCATCAACAGGATGCCCTACAGGATGAGGACGGGCGGCACTTTACCAAAAGCAAGTGTAAAAATACAAGCATATTATTGATAATCGTAGCGAATTGACGAACCCCTAACGATTTAATACAAACTGCTGTTTAATTTAACTTTTTTTTAACCTGCAAGATGAAGAAAAAGCGCCGTTAGGCGCTTTATGATAATCTTTTTGAACTCTGTATTTGGCCTATATTAAAGCAAGTACAGTAGCGCTAAATTAGTGTGCTTGTTCCCAGTTATCACCTTCGTCAGCTTCAACAATAAGTGGTACATCTAACTGCGCCGCTTGTGACATCAGCTCACAAATCTGTTTGGTATATTGCTCAGTACATTCTGTTTTAATCTCAAATACCAATTCATCGTGTACCTGCATAAGCAGCTTAACTGTATTAGGTGCTTGCTGATTAACCCAAGCATGTACGCTTAACATCGCTTTTTTAATAATATCGGCCGCAGTACCTTGCATCGGCGCATTAATTGCTGCGCGCTCAGCGCCTTTGCGACGAGCACCATTACGCGCATTTATTTCTGGTAAATGTAAGCGACGGCCAAAAATTGTTTCTACATAGCCTTTTTCGGCCGCTTTCTCACGCGTTGTTTCCATGTATTCTAAAACACCTGGAAAACGCTCAAAATATTTATCAATATAATGCTGCGCTTCATGGCGTGGTACATCAAGTTGACGTGCTAAGCCAAATGCTGACATGCCATAAATTAAGCCAAAGTTTACCGCTTTAGCTTTACGGCGCATATCTGATGTTACCTCTTCAAGCTCAACCCCAAATACTTCAGCAGCCGTGGCACTGTGAACATCTAAGCCATTAGCAAATGCGCTTAGTAATCCCTTATCTTGCGAGAGATGCGCCATAATACGCAGTTCTATTTGGCTGTAATCGGCAGCCACAATTTTATATCCATCTGCGGCAATAAACGCTTCACGAATACGACGCCCTTCCTCTGAACGAATAGGAATATTTTGTAAATTAGGATCGCTTGAGCTTAATCGACCTGTTGCTGTTACCGCTTGGTGATAAGAAGTATGCACTCGCTGCGTGCGTTCATTGACTATCAAGGGTAACTTATCGGTGTAGGTTGATTTGAGCTTAGATAAACCACGATGCTCAATAATCACTTTAGGCAATGGGTAATCATGCGCTAACTCTTGTAGTACCTCTTCTGCTGTAGAGGGCGCGCCTTTAGGTGTTTTTTTGATAACGGGCAATTCGAGCTTTTCAAATAACAGCACCTGTAGTTGCTTTGGTGAGCTTAAGTTAAACGGTTCGCCCGCGATTTCAAACGCTTCTTTTTCAAGCTCAAGTAATCGCTCACCTAAACGTTGGCTATGCGTGGCCAACATGTTGCTGTCGATAGCAACACCGGTGCGTTCAATATCAGAAATAACACTTACTAGTGGCATTTCTATATCTTCAAACACCGATTTTAGTTTTTCATCCGCTTCAAGTTTCGGCCATAACACTTGGTGCAAACGCAAAGTAATATCGGCATCTTCAGCGGCATAAGGCGCTGCTTTTTCAAGTTCTATTTGATTAAATGTAAGCTGCTTTTTACCTTTACCAGCAATATCTTCAAAGCTAATATTTTTGTGGCCTAAGTATTTAAGCGCCAACGAGTCCATATCATGACGGGTGCCTACGCTATTAAATACATAAGACTCCAGCATAGTGTCGAACTTAATACCATTTAATTCGTAGCCTGCATTGGCAAGCACGCTTTTATCGTATTTTAGATTTTGACCTACTTTAGCTTTATTTTCGTCTGCTAATATCGGCCCCAACTTTTGCATCACAAATTCAAGGCTTAACTGCTCGGGCGCACCGGGGTAATCGTGTGCTATTGGTAAATAAGCCGCTTCCCCTGCTTTAACCGCAAAGCTCATACCGACCAATTGCGCTTTCATATACTCTAAACTGGTTGTTTCTGTATCAAAAGCAAATAGCTCAGCTTCATTAAGCTGTTCTATTAATGTCTCAAATTGGGCCTCAGTTAAAATAGTTTCATAGTGCGCATCTTCAACTTTTGGCAGCTCATTCTCTTGCGTTGGGACTGCTAAATGTGTGTCGGCATCTTTTGGGTTGTCTAGCAATTCAGCTAGCCAACGACGAAACTCACATTCACCGTATAAGGCAATTAATTCGTCTTTATTCGGTGTTTGCAATTTAAAAGTATCAAGATCAGCTTCAACCTCAACATCACATTTAATAGTGGCAAGCTCATAGCTTAACGGTAAATGATCAATCGCTTTTGCCAGTTTCTCGCCTATTTTACCTTTTATATCAGAAGCATTATCAATTACGCCCTGAAGCGATCCGTACTTTTGTAACCATTTAACTGCTGTTTTAGGTCCACAACCCTCAACGCCAGGAATATTATCTACTTTGTCGCCCATTAAAGCTAAATAATCGATAATAAGTTCAGGTCCAACACCAAACTTTTCAACCACAGTTTCGGGATCTGAAATACTGTCGGTCATGGTATTAATCAAGGTTACATGCTCATTGACCAACTGCGCCATATCTTTATCACCAGTCGATACCAGCACATGACGTTGTTGCTCAGAGGCAATCCGTGCAAAAGTACCGATTACGTCATCGGCTTCCACGCCCTCAATACTAATTAACGGAAAACCCATTGCTTTGATAATACTGTGCAGCGGCGCTATTTGAGTACGCAGATCATCAGGCATTGGCGGACGGTTCGCTTTATACTCACTGTACATATCATTTCTGAAGGTTTTACCTTTGGCGTCAAATACCACCACCATATGTGAGGGATCATATTGTTTGATCAAACTTTTAAGCATGTTTACCACGCCATAAATGGCACCGGTGGCCTCACCCTTAGAGTTGGTTAGATGTGGTGGTGAATGATAAGCACGAAACAAATATGAAGAGCCATCAACTAAAATAAGCGGGTTTTCGGGGATCTGAGCCATGGTAAAATTGGATCCTAAATACAAAAAAGTAATATGAGTGTAAGCATGCCATAAGGCAGTAAATAAAACGACTGTGAATTAATGTGAGTAATAGCGCTACATTTTTGGTAAGTTGTGGATAACTATGTAGATAACACCCACAAACAATTCATCCGAAGCATCTTAAAATGCCTAGATTAATTTGTAATTTATTGTTTTGTCTAAAAAAAGATAATTCGAGGTTCTTTTTTATTATTTTTTTATTAGTGTGGAAAAAGCATTTATACCGTCACTGGTTTTATAACCCACCTTAATTATTTACGTCCATTTAAATAACTGGATGGGCATTCTAGCATAATGGATCAAAGATCATAGCGATCCTTTATAATTTTTTTCATGGCTACTAATCACTAAATGGCATATAGCGCATAACAAGGTGCTTTGCGCCTAAAAAACGAGCAAATAAATTTTTAAATCGGCTGATTCATCGTGTTAAACTTTATTTAAGAGACTTTAATGGAGCGAAATGATATGAAAAATATAGCTGTAATTTTAGCAGGTTGTGGTGTGTTTGATGGTAGTGAAATTAATGAGGTGGTACTGACTTTATTACACATTGAAAAAAATAATGCTCAGTATCAGTGCTTTGCACCTGATATAGAGCAGTACCACACCATTAATCACATCACTGGTGAAGAAATAGCACAGCCGCGAAATGTATTAGTTGAATCAGCTCGCATCACCCGTGGCAATATAAAGTCACTCGCTGAATTAGACGTTACACAATTTGATGCACTCATTGTCCCTGGGGGCTTCGGGGTAGCTAAAAATCTATCTGACTTTGCTATTAATGGCACTAACGCTAAAGTAAACGAGGCATTACTTAGCGCTTGTAAAGCGTTTGCGGATGCAAAAAAAGCCACGGGTTACATGTGTATTGCACCGGCTCTATTGCCTTTTATTTATCATAAACCTCAGCTTACTATTGGTAATGATAGCGACACAGCCGAGGCTCTTAGCACATTAGGCGCTGAACACGTAGAGTGTAAAGTGGATGATATTGTTATTGATAAAAGCAATAAACTCGTTACGACACCGGCCTATATGTTGGCACAATCTATTATGGATGCAGATGCAGGAATCGATAAGTTAGTGCGTAACGTATTAGCTATGAGTTAGTCGTAAGGGCTTTGATCGCATTAAAGGCGTGATGATCCCGTTTTATAATTTAACTACGCGCTAAACCATGTAATTTTATTGAGTTAAGACAATCATTAGTCGTATTTCTAAATAAAATCGACTCTGAGCATTTTATAAATGACTTAGTGGAGTTATAATTGGTTTAAATTCCGTCATTTAAAATCGTGATTGATCACGTTCAAATTGAAGTGGGCAAGGCAAAATGAAAAAACTATCAGCTGCAGCATTACTTGTGCTAGCAACCACCGCATACGCACAGCCATATGATAACTCTATGACTGAAGATGCAATTAAAAAACGTTTAGCGCCTATCGGTGCTGTTTACCTTGAAGGTGAAAAAGTAGCGGTTGCTGCACCAACAGGGCCTCGTTCAGGCGAGCAAGTATATCAAGCGGCCTGTTTTGCTTGTCATGGTACAGGTGCTTTAGGCGCTCCTAAATCAGCTGACGATTGGGCTCCTCGTATTGCTAAAGGAAAAGATACCTTATTAGATCATGCAATCAATGGCTTCAATGCAATGCCGCCACGTGGTACATGTATGGATTGTTCTGATGATGAAATAAGCGCAGCAATCGACTTTATGACTGCTAAATAAAATCAGTCAGGCAAAAACTATAAATGAAAGGCTTACTCACAGTAAGCCTTTTTTGTTTCTAATTATCGACTTTTCGCAGCATAATAAGATAAATATCTACTTGACGCAAAATGTTAAAAGTGGAACTATAATGATTAATAACTATACAAAAAATTATAACTGGTTAAACATCATTGGAAGATAAACTCATTGTACCGAGTAGCGTAGTGCGCCAAAATAAACGACTAAAAGCACTATTGAAAAAGTACAAACATGCCTACCACCTCCACAATGCCCTGATACAGTTATCAGAGCAAGCAAGTACTGTTGCCGAATTAACCTTACTTTACCCAGCTATTCATGACATTTTACAAAAGTATGTCCCGAGTAAAAGCTTTTATGTGGTGCTTGTTGAGCCGCAATCACAACAGTTGGAACTGTCTTATTTTTCTGATGAAAAAGATGGCATTTCTGTACCACTTAATCGGGAGAATAATTTTAAAGAAGGCGCAACAGGTTATGTGTTTAAGCAAGGAAAGACCATTTATTTCACTAAGCAACAAATGCATGATGCTGCACAGCAAGGCTTATTTAAAGCATTAGGTACACCTGCAGAACACTGGGTAGGCGTTCCAGTTTATCAAGAAAAAAATATTATTGGCGTATTAGCAGCGCAAAGTTACGACACTGAGCAAGGTTATAGTTCGCAACAAATAAACCTACTTGAAGCAATATCACTTTATTTAGCGACAGCTATTGAACGCGTTAAGAAACGAGAATTGCTCGAATCAGAAGTAAAACTAAGAACCCGTGCATTAACGCAAAGCAATGATGCTTTAAATGTTGAAATACAACAGCGAAAAAGCGCCCTGCAACGCCAGCAAATATTATTTAAAATTTCAGAGCTGACAACTCAAGCTAAAAACCTAGATGATGCTTATTTTCAAATACACGAAATAATAAAAACCATCACTTACGCAAAAAATCTTTATATTGCCTTGTATGATAAAGAAACGGGCTGGATTAGTTTTCCTTACAGTGTTGACGAATTTCAAGGCAGCACCCAACCAAGGCGCTTTGCAAAAGGGTACAGTGAGCTGGTGATCAGCACTGAAGAAACACAAATAATTCACCCGCAAAGAGCACAAGAGTTATTAGATAGTGGTATTGTAGAGCGTGAAAAACCAATTGATGAATCTAGAAGAGCCACCAGCTGGCTTGGCGCTCCGCTAAAAACATCGCAAGGAGTTATAGGTTTAATTGTTTGCCAAGCTTATAATAATGAACACCTTTTCACACAAGATGATGCAGAACTCATAACCTTTGTATCGCATCAAATTGCCACGGTATTACAAACAAAATTAGCCTCACAGGCGCTGAAAAAGAGCCACCAAGAGCTCGCCTCTCGCGTAAACGAAAAAACCAAAGAGCTAAGCCAAGCAAATTTGCATTTACAGATGCAAATTGATGAGCGTAAAAAAATAGAGCAGCAGCTGTATCACGATGCGCACCATGACTCATTAACAGGCTTGCCAAATCGTAATTTATTTTTAACGCAGCTAGAAAAAACGCTACAGTTTTACCAACGTCACCCTGATGAGCACTTTGCGGTACTGTTTATTGATCTTGATAAATTTAAAGATATAAACGACCAGCTTGGGCACCATGCCGGAGACGAATTTTTAATTAGCGTGGGTCAGTTGTTCTCTCAATGTATCCGTGAGCATGATTTATTAGCACGCTTAGGGGGAGATGAATTTGTCATTTTACTCACTCATTTAACCGAGCCAAACCAAGCTGAAGATGTTGCAAATCGAATCATCAACATCATGCGAAAACCTTTTTGTACAAAAGGTATTTGTGTGCAAAGCGGCGCGAGTATTGGTATCACTTATTCAAAACAAAGCTATAAACATACAGATGAAATTATTAGAGATGCTGATGCCGCAATGTATTACGCTAAAAACTCTGGTAAAAATCGCTTCGAATCATTTCACCCGTTACTCACAGAGCCAATGCTGCAACATGAGTCACAAACATTGCACCATTTTGATGTATTACCTATGACGCTTCGTGGCTCAGATATTATTTCTATGGATGAGCATTATCAATATGCCTCATTATTTGAAGCGTTTGGTGAACACCCTGTACTTGGCTTTACTAGTTTTGATATTTTAAAGAAATTTGCAAGTGATAAAGAACAGCATATAAAAGTAGAACTCCAACTGATTTTACAAGCGTATCAACAAGCGAAAGACGCTGAAATAAGCGTTGCTCTTCTGCCTTGCTCAAGTCTGCTTTTAGAAAAGCATGAGTTCTCTTTATTAACTGCTGCACTAAAGCAGCCATTAAACATTGATCCACTTTGTTTGTTGTTTGATGATCAAGAATTACGTTACGCCAGTGCGCTGCAACTAGAAAACTTAAAACAGCTTAAAGCGCTGGGCTACTCTATTGGTCTAAATAATTTCGCAAAGGATAAATGCGAGCTTAATTTAGTGACCGAGATAGAATTTGATTACTTACTATTAAGCTCCACTTTCAGTAAACGAATATTGCAGCAGGAATGCTATGACTTACAGCTACAAGGTTTGCTGGCTATCACTAAACTTAAACACATTAAAGTGATAGCTAAAGGCCCGTCAATATTAAACTTTAGAGCTCTTTTAGATAAACACGGCATAAACCTATTCGTTGCTAAACAGCACCCACTAACCAGCGCTATACCAGCTACACTTAAAAACTCAGAATTAAAATAGCGCTAAACACACCTTATTGTGGTTTTTTTAGCATTGCCCTTAAATTTGCAACCCGAGCTTGGCCTTTTTCCATGCGTTCAGCTTGAGTATTAGGCGCTTTTTTGTTTTCAAAAGCGAGATCATCTTGGGGTAGCTCTTGCACAAACCGGCTGAGCTCCGTTTGCGATGTTTCACCAAATTGACGACGAATTTTAGCATACGTTAAGGTTAGCTCTTGCTGCGCGCGGGTAATACCTACATAGGCAAGGCGGCGCTCTTCATCTACATTATCCTCATCAATGCTTACTTGGTGTGGTAATAGCCCCTCTTCCATGCCTACCATAAATACATAAGGGTACTCGAGTCCCTTTGAAGCATGCAGCGTAAGTAATTGTACTGCATCTGCTTCATCTTCTTCCTCGTTACGCTCTAGCATATCGCGCAGGGTCAATTTACTAACCACTTCAGCTAACGTCATTGGCGGATTATCGGCATCGCCAGTCAGCATATCGGTGATCCAGCGGTATAGCTCGGACACATTTTTCATCCGCATTTCGGCGGCTTTGGCACTCGGTGATGATTCATATAAATAGGCTTCATAATTAATATTTCGCACTAAATCTTTGACCGCTTCTAAGGTATCGCTGCGTACTGCGTTATCCGACAGCTCAACCACCCAACGGGCAAACCCAGCTAACGCATTAAAACCACGTCCTTTTAGTCTGTATCCTAAGTCGTTATCAAAACAGGTGGCAAACAAGCTTTGATGTTTTTCATTGGCTAAGGTGCCTAGTTTTTCAAGCGTCACCGTGCCTATTTCACGCCGTGGCGTATTCACGATTCTTAAAAAGGCATTGTCATCATCTTGGTTCACTAAAAGACGTAAGTAAGCCATGATATCTTTAATTTCAGAACGTGAAAAAAACGACATCCCGCCGCTAATTTTATAAGGTATACGGTTACTCATTAACGACTTTTCAAAACCACGCGCTTGGTGGTTACCTCGGTACAAAATCGCGTAATCTTTATAACTAGTGCGCTTCATAAACTTATGAGAAATAATCTCTGCAACCACACGCTCAGACTCATGCTCTTCATCGCGACAACCAATGACTTTAATTTGCTCACCATAGCCAAGTTCACTAAAGAGCTTTTTTTCAAACTCATGGGGGTTATTTGCAATTAATATATTAGCCGCTTTAAGAATACGCCCTGCACTACGGTAGTTTTGCTCTAGTTTTATTAATCTTAATCCTGGATAGTCTTTACTTAATAACACCAAATTTTGTGGGCGAGCACCACGCCAAGAGTAAATTGACTGATCGTCATCTCCTACCACGGTAAATCGTGCACGCTCACCAACCAACAATTTTACTAATTGGTATTGGCTGGTATTGGTATCTTGGTATTCATCCACCAATAAATAACGAAAACGCTGCTGCCATCGCTCACGTGATGTGGCATTACTACTTAAAAGCAGCGTGGGGATCATAATTAAATCATCAAAATCCAGCGCGTTATACGCTCTTAATTGATTTTGGTAACGCGCATACAACTGAGCAAACAAGGCTTTTTGTGGCTCTCTGGCTTCACGAATAGCTTGCTCTGGTAAAATGAGTTCATTCTTCCAACTACCAATTTGCATTTTAAGTAGATTTAGTAAGTCTTTGTCTTTTTTAAGCTCATCTTCGGTTAAATCAGCAAGTAATTGATTCGTATCTTGGTCGTCAAACAACGAAAAACCGGGTTTAAAACCCAGTGTTTTTAACTCTTTTTTGATGATTTCAAGCCCGAGTGTATGAAAGGTAGAGACCCATAAACCTTTAGACTCTTGTTTGCCTAAGGTTTGCAAAACCCGCTCGCGCATTTCTTTAGCCGCTTTATTGGTAAAGGTAACCGCCGCAATATTACGCGCTTGATACTCACACTTCTGTACTAAGTAAGCAATTTTGTTGGTAATAACTCGTGTTTTACCCGAGCCTGCGCCGGCTAATACTAAGCAAGGACCACTAATGTACTTTACCGCTTCATCTTGTTTAGGATTGAGTTTCATAACGACCAGCTGATTGCAAAAAGACGGGCAATTTTAACGTAATCACTACAATACGCCTAGCCAATAAGGTAATATTAGTTATTATCATTTTAGGCAACAGGCAAGGGACGACTATGATTAACCCAGCAAAACTTGAAGAAATTGCGAAACAGATCACTAATAACATGCCACAAGGTGTAAAAAACCTGGCTGATACACTTGAAGGTAAAACCAAGCAAGTGTTACAAAATAAGCTTGCCGAAATGGACTTTGTAAGCCGTGAAGAGTTTGATATTCAAAGCCAAGTGCTGATCCGCACCCGTGAAAAGCTGACTGAATTAGAAGCAAAAGTAGCGATACTTGAACAGCAATTATCGGCAAAAACAGACGCAGAATAATAAATATAACGCCATAGACGAACCTGCTTTATGGCGCTAATCACTCAGTTATTCAAATAGCTCGTCGAGCACATAGTAACCCGTTGCTTGTTGCTGCTCTATGCTCACCCTTAGCAATTTATTAGCTACTTGCTCACCGGTTATTGGTCTATACCGTTTGAAGATGCCAAAACGCGTTAACAGTGGCAGTACCACCTCACCTAGCTTTTCTGCAATTCTAAGCTCTGATCGCTCGCCGACTAACAAAGACGGTTGCAATATACTCAAGCGCGAAAAGCCAAGCTGCTTTACCTGCTGCTCAAGTTCCCCTTTTATTTTTAAATAACGGCTCATGCTATGCGCATTTGCGCCACTTGATGACACCAAACAATAATGAGGAACACCGTTATTGGCCGCCATTTGCGCACAAATAAATTGGTATTCAAAATCAACTTTACGTTGTGCAGCCACACTACCTGCTTGCTTTAATGTGGTCCCTAAGCAAGAAAAGAACACGTCACCTTTGAACAATTCAACATGATGCGTCAAATTTTCAAAATCAATAACATGGCTAGTTAATTTAGGATGAGAAAAATCTAATTGGCGGCGCGATAAGCTCACTACTTTCGTATAGCAAGGAGATGCTAACAGCTGTTGTAATAACTGGCTGCCCACTAAGCCGGTACTGCCGATTATTAGCGCCGTTTTGGTCATATTAAAGGTGACTGTCCGCAGATTTATTTAGTACATGGTGTACAGCTTTTTTATAGCTAATGTATTCTTCTTCAGCGCAGCTAACTACCGACTCTAAATCATGCAAGTGACCGTTTTCTAATCCATATACCCAGCCATGCACTGTGAGCTCTTGACCTCGTAACCAAGCATCTTGAACAATGCTAGTGCGCGATACGTTACGCACTTGCTCAATCACATTAAGCTCAATTAAACGATCAAGACGCTGTTTTTCTGGTAGAGCATTAAGTTGCTCTAAATGCTTTTCTTTTACATCACCAACGTGGCGTAGCCAGTTATCAATAAAGCCAAAGCGATCTTCGTTTAATACCGCTTGTACACCACCACAGCCGTAGTGGCCAACAACCATAATATGTTTTACTTTTAATACTTCAACCGCGTACTGCATAACCGATAAACAATTATGATCGGTGTGAACGACTACGTTGGCAACATTACGGTGTACAAATAATTCACCCGGTAGTAAATCAACAATTTGATTAGCAGGAACTCGTGAGTCAGAGCAACCAATCCATAAGTATTCTGGATTTTGTTGCATCGATAAAATTTTAAAAAATTCAGGATTAGCTTCGCTCGTTCTAGATGCCCAGCGTTTATTATTTTCTAGTAGGTTATTTAAATTTCTCATTACATCTCTTTTAGGTCGAGGGCGTTAAACTGGCTAAAATTAAAATATTACGGGGTGTTAAGTGCTTCTCACAAAATGTACTAACACTGACGTTATAGCCTTGCTGTTGCAAATATAAAGCACGATCGAGCACAAGCCAAACTTCTATTGCTCTTCTAAACACATGTCGAACCAGTTCAACTCGTTCTGTCACCTTTTTTCGCGCCTGCCCAATCAATAAAAACTTATTGTAATCAATATCTTTTGGCAGTTTTAAGGCTTTTTTATCTGCCGCCCACTTACAAAATGATTCAAACGAATCTGAAAATATTGCTTTATTCACTGAGGGCACACTAACATACGCCAACTCACCGGTGACTGACTTTCTTAAAGCATCAAACCCGAGTCGCCACTCAACTTCTGTTTTTCGTACTTTGCCCACTCGCGATGGAGCCGTGACAGTTTCTTGCAAAGCGAGTTTTAAATCTCGATGAGTTAAATTAAGCGCACTTCGCTTCGCCTGTTCGCTCATTGCTTGATAATTATTCTCGGTAAACAAGTGATAGCAACAAGGTGAAAAACTAATTTGTGTTACTTTGGCCGCACTGGCTTGATGCATAAATGTTTGATGTAACGCGCCGCAGGCATGTAAAGCAACGGCATGGGTTTGTGGGTTAAAAAAATCCTGAGTGTTATCTGTGAGTACATCAGCTTGGCTAAATTGCATAGCAAGCCCCTGTTGCTGCGCACTTTTTTGTCCTTGCTCACATAAGTGAGATTGTAGCTCAATACTGTGCACGCTCGGCGCACCATTAAAAGCTAACATTCGTCCTAAATGGCCTTTGCCTGCACACCACTCTAAAATAGGCTGATCATTGGCAGGTAGCGCACCAACAAAGTCTTGTAGCTGTGTAAACTTTCGTCCTTTAATACCGTTACTAATCCAAAACGGATAATCCGTTCGACTGCTTGTTATGACAGGAAGTGAAGCTAATCGGCTTAATTGCTCAATACCGGGTATGTAAGGTGAAAAAAACTGATAAAGTTGCGCTTGATCAGTATCTAACTCAGCAACGTCCTGATCAGTTAAAGCAGTTAGGGGGTCGTGTAATTCAGGCCATGGTAAACAGTCAAAATCAAACGCAGTACATTGCCAATACGAGCGCGTATTCATCAGTAACGAATCGAGGGCAGTAAATTGCTCAGTTAAGGTCATAACAGCTTAAAATATTAAAAAGGCAATAAATTATACCAGTACACTCGCGCCTAATTAAGCGGTTATTTTTTTAACCTCGCAGAGCAAGGGGATTACTTAACTTTCCCACCTTTTCTATTGGTTAAATTAGCCATTAGCGTGCTTTAAACATTAACCGTAAATAAAGGGGAATAGAAATAATACTAATAATAATGGCCGCAATCAGCATCCAAGAAAGCTGCAACGTTTCTTGTTTTTTATATTTATAAATAAAATCGGCTTTTACTTCGTCAAACTTTGTTTGGTCAATCTCATATAAATCAGCAATCAAACGCCATTTGGCCATCGACATATTACCCACATTGGTGCTTGGCGGTACAATATAGTCTTTTAGCACTTCGGCCTCAAAAGCTAATTGATGAAAACTACGCTCAGGGGCATAAAACTGCTGAGTAATGGCGATGGCTTCATCCATATTCATTACCGCATAACGCCACCCTTTTAAACTCGCTTGGTAAAACTTTTCTACTGTATCGGGGTGGTACTTAATCATGTCATCACTGGTAAATAAAATATCTGCGTATACGTCCATACCATAACGTTGTGGACATATAAGTCGATGAGCAATACCTTGTTGATCCATATAATAAGGTAAGTCGGTAACATAGACTTCGATGGCATCTATTTTATTTTCCATCCATGCTTTTTGTAATTTATCGCCTTTGTATATAACCAACTTTTCGATATTTATACCGCTGCGCTTGAGCATAGTTAACAACTCAGAATTGCTCTCTTTACTCACTTCACTTACACGTTTATTGACAAAATCACGGGCATGAAAAATATCAGAGCTTTCTTTGACCATCCAGCAATAAGGAGAAAACTGTAATATGGCAGCCATGGCTACAAAGGGTTTACCTGCAATACGCTGCTGTAAAATACCAGAATGCGCAACCCCAAACTGGGCTTCAGCACGCTCTACCGCGCCAAAACTATTGGGCCGTTTTGGATCGGCAGGCACAATAGTGACGTCTAAACCGGTCTCATCATAATACCCTTTTTGCTGAGCCATATAATAACCCGCAAATTGAAATTGATGTGTCCACTTTAATTGTAGTGTGACTGATTCCTGCGCCATTAACTGGCTACAAAAAAGGCAGGCGCTAATTATCATTCCTTTAAGTAACAAAGAGAGTTTCCAAAAAACGTAGTGATTAACGTAACTATATGTAAAGCAGCTAATAAAGCAAGCATCCACAGAAGATGCCTGCTTAAAGTAGGATTATGCTAAGGCGAGCTTTTCAAGCTTTTCTGCTTGAGGTTGGGTAGTTAAAAACTGGGTGAAACACGGGTTATGGGTTTCGTCTTGAACACTGTAACCTAGGCGGTTTAAGTGCTCATTAAACATCTCATATTGGCTTGGTTCAATAGCAAAGCCTGCTAATACATTCCCCATTGACCCGCCATGATTACGGTAGTGAAATAAAGTGATATTCCAGTTACTACCCAGCGTATCTAAAAAGCGCGCCAATGCGCCTGGGTACTCTGGAAACTCAAACCTTAGTAAGCGTTCATGTAACTGCTCTGGCGCTTTACCGCCAACCATATAGCGTACATGCAGCTTTGCTAATTCGTTATCTGACAAATCGCAAAAGGTATATTTGTTATCTGTTAGACTTTGTTTAAGCTCTTCAAGTTCTGCTAACCCTTGGCGCAGTGCAATACCAACAAAAATTTGCGCCTCGCCAGGCCCTGCATATCGGTAGTTAAATTCGGTAATAGCACGCCCACCTAAAGATGCACAAAACTGCTTAAAACTACCGCGCTTTTCATCAATGGTTACGGCTAATAAAGCTTCGTTCTTCTCACCCAGCGCAGTGCGCTCAGCTACATAGCGTAAGCGATCAAAATTTAAATTAGCACCAGACAAAATAGCCGCTAAGTTTAACCCCTTTAAACCCGACTGCTGAGACCATTTTTTAAGCCCTGCAGTTGCAAGTGCGCCTGAAGGTTCGGCAATAGCACGGGTTGATACAAAAATATCTTGCATGGCAGCACATATTTCATCATCTGATACGGTCACCACTTCATCGCAAAACTTTTGCGCCAGTCTAAATGTTTCGCTACCAATTATTTTTACGGCAACACCATCGGCAAAGCTTCCTACTCTTTCTAGCTCTACAGGCTCTCCCGCTTCCATGGCAGCTTTTAAACAAGCACTTTCATTAGCCTCGACTCCAATCACTTTGATATCTGGGCGCAGCGATTTAATGTATACCGCCATACCCGCCAGCAATCCGCCGCCGCCAACAGGAATAAATACCACGTCTAAGTCGTTCAGCTGTTGCATTAGTTCACGGGCAACTGTGCCTTGACCAACAATGACATCGGGGTCATCAAATGGAGGGACAAATACGCCGTTTCGCTGCTCAGTTAATTCAAGCGCATACGCCTTTGCGGCATCAAACTGATGACCATGTAACACGACTTCCCCGCCCAATGCTCTTACCGCATTAACCTTAATTTCAGGCGTGGTTACGGGCATGACAATAGTGGCTTTATGCCCTAGGTGTGAAGCACTCAGCGCCACCCCTTGAGCATGGTTACCTGCCGATGCGGTGATCACAACCGAGCCCTTTGGCAGCTTATTTAATTTATTAAAAGCACCACGTAATTTAAACGAGTACACCGGTTGCTGATCTTCACGTTTTAACCAAACATGATTACCTAATCGTGCACTCAATTCGGCCATTTCACTCACCTCAGTCACCTTAGCTAAAGGCTCCATATTGGCTTGGATAATCGCGCGAAAATAATCGAGTTCTTGAGAAACCATACCTAACTAAGCTCCTCCAGTTTGGCTAAATCGCGAACCGCACCTTTATCAGCACTGGTTGCAAGTAGCGCATACGCTTTAAGCGCAGATGAGACATAGCGATCGCGGTTAAGCGGCTTATACGCTTGTTTACCACGAGCCAATTGTTTTTGCCTGCGAGCTTCGAGTTCCTCATCGCTTAATGCTAAAGTGATTTCTCGAGTGGCAATATCGATGATAATTTTATCGCCATTTTCAACATAAGCTATCGCGCCACCGCTGGCTGCCTCGGGAGACACATGGCCAATTGATAAACCTGACGTACCACCCGAGAAGCGACCATCGGTGATCAAGGCACATTTTTCAGCCAAGCCTTTTGATTTTAAGTAGCTGGTTGGGTATAGCATTTCTTGCATGCCTGGGCCGCCTTTAGGTCCTTCATAGCGAATTACAACTACATCGCCGGCTTTTACTTCACCATTTAAAATCCCTTCTACAGAGTCATCTTGAGACTCATAAACAACAGCAGTACCTTCAAAATGCAGCATTTCATCGACAACGCCGGCACTTTTAACAATACAGCCATCAACCGCTAAATTACCTGAAAGCACGGCAAGGCCGCCATCTTGACGAAATGCATGTTCAACACTGCGAATACAACCGTTTTCACGGTCGTTATCACCCTCATCCCAACGACAATCTTGGCTCATTGCTTTGGTGGTACGAATGCCTGCCGGACCCGCGCGGTAAAACTTTCGCGCCGCTTCGTTATTAGGATCTGTTGCATCCCATTTTTTTACCAACTCACCCATGGTCATGCCGGCAACATGATTAACCGATAAATCAACCAAGCCGGCTTTACCAAGCTCGCGTACTATGGCCATCATGCCACCAGCGCGGTGTACGTCTTCAATGTGGTATTGCGCGGTAGCTGGCGCGACTTTACATAAAAATGGCGTTTTACGTGAAAGCTCATCAATATGTGACATATCAAAATCTACACCGGCTTCTTGTGCCGCTGCGAGTAAATGTAATACCGTATTTGATGAGCCGCCCATGGCAATATCAACCACCATAGAGTTCATAAATGCGGTTTTATTAGCGATGGCACGAGGCAGTACGTCTTGGTTATCTTTTTGGTAGTACTCGCGGCATAAATCAACGATGCGAGCACCTGCTTCAACATACAATTGTTTACGGTCTTTGTGGGTCGCAAGCGTGGTACCGTTACCCGGCAGCGCAAGGCCTATTGCTTCTAATAAACAGTTCATTGAGTTGGCAGTAAACATCCCTGAACACGAGCCACAGGTAGGACATGCTGAGCGTTCAACTTGCTCTGAGTCGGCATCACTTACCGATTCATCGGCACCTTTAACCATGGCATCTACTAAATCGAGTTTAATATCGATATTGGCTAATTTAGTTTTACCCGCTTCCATAGGGCCACCCGATACAAAAATAACCGGTATATTTAAACGCAGCGCAGCTAACATCATCCCAGGGGTGATTTTATCGCAGTTAGAAATACAAATCATCGCATCGGCACAATGGCCGTTCACCATGTACTCTACCGAGTCGGCAATTAAATCGCGCGATGGCAGTGAATAAAGCATACCGCCATGACCCATGGCAATACCGTCATCGATAGCAATGGTATTAAATTCTTTTGGTACACCACCGGCCTGAGTAATGGTTTCAGCCATCAGTTCACTAAGCTGATTAAGATGCACGTGCCCCGGTACAAATTGCGTAAATGAGTTCACAACAGCAATAATTGGCTTACCAAAGTCGGTATCAGTCATGCCTGTTGCACGCCATAATGCTCTTGCGCCTGCGCGTTTACGCCCTTCAGTGGTGGTTGCACTTCTTAATTTAGCCATAGTTACCTCAGTGTTTGCCGCAGTTAATGCGGGCATTCCTCATTCGAAAAATTGATGAATAACCAAATAACCGGTTATTCGTAAAATTCGTTAAATTTATTTTATACAGCTTGTTGCTGTAAGCTTTGTAGCGTCACATGTTTCACATCAACCAACTTATTTAACTGGCTGGTAAGCAAATAAATTGGTTTATCACTATCAACCGTCATGGCCATATTATATTGGCCATCGTCCATATTGAGCTGCAAGTGAGTCAAGTCAAAACCACGATGACGTACGACACGTAAAAAGCGCTCGATTGCGACACTTTGACTTTTTAAGGCAATTGTTAAGTTGTGTTTCATTGTGCTTTCTCCGTCATCATTTCATCGTTAGCAGCCCCAGGCGGAACAAGTGGCCATACGTTTTCTTTATCATCGATACAAGCATGAACAATGTAAGGCCCATCGCTATTTAATAAGGCAGTAATTGCATCATCCACTTGATTGGCATGGGTAATCGTTTGCCCAGGAATACCAAAAACAGCCGCTAGCTGTACAAAGTCAGGGTTATCTGACAAGTTAGTTTCGCTATAGCGCCCTTCAAAAAATAACTCCTGCCATTGGCGCACCATGCCTAAACGCTGGTTATCAAGTATCAGTATTTTTACTGGTAAATTATTACGGCGAATAGTGGCAAGCTCTTGAATGTTCATCATGATTGAACCATCACCTGAAACGGTGATGACAAAGTCATCTTTACGCGCTATCTGTGCACCTATAGCCGCGGGTAAACCAAATCCCATAGTGCCTGCACCACCACTGCTCAAATGGTTGCAAGGGTGGCTAAACTTCATGTGCTGAGCTACCCACATTTGGTGCTGGCCCACATCGCAGCAAACAACACTGGTGCTTGGCATACGCTGGCTTAGTTGATTAAGTAAATAAGGGGCAAATACTTTTTCGCCAGGATAGTCGTAGCGCCATGCATGCTTAACCATCATTTGTTTATTATGATCGCACCACGCTTTTGGTGTAACCACGCACTCAAGGGCGGGAAGTGAAGTTTTTAAATCTGCAATTAATGACGCTTTTGCGGGTTTACGTTTACCGACCTCGGCTGCATCTATGTCTAAATGAATCACGTTTGCTTTTGCAGCAAACTTAGCTAGGTTGCCTGTTACACGGTCATCAAAGCGAGCGCCAATACACACTAATACATCACATTCTTGCACGGCTAAATTAGCCGCTTGACCGCCATGCATACCTAGCATCCCTAAATCATATTCGTAATCAGGTAATACACTGCCCAATGCTTTAAGAGTTGAAACCGCAGGCATTTGCGTTTTATTTAAAAATTGCATTAACTGCGCTTGCGCATCAGCGGCATGAACGCCCCCACCAACATACGCTACGGGTTGCTTGGCTTCACTGAGTAATTGATTGGCGATAGCAACTTGGTTTAAATCAAGTTGCGGTAAGTATTCATCTGCCGCTAACCAAGGTTTAAAAGGCACCTGCGCCATTTGAATGTCTTTGGGGATATCAACTAAAACGGGGCCAGGACGGCCGCTTTGTGCTAAATGCATCGCTTCTTGTAATATTTCGGCTAAATCTTCTGCTCGCTCAACCATGTAACTGTGTTTAGTACATGAAAGCGACATGCCAAGCACGTCAATTTCCTGAAAAGCATCAGAGCCAATAGCGGCGGTTGGTACTTGCCCTGTAATAGCAAGTAAAGGCACTGAGTCCATCATGGCATCTGCCAATGCGGTAATTAAATTAGTAGCTCCAGGGCCTGATGTTGCCAAGCACACACCTAAACGTCCAGTACTGCGTGCATAGCCCACGGCGGCAAACCCTGCACCTTGCTCATGACGAGTAAGATAATGTTTTACAGGCGCACCATACAAGGCATCGTAAATGGGCATAATAGCACCACCTGGGTAGCCAAATACTTCATCTACGCCGTGTTTGGCGAGTAAATCTATTGTTAGTTCTGCGCCTGTCATTAGTAAATCCTCATTCCTGTTTGACAACCCATTAAAAATTTAACTCTAAAACTAAAAAGCCCCCCGGACGGTTAAGTGCGGAGGGCTTTTCAATGCTTAGTTTTTTAAAGCACTACGAAGCCCTCGCGGGAATAATCACCACGATAATAATCAGGACTAGGTTAAGTGCATTTTTAAGCATAAAATTCAGTACCATTTAAGATTTAGTCACTGCGAACATCTTGTTTCGCTGTCTTTTTATATTAGTACCGCGCTCAGGGCGGTAAGTCAACACCAAATTCAATTCAAAATAATTATAAAAACACGCTTGCTCAGGTTTTAAAATTCAATTAAACGAGGTTAAATAGATTTTTTATCCCTTCATTTCAATTCAGGAAATTCACTATTCTTATAACACTGAATTCTGGTTTGATTAATTTTTAGTAAGCCACCTCATTTTATCTAACAAAATTAAAATAAATCGATTTCTTAAGAGTTTCTTAAGCCTGGCAGCCTAGCATAACAACGTTCACGAAAAAGAGGCGTGTTATGAACTTAACTTTCAAACTCAGTAAGCAACCGCAAGAAAATACTAAAAAACGCTTTTATTTTAATTGCAGTGCTAATGCATTCATTATTTTTATGGCTTGTTATTACGGCTTAGTTATTAATATTCCATTTATGCATGGTGCGTTTAGCGCTATTACCTCGTTGCACACATTTTCATGGCTATTTTTGTTTTCTGTGCCGTTACTACTGATTTGTTTGTTAATCATATTCTTTTCAGTGGTTTCTATTCGGGGAATACTAAAACCCATTAACTACTTGCTGCTAGTGCTCTCGAGTGCGGCGTTATATGGCTCATTGAACTATGGTGTGGTGTTTGATTATTCCATGATACAAAACACCGTCGAAACTGACTCTAGTGAAGCGTTAAGCTATTTAAACCTGCAACTCGTTGGCTTTTTACTGCTTTTTGCCGCATTACCTGTCTTTATTTTGAGTAGAATAAAAATAAACTGCGCCCGCCCATACAAAGAAGTTATTAGTCGTCTTAAACTGCTTTTAGCAAGCTTTGCACTGATTGCATTAGTGGTCGTTAACTTTTACGCCGATTACGCGGCAACGGGTCGTAATAACCGTATTCTTAAAAAAGAAATTATTCCATTTCAATATCTCTCTAGTGGCTACAAATACGCCCGTGACCAGTTACTTTATAGCGATATTGAATTTAAAAATATTGATACCACGCCAACTTTAGCATCGCCAAGTACAACACGAGTTACTGTCATCGTGGTAGGTGAAACCGCTCGAGCTGAAAATTTTGCCTACCAAGGCTATGAGCGTAATACCAACCAATACACGCAAAAACATAATGTCACTTATTTCGATAACGTATCGTCGTGTGGCACGGCCACAGCAGTGTCAGTACCATGTATGTTTTCACTGCAAACTCATGCCAATTTTTCTCGTTTAGACAGTGATAACCAGCAAAACGTAATTGATTTGATACAACAAGCAGGCGCAGATGTCTTATGGGTTGATAATAACAGTGGCTGTAAAAACGTCTGCACACGCGTACCTACCATTAATATTGATACCAAAGCATTTGAACTATGTGATGGTAAATACTGTTTTGATGAAGCGTTACTAGCCCCTTTAAAGCACAAGCTTGCCAATTTGAGTCAGGCTAATACGGTTATAGTGCTGCATATGATGGGTTCACATGGCCCTACTTACTTTAAGCGCTACCCTGAAAAATTTAAACAGTTTAGTCCAACCTGCGACCGCAGCGATATTCAAAACTGTAGCGCTGAAGAACTGGTTAACACCTACGACAATACAATTGCTTATAGTGATTTTATCAACGCTCAAGTTATTGAACAGTTAAAGGCACTGCCAGCTAATATTGATAAGCAATTACTGTATGTGTCTGACCATGGCGAGTCGCTCGGTGAAAATGGCGCATACTTACATGGCTTTCCCTATGCATTTGCACCAACAGCTCAAACCCATGTGCCTCTTTACATCTGGGCTGATGAGCATAATCAGCGCATTACAGCCAAGTGTCTAAACAACTTAAATAGCACTTTAGCGCAATCACACGACGCTATTTTTCATACCCTTTTAAGCTTAACCGGTGTTGCGAGTAAAACCTACCAAACCTCTGAAGATTTACTCGCGTCATGTCAAACGATTAACCATAGCGAAACTAAAATATGAATAATAAAACCGTTATAAAACGCCAAGGCCTAATGCGCCTAATTTTTACCTTAAGCCATACATTTAACGGCCTAAAATGGATGAGCCGATTTGAAGCTGCATTTCAGCAAGAGTTGGTTTTATTTAGTTTGCTAGGCGTATTTGCCTGCTTGCAAGAAATTACTTTAAGTAGCAAATTAATCTTGATTGCCAGCTTATTGTTTGTGTTATTTGCTGAGTTGGTCAATACCGCAGTCGAAGTGGTGGTTGATCGCATCGGTAGCGAATATCATGAACTATCAGGCCTAGCTAAAGATATTGCATCCGCCAGTGTCTTTATCGCCATGCTTATTGCTATTTTAGTTTGGTGGTCTGTGCTATGGACTTAATCAGTAGCACTAAAAAAGTATTGGGGCCATTGTGGGTTTTAGCGGTATTTTTTTTCGCACTCCTATGCTTGCTAACTTTTGCGCGATTAGGTTTAAGTTTGTGGCAAAGTGGCCGTGTATTTACCGAAGGCGCCTGGCACTTTGTTTTTGTAGGCGGTTTACGTGTTGATATAGCAACATTATGCTACATCATAACCCCCGCTTTGTTACTAACACTTGCAGCACACGCTCTCAAATTAACTGCTTATATTCGAGGAGTCGTAAAGTGGTATTTAGTAATAATGGCTGCAATGTTAGTGTTTTTTGAGGTTATTACACCCACGTTTATTAACGAGTACGACTTACGCCCTAATCGCCTATTTATTGAATACCTTATTTATCCTAAAGAAGTCTCTAAAATGATTTTTTCAGGTTACAAACTCGAAGTCCTCTTCGCTGTTTTAGCGCTCTTTTTCACCATTAAATTTGCTAACAAAATTCTTAATCAGCAATGGCAAAACCGCTCGTCCCTAGGGGCAATAAAACTATCACTGTTAGCTGTTATTATATGTAGCCTAACACTGTTAGGCGCTCGAAATTCATTAGGCCATCGTCCATTAAACCCCGCTATGGTGGCATTTTCGACCGACCACTTGCTGAATGACCTCACGCTTAATTCATCATATAGCGTAGCATTTGCGTTAAAACAGCTCTCCAATGAGCAATCAAGTCAGGCATATTATGGCAAGGTCCCTCAAGAGGAGTTACTCGCCACAGTACGCAGTACCATGCAAAATCCTCAAGCAATATTTAATAATCCAAATGCCCCTACTCGCACTTTTCATCAGGCAAGCTACCAAGGTAAAAAGAAAAACCTGGTTATTATTCTGCAAGAAAGCTTGGGCGCTCGTTATGTAGGTACCTTAGGTGGCTTACCCTTAACGCCTAATATAGATACACTTTATCAACAGGGCTGGGGATTTGATAACTTATACGCTACCGGCACTCGCTCTGTACGCGGTATTGAAGCAGTTATAACCGGTTTTACACCGACTCCCTCACGCGCGGTTGTAAAACTCGATAAATCACAACGTGACTTTTTTACCTTGGCTAGTTTTTTAGCAAAGCAGGACTACCATACTCAGTTTATTTATGGTGGAGAAAGTCACTTTGACAACATGCGCAGCTTCTTTTTGGGTAACGGCTTTAGTGATATTGTTGATAGTGAAAGCTTCGATAACATTAACTTTAATGGTTCATGGGGCGCATCTGACGAAGATTTATTCACTCAAGCAGATAAAGAGCTGAATAAATTACAACAACAGCAAAAGCCATTTTTTAGTCTGATTTTTAGTAGTTCTAATCATAGCCCTTATGAATTTCCGGACGGTAAAATAGTCCTGTTTGAGCAACCAAAGCAAAGCCGTAATAACGCAGCTAAATATGCAGATTATGCCCTTGGCACATTCATTGAAAAGGCGAAAAAATCATCCTACTGGGACGATACTGTGTTTATAGTGATTGCTGATCACGACTCACGCGTGTCTGGTTCCAGCCTTGTACCTATTGATCACTTTAGAATTCCTGCGGTTATTTTTGGAAACGGTATTAAGCCCAAACGCGATCATCAATTAGCCAGTCAGCTGGATATTCCTGCCACCTTACTGTCGCTTATTGGCGCCAGCGGTGAACACCCAATGATTGGTCACGATCTCACTCGCCCTGTGGCCAAAAATAAGCAGCGTGCAATGATGCAGTACGATAAAAACTTTGCTTACATGCAAAACGATAAAGTTGTTATTTTGCAGCCAGATAAACCGGCAACCACCTATATTTATAAAAATAAGCAATTACACCCCAAGCATAACGATAGCGCACTCATCAAGCAAGCTCGTGCGCTGGCTAATTATGGCAACATGGCCTACAGCAATAATTGGTATCAATAACACCGAAAAATGCCTGATTGATTAATCAGGCATTTTTACGTTACCTATAAAGTAAACTAAGTTAGTATTTATAAAACAACTTAAACTTGGATAGGATTTTATGAACGTGTCATTACGTATTAGTCAGTTATTTATGGTGTTATTACTTTTAGCCTTTAGCGTCAATGGCTATGCAGCACCGGCTCTATTCAAAATAGAAAAACAAGGCGCTAGCTCGTATTTATTTGGCACCGTGCATGTGGGTGATGCCAGCATGAAAGGGCTACCACAAAAAGTCACTCACGCACTGGATAACAGTAATCAAGTTGTTGTTGAAGTAGATATTAGTAAACTATCACCATTACAAATGCAGCAACGTTCTATGCCGTTTATGTTGCTTACTAACGGGCGCACACTGCAGAGCGAGCTTTCAGAAAAAAATTATCAACTCCTCAAAAACTACTTTGCTAAAAAATCGATTGATATTGCCATGTTCAATAGTTTTAAACCTTGGGCTGTTATGTTGACCATGATGCAAATTGAGTTTCAAAACGCGGGCTATTCAGATAAAAACGGTATCGATAAGCAAATACTCGAGTACGCGCAAAAGCACAGTATTAACATTGCGGAGCTTGAAACCATAGAGCAACAACTACAGATGTTTAATGGCTTAGAGTCATTAAGCAATGCCATGATGGCAGAAACTTTTGAGCAACTAAGCGATATTAATACCTACTTTATCACCCTAGTGGATGCATGGAAAAAGGGCGATATGCAAACCCTAACCAGCTATTACCACACCAGTTTTGATGACAGCCAATACGGTCAACAAAGCGAGCAAGTGATGCTGATTGAGCGCAATAATAATTGGGTCACTCAGCTCACGCCTAAACTTGAACAAGGTAAGGTGTTTATTGCGGTAGGTGCTCTGCACTTAGTTGAGCAGCATGGTTTAATTAAACAACTTCGCGACCAAGGGTTTAAGGTTACTCAGTTATAAACAAGCTTATATAAGCGTCTCACTATGAGCA
Organism: Pseudoalteromonas sp. 2CM28B; assembly: GCF_023161935.1. Lineage (NCBI taxonomy): Bacteria > Pseudomonadati > Pseudomonadota > Gammaproteobacteria > Alteromonadales > Pseudoalteromonadaceae > Pseudoalteromonas > Pseudoalteromonas sp. 2CM28B. The sequence goes on from NZ_JALNTH010000010.1 coordinate 177,044, forward strand.
GCTTGTTGCCCATAGTGAGCCGGTTTAAAATCTTCCATTTTTAAGGTGTGTTCAATCCCTTTAATGGTATCTGCTGCATGATGGTTTACATAAATAACGGTACTCGTTTTTGCAGCACACACCTTTTCAATCAGCAGTAAAACGCGTTGACGATTTGCTTCATCAAGCCCTAAACATGGCTCATCTAAAATAAGCAAAGCAGGATGTTTAACCATTGCGCGCACAATCAGTAATAGTCGCTGATCGCCATACGATAGCTGGGTAAAAGCGCTATTTGCTTTGTCACTTAACCCTATTAGTGCCAACCACTCTTTAGCTAAACGCGTTTGTAACTCACTGGCTTGTTGATATAAACCAATGCTATCGAAAAACCCTGAAATAATAGTATTAAGCGCCGAAATACTCACTCGATACTGCAAATGTAGCGTATTTGAAATATAACCAATGTGCTGTTTTATATCCCAAATACTCTCCCCTGTGCCACGCTTAAAACCAAACACTTCAATCTCATTGTTATAGCACTGAGGGTTATCACCTGTAATTAAATTTAATAAACAGGTTTTACCTGAGCCATTTTTCCCGGTGAGTTGCCAGTGCTGATATTGGTTAATCGTCCAGTTTAAATTTTCAAAAATTGCTTGTTCGCTGTAACGCACATGGGCATTAGTGAGCTTAACGAGTGGCGTGTTTGTCGCTGATTTAAAACAGCATTCAGGCGCATCGGGAATACTTAATGATGTATGATCTAAATGAAGTAATTTGAATAAATCCGCTCGTTTTGCTGCACACGGTTTTGCCAAGCTATGTTGTAAACGACCATTGCTCACATAAGCAAAGTGATCAACAAACGCTGGAATTTCGTCAACACGGTTTAGCACAAACACAAAGCAGGTTTGTGCGCTCAACTGCTGTAATAGATGGTTTAGCTGCCCAACCGATTCAGAGTCTAAGCCATCAAATGGTTCATCAAGCACAACTAAATCACAGTTAGCAGATAGCGCTTTAATTAATAATAATTTACGCGTTTCGCCAGTAGATAAATCAGTAAAATCACGATTAAGTAAGGCATCAAAATTAAAAGCGGTGATTAACTGTTGGCATAAATCGCTATTTATTTCAGGCTCAGCAAAGAGCATGTCCGTTACTTTTTGTGGCTTTTCACTTTTACGATGCGTGTTAAGTAACTGCTTTTGTAGATCACTTGACACTAATTGTAGTTTGTTAAAGGTACTATGACGTTGCCCGCTTTGTTGTTTTGCTTCACCAATTAACGCTGCTGCGAGTGCTGATTTTCCAGCACCATTCCCCCCGAGTAATACCCAATGTTCACCCCGCTTTACTTGCCAAGTTAAATCGTCGATACAATACCGAGCACTGTCATCGGTAGATAAATAACCACTAAATTGCTGTAGTAAAATTGAGCGCACATTAGATCCCAAAACAGAGCTTAAAAACTCAAATTAACGTAATAAGGAATAATTAGGCAAGTGAGATTTAATCAACCTCAGGTAGAAAAGCATCGTTTAGCGCCGCGATTATGCTTTGCTGATCTATGGGTTTATGAATATGACCTATTGCTCCACAAGCTTTAGCGCGAGCAAGATCACTATCAGAGGTGTTTGCGGTAACCACAATAATCGGCAGTGTTTTATCGTTATCACGCAAGATTTTAGTGGCTTCAAACCCATCCATAACCGGCATATTTAAATCCATAAAGATGACGTCATAAGATTTTTTGGCGACCATTTCACACGCTATTTTGCCATTCTCAGCGCATTCTGCGTGTATGTTCAATGCGGTTAATAGCTTAGTGAGTACCAGCATATTAAGTGGGTTATCTTCAACGACTAAACAATGTAAGTTATCAGGAATTGACGATGACTTGCTTAAAGTAGTATCCATCTCTAATGGTAATGTTAAAAATACAGATACCCCTTGCTGATGATTATTTTCAAAACAAATTTCACCCTTTAAGGCCTTAACAATATATTGTACACGGGTAAGCCTGTTCTGAGTCCTTGAAAATGGTTACATTACTCAGTGCTGTCTAATTCTAATTGCTCGATAAGGTGATCAAAGCCACAGCCGGTATCCTCGACGATCAACGATAGTTGGTTATTGTTGAGCGTAGCGATGACTTTCACCTCTCCTTGCTCTGTAAACTTTAATGCATTACTAAGTAGCTCATTAACTATTTGTTGTAAGCGTGCATGATCTACAATTACCGCGCAGTCTAAGCTCGCTGCTAACTCTCTGATTAACTTTAACCCTTTTTCAGTACAACCATATTCATACACAACTAACACTTTATTTATGGTGGTTAGTAAGTTGTCAGAGGTCGAGTTTAACGACCAACGATTTAAACTCAGCGCTTGTAAATCTTGTAATTCATCTAACATCGCCAACAACCTCGCCGAGCAATACCGAGCTTGGCGTTGTATACCCTGCTGTGAAGTGGGAATTTTTAGCTCATCGATCGAGGTAATTAACCCCTGTAATGGAGTTCTAAATTCATGACTGGCTCGTGCAATAAAGTGTTCTTTGTTATTACTTACCTGCTCTGCAAACTCTTTTTGTTGTTGATACTTTTGTAAGGTCTGCAGAACTCGTTTTTCCATCGGCATAAACACAAATCTAAGTTCTAAAAACAATAATGCCAGAGTAAAAAACCAACAAAGCAGTTCAATACTAGAGATTCAATCAACCTTTTTTACCGCTTGTTGCTCAAATAAGCTCACCGCAGTGTCTAATTTTTTAAGTAATGCTTCAACTTTGCCCACAGAATACGAAGCCAAATTAATAGGCTCCTTTTGAGAAACCAAATTTTTAGCTTGCGTTATAAAGGCCAACACTTCTGCATCTAAGTTGCTTGGGGAGGCATAATATAAATCAAATAAAGGTGTATTTAGATAAACTGCGTTACCTTGCTCATCTTTAGTGAGTAAATATTCATGGGCTTGTTCAAATAACTCAAGGGAGTGTTTTAACGATTGAAGATGTTGTGCGTGATTATCCGTTTGATTAATTAATGCATTGCTATGCCAAGCTATTTTTTGCGAAAGCATACGTTGCTTGCCAGCTATATTGATAATTTTTGCACTGAAAAGAAGTATTGCATCAGTAATGCAGATACGCTGACCAGCAAGGCAATAGCAACTAAAGCCCAACGATAACGTTTGCGAATACTCTTAACAATGTTGAACCTAAACTAGGTTGCTTTTTTGTTTTAATTGTAGCCTAAGCTTAGCAAACCAATTACTAAGTTATTAAATACAAAAAACCCAGCTAGTTAAGCTGGGCTCTTGTAACCGTTTAGCGTGTACCTAACGATTTTCTAGTCGATTATAATCAAACATGCCAAATTCAACCCCTCGGTACTGGCGGGCAACCTGATGTAAAATATCGCTGTATTGCCAAAATTGCGGGTGAGTTCGACGAATCGCAAACTTAGACTTTAAAGCGCGATAATCAGCTTCCACTTGCATTAGCGGTAACTGTTCTGCAAAGGCCGAAACCTGTTGGGCGTTATTTAAATACCAAATTGCAGAAGGGTAATCACCAATAAAGCCCGGAACTATTGTCACCGTATCTTCTTCATAGGCGCGCTGTCCATCTTCGTTTAGTAGGCTCGAAATATTATAGTGCGCGTTATGGTGAATAATCGTATAGCCTGTGTGGCCATCCTGCTCTTTCACTAGCACATAAGATAGCTGTGGCAGTAAGTTAACTGCTTTAGCAGGCATGGTATTAATCGCACTTAATGGTGCGGGTACTTTTTTATAGTCATAACGAGGACTTAAAACGGGCTCTAATGCCTCTTTAATTAAGCCATATAGCTCTGATTGCGGTTCATCTGTTTGATAGTTAATACCGCTGGGTTGACTAAACTCACGATTGTTTTCAAAAAAGGTCGACAAACTAGGTGGTGATTTTCGATACCAACTCTGTTTAATTGTCTCTCGCTGAGTTTCAGGTAACAAAGCTAAAAAGTTGTGCTCACCCTCTAAACGTAAAAAGTCCATGTATAAGCGCGTTATTAATTGATGGCCAATATTGCCATACACATCAAAGCCCGCAACTAACAAGTAATGAATACGCTCAAACAGCGCGTAATCAAGCACCCACATAGTTTTAGGTTGTTGGCCAATAAAGCCTTTAACTACAGTTGCACTATCAAAGTGTCGAAAAATAGTCAGTGCCGCATTTTGATTGTGCCCATCCCCTTTCCACAATAAGTCAGTGGTTAAATGCTCGCCGTTTTTAAACAGATTATTAGCAAGCTCTACCTTGGCTTTTAAGTAACGTTTTTCGCGAACCGAGTATTTTACCCAATTAGAAATCGGTAACGCATTACTTTCCTCTGCTGCGGGCAACTCTAATGCATCCTCATGTTGTACCAGCATTTTACCTACCGCCGGAGTCGCTACCTTTTTAGGATCAGCAAACGCCACCCAAAAATGATCATTAATCACATTGAGTGCTATTTGACCACGACAAACAGGGCCTTTAATAAAGCCCATAATAATTAGCTCAGCTTCATCGAGCATAAATTGATATTTTGCATCTATAGGCAGTGCTTCAAACGTTTTAAACGGGTTTGATGCAAGGGTAGGCTCATAGCTTGGTAAACTAGATACAGTGTAATTTGGCGCAATAAATTGCTGGTAAATACGTGCCAACTTTTCATCATTAAGTTTAAGCGGTAAATGCGTTTTTGATAAAATAGTAGAACGGTCGTGAAGCAGTCGATAATAAACACGCTCAACGTTTGGGTTATCGTAAGGGCGACGAGAACTTATTAATTTAATGTCTTCACCAGGGGGAGTACTTGAGCGTACCAACTTAAAAAAGTTAGGTGATTGTGCATCACTAAAGTAGATGTGTGCTAAAAACCAATGCTCATAAATATAGCGCGCTGATAATTGGTACTTCAAACCATCTTGATTTAAAAATGCTTCCCAGTTTTTTACTTGCGCAAGCTCAGCAGCTGATGGCGGCTTGATGTGCGCCATTTTCCCGCCTTTTTTGATCCAGTTTTGTAAGTGCTGAAATTCAGCAGTAGTCACTCCAGGCAAGCCATAAGGCATACCCGCATGCGGTTGCTCATCCGCTAATTGGTCAAACTCACCCATCGTCGCACAACTTTGGTTGCGGCTAAGCGAAAAATCAAAACGTTCATCTAATACTTCATCTTCTGGCAAGGGTGAACTTTGCTTTAATACCAGCGTATTAAATAACACACTACCCGCTAAATTGGCTTCTTCAGTTTGTGCTCGCTCGTTTAATACCGGGCTAAATTCTTTATCTCGCCATTGCTCAGTCGTGGTTGCATCAAATAATAATCGGCTCGGCGTTGAGGCTAACAACCGAGTACCATCGTAAACCAGCTCTTTACTGAGACCTCTGTCGATACCTTCAGGAGAAGAGAGTTTTAATTGGCAAGGCGCATCATAACAGCCATGACAAACCACGCAGCGGTTATCGAGTACAGGCTTTACTTGCTGTAAAAACTCAGCCCCAGCACCGCTATTATGAGCAACTATACGATCTTGTGTTTGCTCAGGACCGAATAATTCATTGTAATGTGCATTACCTAAGTAAGCACAACCACTTAAGATAATCAGTACAAAAGTACCTATAATATTTTTTTTCATTATTCTGTCTCATCACCTAAATCGAACGTAGGCATCATATCGATTTGCGGTGATACGAATGTTAGGTTTTCAACAGTAGTCACCACAGCGCTTAATAGAGGCCCCTGTGTTATGGTTAATTGAGCATCATGCTCGCTATGCGCTACGGTAGCAAAGCTTGAATTGATGATATTCAACTCATAGTCTGCAATGCTAATGCCTATACTACTGTCAGCACTGGGGTTCTGGCATAGTTGAGTAAGTAGCTCATCACTTAAAATAACTGAAATTTCCAAGTCAGGCTGCGCTAAGTCACGGGTACTTAGTGTTTCATCTAGAATAAATAAAGGAAGGGTTAAATTGCTATCTTGTTGAAGTTCCATTGGACTCTCTGCGCTACTGACTATTTAATTATTACCTATTATAACAACGTTCCAACTTAAATAACGATAAACAAGCCTTAAAATAGTTTCGTTAATTTTTTAAGCAGCGGTATCAATGCTGCTTTAAACTTCGTTACGACAACAACAGGAACGCCAAACTTCACTCACTAAAACCTGAAACCTGCAGCATTACAGTAATTGAGAACTCAACGATCGTTGCTACAAAGCACCGATGCCCAAGGTAATTGCAGAACCTTCATGCTTTACCCTCTAAGTTCGATAAAACTCAACCCAAGTGACAGTGTTAAAATTAACACCGAGCTGCTTTACCTAACACCTTGCACCTGAAACCTTTATTTTATTGCAGGCATTAAAAAACCCGAGGCTAAGCTCGGTTTTTTTCGTATTAATTAGCTAGGCTAATTATTACTCTACGATAGTTGCTCGCCTAAGGTAACTGCGCCACCTTCACATGATGTAAATCGCAGCCATTAAAAAAGGCCACCTAAGTGACCTTTTTCTAACAATTAACTTAAACGTTAATTATTAC
>NZ_JALNTH010000105.1:0-872 GCF_023161935.1 Pseudoalteromonas sp. 2CM28B
ACAATAATCCAACGAAATTTCATCGCCATTTTTAACAATGGTTCATAAATAGACTTGGTTGAACGAATAACTACACTTTCTTTTTCGCTGATTTTACCTTTCATAAACACAGCTACAGCAGCAGGAACCAGTGTAACTGAAAGGATCATTGCGGAAATTAACGCCATAACGACAGTTGCCGCCATAGGGTGGAACATTTTCCCTTCAACGCCAGTTAGCGTGAAAATGGGGATGTAAACAACAGTGATAATTGCCACACCAAACAAGCTTGGACGTATCACTTCTGAAGTGGCTTCAAAAACGGTATTTAGGCGTTCTCTTAAGTCTTGCCTATGACCGTTGTGTTGGGCCTGTGCTAACCTACGGACAGAGTTTTCAACGATGATTACAGCCCCGTCCACTATCAAGCCAAAGTCCAATGCGCCGAGACTCATTAAATTGGCAGATACTCCTGCTTGCACCATACCTGTGATTGTCATTAACATGGAAATAGGGATAACAGCAGCGGTAATGAGAGCTGCACGTAAATTTCCAAGTAGAATAAATAACACAACAATAACTAAAAGCGCACCTTCAACGAGGTTTTTGGTAACGGTTGCAATCGCTTTATCTACTAACGTTGTTCTGTCGTAAACAGGCTCTGCGGTAATGCCCTTTGGCAGAGATTTTTGTATTTCGCTGAGCTTATGTTCCACTTCTAAAGCAACGGTGCGAGAATTCTCACCAATCAGCATCATGGTTGTACCAAGCACTGTCTCAATGCCATTACGAGTAGCAGCCCCTGTTCTAAGTTCTTTGCCTATAGCAACATTGGCAACATCACTTATTTTTACAGGAATACCATCGTTCTTTTTGATGATGACATTGAGGAT
>NZ_JALNTH010000106.1:0-817 GCF_023161935.1 Pseudoalteromonas sp. 2CM28B
TATGATAATTTAAACGAGTCAGGTAAAGTGGCCTGACTTAAACAAACTGGTCTCCGATGAACTCGGGGCGATTCATTCGACAGCGTGCCTATTATCTCATTTTGTCATACACAGTTTTCATCTAAAATAACCTGTTGCGCCTTTAAAAATAGGCGTATACGCTTTGTTTACACCCGTATACATCAGAGGTATTTTAGAATGGCTATTCTAAGCATCCGAATTGACGATAAATTAAAAGAGTCTTTAAGTAGTGAGGCGCAAAAGGAAGGTATTTCTTTATCTGAATATGTGAAGAAATCACTGGAAATTAAGAGCGTTGATACTCATATACTAGCAACAGAGAAAAACTTAAAAAGCTCTGTTGATAGTATTAAAGATTTAGCGCTCGTCTCTCAGGAGACTGTACACGAAGTTGAACTAAATATTCAGCGGCTAAATGAATCGCTTAAAAATGCAAATCACTTAAAAGAAATCAAAAAATTGAAATGGATATTGATTTCTATATCCCTCATCTTTGTATCAATCTCGATCCCAATATTTCACTTTAATATTGCTTATTTCAAAACCTTCTTTTATTAGGCTTTATCCTGAATAATTTAAGGCCTATGAGCCAAGCCTATTAGTAAATATTCCAGTTACCGGAAAGCCTTTGCCGTCCAACACCTCTGTATTAAGCTTTTCACTTTACGATGAATTACCTTCAACAACTTAATTTAAATAAACTTTTTAAAGGCGTTTTCAAAAGACTATAAGTGTATAATTATGGCGCAGGTTTTGCAGTTAATATCACTCATACGATCATACTAAGGAAAAGAAC
>NZ_JALNTH010000011.1:0-183283 GCF_023161935.1 Pseudoalteromonas sp. 2CM28B
GTAAGGGAGCAAACATGCAACGTATGGCTAATTGCCGTCGTTGAAACGATTAACGGTCAATGTCTGCTTTTCGCTCACAGCCGAGCTTCGCAAAATTGCCATAAGCGTACTGTCGTAACCTAGGCACTTGTTTGGTGAATTTTATACCGAACTACGAATCGAATACTTTTACATTAAGCTTTTTTATGAAATCTTGATTTACGATAAACGATGTAGCAAAGAAGTTGCTAACTGGCTCAAATCCACTATTTTTACAAAACTCTCGAAGTCTCAAATTATCAACGTCTTCAATCGCCAACTTTTCCCACGGATTAATATCGACACAATAATTCAGAAAAGATTTAAACCAACCTTGGCTTTGTAATGAAGAATCTAACCTTACAGTTGCAATAACTAAGCAAAGTTCGTTTATGTCATTGGTCTGACAACGCATTAATAGTGAAATGCCTTTTGCACTCATTTCACATCTATCGTTATTTCTCACCTCTTGATTTAATTCATATTCATCGAGTACAGAACTAAGCCACTTTTGCATTTGTACTTTAATAGATGAATTATCTCCAAATCTTTTCAATACTATAACCTCTAATTATGAGCCAAACGATCGGTTTACCTAACGAGACTGTAAAATAACTCCAACAGCCAAACTTAATTAAAAAAAGAGTTCCTATAATTAACTCTAAGTGTTTTTAAAGCGATCCTTGCTTTAGGCATGTAACGCTTTGAATATAGGGCGAGTGCTTTGGCAGAAGGCCAGCGAGTATTTCTCCCAGTGAGTTTACGAACGATATTATTCACTTGTTATGTGCCTTCACCAATCTCTGCTAAAACCTGAGTTTCGGGATGCGATATTTGCATAATGGTCTAAATGACTTTTCGCTGCATGATGAAATTCTGGTTTGTAGATTGCCGTATAGTCTCCAGACGGTTCATTCATATGAATTGACTCATATTCATCATTTGTGTTTGTATAATTAGCCACAGAGTTTAAATGATCACAATACTTACCAACGTCGTCATGGACAACATGGAGTGAATGGTTTGGACCACAGTTGGTAATGAATCCATTTTGTTCAATTTCCCTTATATTTTGATTAGTAAAGTTTGTATTCATTTATTAACTTCCTTTTTCCTTCCTGTGATGCTAATTCAGCACATAACGCCACTATTCTTTGGCGCGGGATTTTTTCGCGTCCAAAGCAAAAGATTGTTATGTGATATTTTTAAGCCCAAAGCCATGTATAGCTATATTCCTACCAAGATCATTTATCCTATAGCCACTCCCAAACCGTGTTGCGACCCCTAGCGAAAAAAAGAAGACCTTCTTCTGGAATAGCACCATGTCCGTTCTTGGATAGACTAAAATTAATCGCCATTAAGAAAGAAGGAACTCCATTGCTACGTCCGGCGCCGAAGGCGCGTAGTTAAATTTGTTTAAATTCAATACTGTAATAATTAATGTTCTTTGTGGCTTTCCAGATATCTAAGTATCCTGTTGAAAGCGCATAACTACCTTGCACATCAGCTTTTTTTATTTCTGAACTTAAACCTATTAAACAATTATTTATTGAGCTTGATGACAATTTCATCTGATATATAACTCGAGGATTCTGGCTAAGTTTAGCCAATTCCATTGCCACAGTTATTCTCTCTACTTTATCAGCAATTTCGTAAAGATTTACAGTCCATGAACTATTTTCAGGGTTTATAACTGAGTATGACGAAGCTTTTATTGTGCTTTTTATACGTTCATTACAAACAGTATCAAGATTGGGAATTATTACTCTGTCAGATTGTTCTAGTCTGAGGACAACACGTTGTTCTTGTTCATAAATCCACTCATCACTCTTTTGTAAGAACACCTCATAAAGAATTCTATCAGCACCTTCTGCTGATATATTTGAATAGTCATAATCAAACTTGTCATTCCGGTATCGCAACCCTTTTCTATAAGAAACAGGCTTCGGTACACCATCAAACTGCGACCATTCTTCACCCCAAGCAGAGTTTATAAAAGAGTCAGCTCTAAATAAGTTTTCAAAAATTGAACCATGTGATGGGAAATGTGCAACACCTGCCACAACTCCCTTATGTTCATTTGCGTAGTGCGCCCACATAAGAAGGTTTTCTTTGTTTTCGGTAAAGCTTATAACGCCAATATGGTGAATTCTAAAGTCGACGTATTGAGAAAATGTCAACTGACCATACTCCGGATCCCAAGAAGAAGAATCATCAAAATAGCTAGCCAATTCATCCAAACTCTCTCGACAAAAAGCAGCCTCAAAAGGATCATTTAGAGCACTTGGTTGTGAAAGACGAACAAACCCTTCTTCGAAAAAGTTTCGGGGCTTGCTCATATATTTAAATAGCTGCTTCAAAAGTTGCCTTTTTTAGGATGAAAAAAAATAATGTTATCACAATACTAATCGCGCATATTTCTGCATTATATAGTTTTAACAAATAACCTAAGGTATTACTATCACTAAGTTTTCTAAATTTTTTAGGTAAAGTTAAATGAACCAATCAATTAACGACGATATTTAGCCAATCTCAATGACCGGTTTTCGCTCACTGCCGAACTTCGTAAAAGTGCCACTTTGAGTCGTTCAGTTTAATTCTTTGCTCAACTAATAAAAACTAATTAACAGACGTTTTACCTAATTCATTTAGGTCAGTGGCTTAGCTCTCCAATTGACCAACTGCGGTATTGTACTAGCAGTTATACTTCTAACTAACACTACTCATAACTCATTTTTTCGAAAATATCTGTTGTCACCACAACATAATAAATTTATTATATAATAAATTTATTATGGAGCATTTCATGAAAGTTCTCTTTTTATGCACTGAAAACTCAGCTAGGTCTATCATGGCTGAGGCGTTGCTAAAACATCATGGTAAAGGTGAGTACGAGGTTTATAGTGCTGGTACTGAGCCAAATAGTGTTGATAGTCGTACCTTGTCAGCTATCGAGCACTTTGGGTTACCTACCGATGGATTACACTCAAAACACCTTGATGAAGTTAGCAATATCCATTTCGATTTTGTTATTACCCTGTGTGATAAAGCGGCAAAAGAGTGTGATAGCCGAGTCAATGGTACTAACTGCCTTGCTTGGGATTTCCCTGAGCCTCGTTCTCGTAGAGATGCCAACCCGTTTGAAAAAACGCTACAAGAGCTAAATGAACGGATTAAAATGTTTTTGCTGATACAAGAAAAGCAAAAGCCAGCGCCAATAACGCCAACTACTTTTTACAAAGCTCTGGCTGATGATATTCGCTTGAAAACGCTTTTAATCATTGCGGTTGAGGGTGAAGCGTGTGTCTGTGAGTTGATGACTGCATTAGATGAAGAGAGCCAGCCCAAAGTGTCCCGTCACCTAGCACAGCTTCGAAAAACAGGCATTTTATCTGACAGAAAGCATCAGCAATGGGTGTTTTATTCGATCAATCCAACATTGCCAGCGTGGATGAAGCAAACCATCACCTCAACGGTAGTGAATGAGCCTATTTTTATCGAACAAGAGCTAGCCAGATTAAACTCGATGGGTGACCGTCCTACGCGTGTGGCAAGCTGCTGTAATTAAGGAATGTAACTATGGGGATTTTTGAACGTTATTTATCTGTTTGGGTGGCGATATCAATTGCTGCTGGTGTGGCGCTGGGGATTGTTTACCCACCTCTTTTTGAAGCTATTGCAAAGCTTGAAGTTGCCCATGTAAATGTAGTTGTTGCTGTTTTCATTTGGGTAATGATCTACCCAATGATGGTGCAAGTGGATTTTTCAACCATTAAGGAAGTAGGGAAGAATCCGCAAGGCTTGGTATTAACTTTGGTGGTCAACTGGCTTATTAAACCATTTTCAATGGCTGCTTTAGGTTGGTTGTTCTTCGAAGGCTTATTTGCCGATTTTGTATCACCAGAAACAGCGCAAGAATACATCGCTGGTATGATTTTACTGGGGGTTGCACCTTGTACGGCAATGGTGTTTGTCTGGTCGCAATTAACCAAAGGTGATGCGAACTATACCTTAGTTCAGGTGTCGGTGAACGACATCATCATGATTTTTGCATTCGCTCCCATTGCGGGGTTATTGCTTGGTGTAACAGACATTCATGTACCTTGGGGCACCTTGTTTATCTCGGTGATTTTGTATGTATTGCTCCCTTTAATCGCGGGAATCCTGACTAGAAAACACTTAAACAGCTCAGGTCGCGATGAAGCAGCTATCACAAGTTTGCTAGAGAAGTTAAAACCGTTTTCTGTTATCGGTTTACTGGCAACAGTCGTTTTGCTGTTTGGCTTTCAAGCTAACACCATTATTGAGCAACCACTTAATATCTTGCTAATCGCCATTCCGCTTATCCTGCAAACCTATGGCATTTTCATTATTGCCTATTTTATCGCGGTCAGACTCAAGCTTAAGCACAACATTGCTGCACCTTCTTGTTTGATTGGTACATCTAACTTCTTTGAATTGGCAGTGGCAGTAGCTATTTCCCTTTTCGGCTTACATTCAGGCGCTGCATTGGCGACCGTGGTTGGGGTTCTGGTTGAAGTTCCAGTTATGTTGTCTCTCGTATCGATTGTGAACAGAACAAAACATTGGTTTAACGAATAATTAAGAGGCTTTTTATGCACACTCATCCATATGACATACTAACACTTGATAATGGCGCAAGCTTTATCTTTACTCCTTGCCCCGGAACAAAAGACGTTGATTTAACAACATCGGTTACACAATTGAAAGATGCTGGAGCACAAGCGATTGTGACGCTGATGTACGATGCAGAAATGAACAAGAATGAAGCCGAAGACCTTCCTCAAGTGTGTGATGCACAAGGTATTAAATGGTTTCAGTTACCTATTTTAGATGACGATGCACCAAATGAAGATTTTGCAGCAGCGTTCAAATCAAACCTTGATGACATGCTATCTATCTTACGCAATCAAGGCACCATTGCCGTGCATTGTAAAGGCGGCTCTGGTCGCACAGGCTTAGTCATTGGACTACTGATGTTTGAACTAGGTTACGACAAGGCAGACATTATTAAACAAGTGCAGAAAATGCGCCCTAAAGCGCTCTCACACCCAGTACAACTTTCTTTTTTCAATGAGTTTCAAATAGTAGGAGCTTAACAATGGCAATTAAAATTGGTATTAACGGTTTTGGCCGCATGGGTCGCTTAACACTTAGAGCTGCTTTTGGTTGGCAAGACATTGAGTTTGTGCAAATCAACGATCCTGCTGGCAATGCAGAAACGCTAGCACATTTATTAAAGTACGATTCTGTGCATGGTACTTGGTCACATGATGTAACCCATGATGACAATAACGTGATAATTGATGGTCAAGCCATTCGTGTAACGCAAAACAAAGCAATTAATGATACGGATTGGTCTGAATGTGATTTGGTCATTGAAGCGTCAGGCAAGATGAAGAAAACTGAGTTGCTACAAGCCTACTTAGACCAAGGAGTAAAAAAAGTCGTTGTAACAGCACCCGTAAAAGAAGAAGGTGTACTTAATGTGGTTATGGGGGTTAACGACCATCTATATGATGTTGAACAGCACTCAATCGTAACGGCAGCGTCTTGCACCACAAACTGCTTAGCACCAGTGGTGAAAGTGTTACTGGATAAAATCGGCATCAAACATGGCTCAATGACGACTATCCACGACATTACCAACACTCAAACGATTCTAGATGCTCCGCATAAAGATTTACGTAGAGCGCGTGCCTGTGGCATGAGCTTAATCCCAACCACTACAGGTTCGGCAACGGCGATTACTCATATTTTCCCAGAGTTGAAAGGTAAGCTGAATGGTCATGCGGTACGTGTGCCTCTTGCGAATGCTTCAATTACTGATTGTGTATTTGAGGTTGAGCGTCCAACAACGGAAGCTGAAATTAACGCTTGGATGAAAGAAGCGGCTGAGGGCGAATTAAAAGGCATTCTTGGTTATGAAGAAAAGCCACTTGTGTCTATCGATTATAAAACCGACCCACGTTCTAGCGTTGTCGATGCATTATCAACAATGGTCGTTAATGGCACTCAGGTGAAGCTGTACACATGGTATGACAACGAGTGGGGTTACGCTAATAGAACGGCTGAACTTGCTCGTAAAGTCGGATCATCAATTAAAGGGTAATGTAACACTATGAAGCGCTTGGCATCATTATCTGACGATATTAAGCAATACCTTGTTGTAACAGGCAATTATTGGGCATTTACCTTAACCGATGGCGCACTACGCATGTTGGTAGTGCTTCATTTCCACGCGTTAGGCTATAGTCCGCTGAGCATTGCGATGTTGTTCTTGTTTTATGAAATCTTTGGTGTTGTCACTAATTTAGTTGGCGGCTTCTTAGGTGCCCGTTTAGGGCTAAATAAAACCATGAACATCGGTTTGGCGATTCAAATAATCGCCTTGCTGATGTTAGCCGTTCCCGCTGAATGGTTAACCGTTGTCTATGTGATGATTGCACAAGCGCTTTCAGGCATTGCCAAAGACTTAAACAAAATGAGCGCAAAAAGCTCAATTAAGATGTTGGTTGCCGCAGGACAAGAAGGCACCTTGTTTAAATGGGTCGCGGTATTAACAGGCTCTAAGAATGCCCTGAAAGGCGTTGGCTTTTTCTTAGGCGGCTTACTGTTAACTTTACTTTCCTTCAAAGGCGCAATGTTGTTAATGGCAGGTGTTTTGGCTCTTGTTTGGTGTTACAGCCTTTATGCTTTGAAAAACGACTTAGGTAAAGCCAAGAACAAACCTAAGTTTACCGACATCTTCTCAAAGAGTCGCTCTATCAATATCTTATCGGCTGCACGACTCTTCTTGTTTGGTGCCCGTGATGTCTGGTTTGTGGTTGCACTACCTGTGTTCTTGTCACAAGTGTTTGAATGGGATCATTGGACAGTAGGTGGCTTCTTAGCGCTTTGGGTGATTGGTTACGGTTTTGTCCAATCAATGACACCTAAGCTAATCAATTTCAAAGCTAGCGTTTCTCCTGCCACTGAAACCGTAAAATGGGCAAGCTTGTTGGCATTAGTGACATTAGGTATAGCTTTATCGTTACACTTTAACTGGGAAGTTAAAACGGCACTCATTGCTGGCTTAATGGTATTTGGCGTACTGTTTGCCATTAACTCATCTCTGCACAGTTACCTGATTGTTAGCATGGCTGATGCCGATGGCGTTTCGTTAGATGTTGGCTTTTACTACATGGCAAATGCAATGGGGCGTTTGATTGGTACAGTGCTGTCAGGCTGGGTTTTCCAGCTATACGGGTTAGCTGCTTGTTTAGCAATTTCATTTATCTTTATTAGTTTAGCTGCACTTATTTCTGCCAAGTTACCAGCCACAGCAAGTAACAAGTAAACAGTTTGCATTAAGGCTTTCCCCTGACACTTAGCAGTCAGGGGAATGAATTATTTACCAAAGCAACAACTGTTCCCTTCTTGGATGGGAGGACACTTTACTGTCCCATAAGAGCAATAGACGCAACAATCACCTTTTAATGGTTTAAGCAACTTTTTACAGCTTTCGCATTCGTAGTACCACTGGCAAGCATTTGTAGGCATAATCTCAACTTTACTAAACCCGCACTTTGGACAGGTTATCTTTGATTCTAACTCTATGCCTTGCATACTGGCTCCATAACAGGCCTAACCATATCTAATACTGACATAAATACCATCCATGTGATCAAAGAGACATCATTATACAATTAATGCAGATTGCCTAAACTCAATTTTAGGGCATGAACGGGTTCGCTAAGCGTCCGCTTTGTAGAATTAAGTCCAGATATCCAGATAACTCTGACTGTCTCTTATTCGCTCTAAGTTGCCTACCATGCAAACGCTAACTATTAGCTTGGACTTCCCATAGTTTGCTAGACGGTACCCGCTAACTTACTTTGGGGCAGAAACGAGTTTGGACTTCCAGCTTTCACTAGACACCGGCTTATAATCTTAAAGTACAAAACGGAAATAAACTTCCGGTTTTTAAGCCATGTTGCTATATTTCAGAAGCAAACTTCCGTTTCTAGGGCTTCAAAGGTAGTTATCGGAAACATACTTCTGTTTTTTATAGTGTTAACTTAGATAGCCTTATGAGCAACTTTTCGTGGTCTTATTTGAGCGAAAACCAATCATTGAGATTGGCTGTATATAAGAGTTAATTAATTTCCAAACTGTGTCGTTCGCGCATATATTCAAGTAGAAGAGGTACGCCCGTATATTGTTCCATTTAACTTTACTCAAAAGTTTTAGAAGACTTAGAGATAGTGATACTTCGGGTTATTTGCTAAAACTATTTAATGTAGAAGTGAGCGTGGCGTTGGCAGGAGTATATGTGATGAGCGAACTAATATTAAATTATCATTAGGTTTGAAACCGAAGCTAGAATGAGCATGGATAATAAAGTACTCGAAAATAAGCAGTTCATATGGGAAATGCTAAAATCAGATAAATGGACTAAAGAGCATCTTCTGTCGCTTAAATTTAAAGCTAATGACCAAAGTTGGAATGTAGCTCTAAGAGCAGCTCAAAAATGGGGGTATTCCAACGTCATTCAAAAATCATTCAAAAATCATTGAAAAATAATAAAGAAAAAATTAAGAAAAAAAGGAAGCAGGTTCCTGAAAGAGAAACACATGAAAAATACATCGCAGACGAAAAAATTATTGAATACGAAAAGAAAGAAAAGAAGTTTCTAGTTAGCCAAATAAAGGCCCACAAGAATTTTAAGAAAAATATGGCTTCAAGATTGCCCAATTTAGAACTTTACGAGCTAGAAAACTTGAACCGCATGCTAATCGCGAGCACTGATAGTATTGAGCCTGGCGGAACCCGATATAACAACATGCAACATCGCTTTGAAAGCGTAAAAGACTCAACAAAATGGCATTCTCGGGCTGGTAAATTTAGGCGAAAGTGATGAGTTTTTATTCTAACGTCAGCATCGGCTTGCAGGCTGGCCGCGCTGCTTAATGTGTTACCATCGTCCGCTTTGAATACTCAGGCATACTTTGGCAAAGAGCGAGATATAGTCATTTGGATTGGCTAAATATAATTGTTTATTGAGCTGGATTTAGGTGTAATAGGTACATAGTTAACGCTGAGCAATACAGGGAAAGCTTAAACTATAATAGGTAAGCAGGTTTAGCTAGAACCTAAAAAGCAAATTCCCACAGCATAAATAACACCAACGTTGACACATCGAGCAGGTAGGGCCTCAGCCAAACAAGCTCTTATGCAACACAAACAGCGTGTCGCATAAATACTAAAATGTTAGCTGTCTAACTTCACATTGGAGAAACAATTGAAAATATCAGAAATAAGCTCTCTGGATGATATTCAAGAGTACAAGAAGACATCAAATCTTAGAGACGATATACAAAAACTTATCTTCCCGCTTAAAACTGAAGCGAGTAGTGATGAAGAACTACTAAGTATCGTTGAGTTTCTCAAAGCAAAGTGGTTAGGTTTTAAAGAGGGTCCATTTGTTTCAAGGCAAGCTGAATTTATTTATTATTTATCACAGCTAGAAGGAAAACAAAGAAATAGAGCTATCGGTATTACAGATGAGCATTACGAAGATACTACTATTGCCAGAAAGTGGTACAAGGAAGTTTCGCAACTAGTTCATCCTGATAAAGGTGGGGATGCAACGGCCTTCAATGTTTTGAGGAAACTATATGAGGTAATGGTTGATGTGAAGGAAGATGAAGATGAGTGATGAAAAAAATCTTCCAGTCGTACATTCTGCTAAAGATCTAACTATTATCTTTCCTGAAAAAAATAAGCATATAAGTGATACAGAAGCGGAAAAGAATAGAAGCCTTATTACAGATAACGGTGCTTATACCAGTGATGGTAGAGCTTACATAAATAAAAATGCATTACCTCAATTATTGGCGACTGATAAAAAAGGTGCTAATCGTTTTTTCAACAATCTGGAAGATGATGATAAATTAGAATTAGGCAATCAAAATCTGGCTTCTATATCTTCTGTAAACAAAGAGTTATCTGAGCGGATTCAAGAGCCAAGAGATACCCTAAAGAAGGAACGTCTTCGAGATTCGGAAGCTTGTATTATTGCCTTCCGAGATGCACCTGAACTAGAAAAATATCGCGAAGTCGAAGAGTCAAAAAATAGAAAAGAGCAGTCTAATTTGAAAGCAAAAAAAATTAAGAGTGAAAACATAACTTCGTGTGAACTGACTGGAGAACAATTAGAACCTGATGCAGATGCGCATCATATCGAACGGCAGGCCGATAACCCAAGAAGAGCAAGAGATTTGAGTAATATTGTTGTAGCAAATAAATCTCCTCATCGCGAAATTCACGCGGCGGGCGCAGAATCGTTAGAAGAGCTTTCCGCACTTTGTGCTGAGAAAGGTTGGAATGATCCAACAAAAGGCTAATAAGGCGCTCGATTATGATGGCAATGTCTACGTCCAACCATTAATTCTGTATTGATACATTAAGGTTTTTACAGCCTTAATTTATCAATTTTTATCCATTCAACTATTTACCTAAATCTAAATCTAAACCTACTTAAATTAAAGGTGAGACTTTAGTTAATAAATCTCAATTTAAGTGGCACAGGCCAGGTTGTCAACAAGCCCCTGATTTTATCAATCTGACGTCAATCTTCACGAAAAAATAAAGTGTCAAAGCAAATTCATACGTTTATCGTTTATATAGTTAAAAATAAAGCATTAAATTGGTGTCAATTAATAATACTGTTTTACATTAATAAGAATTTTTGGCCAGACGATCCTGCCAATAGCGTTGCCACTAATAGAGTAAAAAGCAGAATGTGATCACGCTTTGTTAATTTTACTTAGTGTTAAATGTTGACCATGCAAATGATGTAGCAATTGCACTTTCTATGTTTATGCCAGAGGTATTGAAGGCCTTTGGAGAGTATTTATTTTCTCACTTAAAGGCACGTCATCCAAGCATTGTTGCTAACTTTAATTGTTTTGCTGATCTCATTATTGGTATTGATAAAGTAATTTATGTTGAAGTAGCTAAGCTTTTTCATGAGCCTAATTTACCTGAAATTGATGCCCAAATTATTGAAGACGGGTTTGTGCGCCGAAGGGCTTATTTTTGGTGCTGCGGCTCATTATGGGGTTGATGCTAAGCTTAATCATGGCCAGTGTATGCATGATGGGTTTGATTCGTGTTTAATTGAAATAAAATATGAGACTCCCCATGGCTGAAGACGACTACAATTATAAAAAAGCGTACCTGCGCGAAAAATCAGCCAGAGATCAATTAGAAACCCTACTAGAAGACAAAACACGGGCATTGTTTATTGTTAATCAAGAGCTAAAAGAAAAGCTTGAAACGGTCAAAAACCAACAATTAAGCTTAATGCAAAGTGAAAAAATGGCCACGCTAGGGACACTCTCAGCTGGGATGCCCACGAAATAAATAACCCGCTAGCTACATAACCAGTAATGTAGAAAGTATAAAATTTATAAAGCCCGTGCTGGTTTCGTTAATGACGGCGGCTCAACAATTTGTAGATAAATCAATTTCACTATCGCAGTTGGAGTCTATTTTAGTTCAGCTCAATCAAGAGAACGATTTAAGCTTTATTGTGGACGATATTGATGACTTAGTTGATGATACCCAAGAGGGATTAGAGCGCATAGCTCATATTGTTAGTAACCTTGTCGACTTTGCAAGCCTAAAAGACAACGTAACTGCAATGGCAGATATTACAGAATCACTCAATGGCACACTAAAACTACTCGACAACCAGCTAGGGACGTGTGCTATAGAGTTACACATTGAAAAGTTACCTCTAACACGGTGTAATATTTCATCTATGAAACAAGTGTTTGTAAACTTATTAATTAATGCGAAACACGCCTGCGACGATTTGCGCGATCATCAAGGAAAAATAAGGGTTAAGCTGTTTGCCAATGAAAATAATATTTACATTGAAGTCGCAGATAACGGCTGTGGAATGGACGCTGATACACTTAAACAAATGTTCGATCCCTTCTTTACCACTAAACCCGTAGGCCAAGGCACAGGTATGAGAATGGCCATTGTTTACAATGTAGGCATGGCTACAAAGTGTGTTGTGGCTATTGAGCGTAGGTATAAGTATCTTAACTCGATACTTCTTGTCCGCCGTGTTGCTCGGCTAAATCATCAAGTTCGGCAACGGTATAATCAAACCCGCTTTCATCGTATTCGTAGCTTATTTTAACGCTGTCGCCGCCATTAAAAAGACGTGTTTTTACGGTATTGACTGGCCAATCTTTTAATTCGTGTAAAAAGCGGTTTGCCACTTGCGATGACTCAAACCGGTAGCTAATCTCTGTTTTCATAAATAATAATACCCTGATAATTTTACCCCCGTAGTTTGTTGATTTTTACCAAGGAGTCAAGTTATCTACTTTAAAAGGGCAATAAATTATGACTTTATAGATACTTATCGGTCATAGTAATCTAAGTTGGAGTGTTAACAGTATAAAGCTGTTTAAAAAACAATAACCATAAACCGCAGCGCAGCAACGTGAATCGTACCCAGAACTAAAACCGCTCGAGTACAACTAAACCAAAACAGAGCTGGTGGCAGCAATTACTAAAGCCATGGAAAACTTAGGCTGGGAACTGGTTAATAGTGATGTTAATAATGGTATTGTTGAAGCAACAGGCACTACGACCTGGTTTGGCTTTAAAGACGATGTTGTGGTTCGTATTAACGATAAAGGCAGCAAGCGTGTGGTCGACATACGCAATAAATCACGCATTGGTAAAAGTCATTTAGGTAAAAATGCTCAGCGTATTAAAACACTGATTGAAGAGTTAAATGCTGTTGCTGTGGAATAATTGAATACTAATAAACAGCCCTTGCGTTTTGCAGGGCTATTTGCAGTTGCACATGATCAGCTTATGTTCATAGCTGACAATGCATACTGTTGATGATTTTTAATAAACTATGGAGTTATTATGAAAACAGTCGGATATGCAGCAAAAAGTCAAGGTTCTTTGCTTACAGAGTTTTCTTTTGAGCGCCGCGATTTACGAAATAACGATGTAGCAATAGAAATTTTATATTGTGGTGTGTGCCATTCAGACTTACACGCAGTGCGTAACGACTGGGGGGGTAGTAATTACCCATTAGTTCCTGGGCACGAAATTGTAGGTAAAGTAATATCAGTCGGTAGTGATGTAAAAAAATACAAACAAGGCGATACCGTTGCCGTAGGGTGTATGGTTGATTCGTGTCAAAGCTGTGACCAATGTGATAATCACCAAGAGCAATTTTGTCGTGAAGGCATGGTCGGTACTTACAGCGGGACCGATAGAGTTAACGGCGAAATGACTCAAGGTGGTTACTCTAAACACGTTGTAGTACGCGAAGAGTTTGTATTATCAGTGCCTGAAAACTTAGAATTATCGCGCGTGGCGCCGTTACTTTGCGCCGGTATTACTACTTATTCACCGTTACATAAATGGGGTGTAAAAACAGGTAGCCGTGTTGCTGTGGTAGGCCTTGGTGGATTAGGTCATATGGCGGTTAAAAATGCAGTAGCAATGGGTGCAACCGTTACTGTTATTGGTCGTACTGAGTCTAAAAAAGAAGATGCAATTAAGCTCGGCGCACAGCATTATTTAGTATCAAACAATGATGATGAAATGAAAAATGCGCAGTCAGCGTTTGATGTCATTATTGATACTGTGCCTGTAAAGCATGACTTATCAATTTACACACCACTACTTGATATTGATGGTACCTTGGTTATTGTTGGCCAAGTAGGCCCAATAGATGAGCTAAACACAGTTCCTCTTTTAATGGGGCGTCGTCGTGTAGCCGGTTCGTTAATTGGCGGCATTGCAGAAACACAGCAAATGCTTGATTTTTGTGGTGAACACAACGTACTGCCAGAGTGTGAAATGATCAACATAGACGAAATTAACACCGCTTATGAGCGTATGGAACGCTCTGATGTGCGATACCGTTTTGTTATTGATATGTCATCTATTAGCGTTTAATACGCTAAAGAGTAAAATGTAAAAAGAGCCGCTTAGCGGCTCTTTTTGTTTTTATTAACAAGGCTGTGCCTGTTTAGTTTTGTTGCCGCTAATTTGTATATAACTAAGCAGCCACATTAACAGCCCACCTAAAAATAAAGCCGCAGCAACATAGCCTGTTTGATTTGGCGCTGCCCCTTTTGCAATAGCAATGCCGCCAACCCAAGGGCCAATAGCATTTGCAATATTAAACGCACACTGCACTAATGCCCCAATCATGGCGTGGCCGTCAGGTGATACATCCATTAATAGCGTTTGCACTAAGGTTGATAGCCCTAAGCTGCAGCCAATAAAAAATATAACCGCATACAGCAGATAAATATTATAGCTGGCACTTACATATGCAAATGCAAAAACAATGGTAGAGGCAAGCGTAAATCCGGTGGTTTTTATCGCTGATTTATCGGCAGCTTTACCTAGTACGTAATTACCGAGCGTAGAGCCAATACCAAACATCACCATAGCAATTGAAATTGTATAGGGCGCGCTCTGAGTGACCTCTAAGATCGTATCGGCCACATAGGTATAAATACAAAATACGCCACCAAAGCCAATAATAACAATCCCTAATATTGACCAAACCAGTTTGTTTTTTAGCACCCCTAATTCGTTGAGTATATTAGAGGTATGGGTGTTTTTAACATTAGGCACCACGTTATACACAAAAATAAAGGCAATAAACGCCAACACCCCAGCCGCAGCGAGGCAATAACGCCAACTAAGATTTTGCCCAACCAATGTCACCACCGGCACACCAACGATAGTGGCTATGGTTAAGCCCATAAACACTTTTGACATAAAGCTAGCGCGTTTTCCTTGCGGTGCTATATCAGAGGCCAGTAATAACGCGGCACCAAAATAAGCGCCATGGGGAAGGCCACTTAAAAACCTAAACAGCACCAGTTGTTCTAACGAGGTCGCTAATGCACTTAAACTGTTTGAAATACACATTAAGCTTAAAAATAATAATAGCGCTCGTCGTTTTCGCATATTTGCCGTTGCCAACATTAAAATGGGTGCGCCAACCACCACCCCAAGAGCATAAGCACTAATAGCATAACCACTTTGTGACGGGGTACTGCCAAAAGCCTCACTAATTAATGGCAACATAGGCATCATAGAAAATTCAGATAACCCCAAAATAAAAGTACCCAACGCCAGCACAATTAAAATAGCGGTTCTATTGGGCTGACCCGACGGCGATGTAGTATCAACGGCCATATAAATCCTTGAAGATAATAAATAAAATTTAATAACAAACTAAACGCCAGTGCGCTTAAAAATAAAGCACACACGCTTATTTAGTTGAATGTGGAAATGAGGAGTAAAGAGGCGTGCATTTTAAATTAAAAGCTCTCTTTCGTCATGGACTAAACCATAATTTAAGATGAATAAAATTTAACTTAAGCCAACCAAAGGATGGTTAAGTAAGTTCAGTAAAGTATTAACGCAATCAAAAATAAGCAGTGTTAAATTTAAAATGTAATGTTAACTTGACTTCTTGTAATGCATGAATGATATTTGTAAAGTAAACATTACTTTTAAAAACAGGATAAAGGCAATGAAAGCAGAATTAAATTTAAAACAACGCCAAATTAAAAATACCAGTTACCTAGCTAAATGGACCTTAATATGGCTTTTTACTTTAGCTATTTGCAGCTTTGGCCCCACTTTAATCTGGGATCGTTCAGCGCTAATTAGTGGCTTTTTTATTATTATAAATTTGGCTGCTGGCGTAGGGATGATTTTAGCCAACAAGCGCTATTTGCAAGGCATGGATGAATTAATGCAAAAAATACATCTCAGTGCCATGGGGTTTACCTTAGGTGCAGTGTTAGTAGGCGGGCTGGCATACACCAATTTACAATTGAGTGGTTTAATTGATTTTAAAGCGCAAATACCCGACTTAATGTTTTTAATGGGGGCGGTGTATTTAATTAGTGTGTATGTGCTTAATAAACACTATTGCGCAGGTGATGAATGAAAAATAGATTAAAAGTGTTAAGAGCCGAGCATAATTTCACTCAAGCAAAGTTGGCCGAGCTGTTGGATGTATCGCGCCAAACGATTAATGCCATTGAAAAGGGCAAGTTCGATCCCAGCTTGCCACTGGCTTTTAAGGCCGCAAGGTTGTTTAAACTTAAAATAGAAGATATTTTTGATGACGAACAGGGTTAAAAATTAACAAAGTGCGACAATATGTCGCGCTTTTTAACTTGCCGCAGCACGTATAATTTACCCACAAAATTTTTGTGGTAAATCAATAATGACTGATAAAAAAAATCCTTTAACCTCCTATTTATTATCGCCTTTGGCACTCGTTATAAGTGGCGTACTATCGCCTGTTGCCTTTGCAGATGACGCCTCAATTGAAATTATTGAAGTACACGGTCAAGCACAAAACAAACACCTATCGTTAGGTTCATCTGAATCGTTATTAACTGATTTAGGTGTGGACTTTTCAGCCGCCGGTGGCATGGCTAACTTACCTGTTTTAAATGGTTTAATGGGCGATAGAGTGGCGGTACTGGTCGATGGTGCGCAAATCACCGCCGCCTGTGCCAATCAAATGAACCCGCCACTGTCGTATATTTCAGCCAATCAAATTAGTAGCTACAAAGTGGTTGCGGGTATTTCTCCGGTAAGCGCGGGAGGCGATAATATTGCAGGGGTGATCGCGGTTAATTCTATTTCGCCTCAGTACAGTGAAAGCAAGCAACTTGGCTGGCACTCTGGCTACGTATCAGCCCAATACAATACGCTAGATAACGGCAAAAAGGTAGGCGCGGGCATGCGCATTGCCAGCGACGTATTCAGTTTTAATTATCAAGGTGCGTTTAGCGATGCTAACAGTTATGAAGATGGTAACGGCGATTTAGTGCTTGACACCCTATACCGCGCGCAAAACCATAGTTTAAGTGCTGCCATGCGCGATGATAAGCAACAATTAGTGGTTAAGCTAAGCCATCAAAAAATACCCTATCAAGGCTTTGCTAACCAATATATGGATATGACAGATAACACCAGCTATGGCGCTGTTGCCCAGTATAAGCGTGCTTTTACAAACAGTGAGCTTGAAGCGCAGTTAAATTGGCATAGCGTAAAGCATGAAATGGGCTTTTTCAGCGCAGAAAAAACCGGAAAAATGCCAATGAAAACTGACGCCGAAGATATAAGCACTCAGTTAAAATGGCAATTAGCGCTTGATAACAACAGCCAGTTATTACTCGCCCAAGAGTACCATTATATGAATATTGATGATTGGTGGCCTGCGGTTGAAGGCTCAATGATGATGGGGCCAAATGACTACAACAATATTAATAACGGCCGGCGTCAGCGTATTGCCCTGCTTGCTGAATATGAAAGCCAATTAGATACTCGCTGGTGGTTAAATGCAGGCGTTCGATTTGAAAATGTAATAACCAATACCGACGATGTACAAGCATACAACGCAGGTATGGCCGCTATGAGTGCGATGGCCATGGCGATGCCAAGCGATGCAATGGCCGCTAAAGAGTTTAATGATCAGAACAAAAAACAAACAGATAACCTAGTCGATGCAAACGTGCTGATTAACTATCAACTAAGCAATAATGACGAGTTACAAATTGGTTTAGCTCGTAAAAATCGCGCACCTAATTTATACGAACGTTACAGTTGGGGGGTGGGCAATATGGCCACCACCATGATAGGTTGGTACGGCGATGGTAATGGCTATATTGGTAACATTGCTCTTAAACCTGAAACCGCGCACACGCTAAGTACCACTTACACCACTATGGCAAAAGACGATAGCTGGCGTATCAGTGCCAATGCGTGGGTGAGCGATGTAAATGATTATATTGATGCCAACAGAGTAAGAAGCTTTAACCGCACAGTGCTTGCTGCCAATACTCGTAATGTACTTATGTTTAATAACCTAGATGCCACGCTTTATGGCGTAAAGCTAGATGCGGTTACTACTCTGCACGAGTCTAAGCAGTATGGTAGTTGGTCGTTAAAAGCTAACATTACCAACACCCGTGGTAAGCGCGACGATACCAATCAGCCGCTTTATCAAATTAAGCCGCTGCAAACCCAATTTGCTATTAACCAGCAAATTGGCCGCTTTGAAAACGCACTCACGTGGCAGTGGGTCGATAGTAAAATCCGGGTAGATAGCAACCGCCTAGAAAACCAAACCGAGCAGTATCATTTACTAAACCTAAGCTCTAAAGCCAGTTGGGATGCATTGACCGTGAGTGTTGATATTACCAACCTGCTTGATGAGTATTATGAATTACCACTGGGCGGCGTAAGTATTGCTGAGTTTAAACAAGATTCAACGCAGGGATTCAATCAATTAGCAGGGCAGGGTCGCTCTATTAATTTAGCTATGAGTTACGCGTTTTAAAGTGAGAGAGTAAGTTAGTATCAGCCGTCAGATCCGATTTTAGGTTAATCGAGTCTGACGGTTTAAGTTGAGAAAGTTACTTTTTTATTAGAGCTTGAGGGACTCTCCATTTTAATAGACTTCAATGTAAATAATGTACTTTTTCATCTGTAGCGTCATATTTGTTAATGTATTTGCCTATTTTTTCGTAGTCTATATTCGAAAGTTCAAATTTGGGTGCTCTTTCACACTTGGTTTAGCCATTTTAACTCAAATATTTTTTTTGCGTTTTGTTTGTTTAATAATGACACTTAAAACGGAAAGTCAATTTATCCTTTTTGAAGTTAAGGAGGTGAAAAAGATAAATGTAGCCTTTATCTGAAAGGCACTATCCGATGATTTCAATCCCCATTATTAATAGACTTTCTCCCAGAAAGTGGTATTTGATTTGAGATAAAAACTATAACACACGCAAAAGAATAGATTAATTGTGAACGCAAAAATCAATAAACTGCGTTAACAGCGGATTTTTGTATTTGTCTTTATGCATCACTAACCAAAACTGTCTTTGCATGGGGTGGTTTAAGTTAAGCTGCGTAACGCGGCCATCGTTTAAAGCGTACTGTGCCGCGAGTGACGATAAGCATCCCAGCCCTAACCCTTCTGCAACGCTGTTGATCAATGCCTCTGTGGTATTGAGTTCAAAACTTTGGCTCCAATTATCGATATGCGTAGCAAGGTTTTGTAAAAAGAATGAGCGTGAACCAGAGCCAGCTTCCCTTAATACCCATTGACTGTTTGCCAAGTCATTAAAACTAAGCTGTGGTTTTGCAGCTAAAGTGTGGGATTGCGGCGCAATAATACACATAGTGTCTTGGCTAAACACGGTTGAGATTAAGTCGCTTTGCTGGGCGTGGCCTTCTATTAATGCAATGTCGAGTTCAAAGTCGCGCAGTTTTTGACAAATAAGCTCAGAATTTGAAATAAAAACCTGCTGAGAATAATGCTGCTGTTGTTGGCGAAACCCACTGAGTATTGAGGGCAAAACATGATTGCCAATGGTATCGCTAGCACCTATTTTTAACGTGCCACTGGCTTTTGCGTGGGACGAAAAAAGCGTATTAATATCATTTGCTCTGTGCAGTAATTCATCGGCCAAGGGCAGTAACTTTTGCCCTTCTTGATTTAAAATTAAGCGATGATTTACCCGGTCAAACAGTGGGTGGCCTAATTGTTTTTCAAGCTCGCTAAGCGCCATACTCACCGCCGCTTTAGATAGAAACAATGATTCAGACGCTGCTGTAAGGGTGTTGTGCTGGGTTATGCCTACAAATACTTTAAGTTGCTTAAGTGAGATATTCATTATGCTATGTTTAGTTTTTTTGAACTTGTGTTCTATATAATTAGATTTAACTTAACAAAATGCAAGCGTAAACTTCTCTGTAAGTTATAACCACAGGGTGGAATAGAGATGTTTAAACATATAAAAACAAAAGTATCAGGTGCACCAACACCAATGGGTGGTTTGGCATTAGGTATTGCCAGCCTAGGTTGGGCTTGGGAGAGTATGACTAACCTAAATGGCGTAGCACAATATACCGGTGCCGCTATTGCGAGCGTATTATTGCTATTGTTAACACTTAAGTTTTTATTACATCCTCAACTGCTTAAAGCCGATTTAGCCCACCCAGTTGTGGGAAGTGTGGTGCCTACTTTTGCTATGGCTACCTTAGTGGTGTCTAATTCTTTAGGGCAGTTTTACTCCCTTGCGGGAGATGTGCTTTGGGTAGGTGCATTTTTATTGCATGTAGTGTTTTTAATCAGCTTTATTGCTCATCGCATGATTGAATTTAAAATTGAGCATATGGTGCCAAGCTGGTTTGTACCGCCGGTTGGGATCATTGTTGCCGATGTCGCGTTTTCAGGGAATCCGGCACTGCTGTTTTTAGCGCAAGGGGCGCTTTATTTTGGCATGCTGATGTATGCAGTTATGTTGCCTATGATGATTTACCGGATCATTTTTGCAGCGCACATTCCTGATGCTGCACAGCCTACCTTGGCTATTTTAGCTGCGCCAGCAAGTTTATCGCTAGCTGGTTACTTTACAGTGAACAGCGAGCCGTCACCGGTTATTATTGGCTTGTTATTTGGAATTGCAGTACTGATGACCTTTATAATTTATGTCGCATTTTTTAAATTATTGCGCCGTCCATTTTGCCCAGGTTACGCTGCGTTTACTTTCCCTGTGGTCATTGGTGCTACCGCGTTATTTAAACTTGCCGCATGGATGCATACAGTGGGAATTGATTTGCAGTTTATTAAGCAAATACAGTATTTAGCAACGTTTGAATTGATTGTGGCCAGTGGGGTAGTTTGCTATGTGGCGGTTCGTTATTTGGCTCATTTTAAGTTTTTTAACACTCAATTTAAGCCTCTCACCCTATCAAAATAACGATTAAACGCTTGTTTGCACTACCTCGTTAGCCCCGTGCTCAATTGCTTGTTCGGCATCTTGCTCAGCAAGCTTGGCGCGCTCTGCTTTTGAAACATAAGCCGGTTTGTTGCTTTTATGCAGCTTGGCATTAGCACGCTTATCTTTGTTATTAAACTTTGTAATGATCTTTTTTCTGCGATTCATGATTAACCCCGTAATTTTAAGGTGCGCATTATACAGGCATCTTTAGTAAAGCTGTTAGATAAATATAGTGGCGGTTTTACGCTCTGTCGCAAAGCGTTGTTTGTTATTACACAAGGGCGTTATAATTATGGCTCTTGGTTGTTAATTAAATGGGATTTGTTTTGAAAAAGTTAGCTTTAGCTAGTATCGCTTTATTGGCCTTTAATACTCATGCACAATTAAATAAAATTAATGACAGCGTGGCTGATTACGCTGTAAATACCTACCAAAGTGCGCAAGTACATACACTCACAAATTTGGTGTCTTTTCCAACGGTCAATAAAAGTGATGTTAGCGCACCACAAAATCCCGACTTTATTGGCTTTAAAGCGCTACTAAAAATGAAAGCGGCTGAGCTTGGTTTTGATTATCAAGATTTAGGTTACACCGTACTTATTAGTATGGGGCAACAAACTGAAAAGGTAACCATAGTAACCCATGGCGATGTGCAACCCGCTAATGCCAGCAAATGGAAACAAAGCCCATTTATTATTGACACCTCAGAGCCGGATAAATTAATTGGCCGTGGTACCGAAGACGACAAAGGTGCTATTGCGACTGCAATGTACGCCATGAAGGCGATAAAAGATAAAGGCATAGCGCTTGATAACCGTATTGAATTAATGATTTACCTAGCGGAGGAGTCTGACTGGGGGCCGTTAACTGAGTTTATGAAAACTTATCAGCAACCAAAGTATGCGGTAACCATCGATGCCTCTTACCCTGTGGTGGTTGCTGAAAAAGGCTGGAGCTTAATTGCGCCAACATTTGATGCAACATCACCACAAACCGGTGTGTATGTCAGTGGTGTAACCGGCGGCGCATTTGCCAGTCAAATCCCTGAAGATGCCAGCCTATTACTACATAACGCCAACGAAACATTAATTAATCAATTAAAAGCAAAAGCTAACACACTTAAGCAAGTTGAATTTAATTTTACAGAGCAAAATAACGCGCTGGCCATAAGTGTTAAAGGCATGTCGGCTCACTCATCTGAACCGGAATCAGGCGTTAACGCCATTGCTTATTTAGCTGAAATATTTAAAGGCGTTGAGCTTGAAAACAACAGTGATGGCCAGCTCATTGATTTTGTTAATCAGCTTATTGGTTTAGATATTTACGGTAAACAGTTTGGCGAAATTGCTTATGAACATGACTTTATGGGGCCAATGAGCGTAGCGCCTACGGTTATTGAACGTGAGGGTAATGCGCTTACTTTAGCGGTCAATGCTCGCCGTCCGGTTGGTAAAGATGAGACGTTACTTAAACAACAAATTGATACTGCGCTTGCTAATTGGCAAACGGCTAATCAGGTTACGTTAGCTAACATTAAAATCACCATTGGTAAGCCCATGCTTTTAGATAGCGCACCCCATGCGCAAAAGCTACTTGATATTTTTAAGTATTATACGGGTGATAAAAACGCTGATTTTGTTTCAATAGGGGGCGGTACAAATGCCAAACTATTTGATAATGCCGTGTCGTTTGGCCCATCTATGCCGGGCAAACGCTACACCGGACACTCAGAACATGAGTTTATTACCCTTGAGCAATTAGCACTTAATTTACGTATGTACACCGCAATGATAATAGAGCTGGGGAATATGTAATTTTGGATATATAACCTATATCTAATACGAAAAAACCGCCGTAACGGCGGTTTTTTATAGCAACGGTGTGCTATTGAAAATCAATTTCTGGCAAGCATTCAAACCCAGGTTTTGCAAATAAGTAACCTTGCATTAGCTCAATACCTGCGTGTTTTAACCACTGATATTCTTCAACGGTTTCAATGCCTTCA
Organism: Pseudoalteromonas sp. 2CM28B; assembly: GCF_023161935.1. Taxonomy (NCBI): domain Bacteria; kingdom Pseudomonadati; phylum Pseudomonadota; class Gammaproteobacteria; order Alteromonadales; family Pseudoalteromonadaceae; genus Pseudoalteromonas; species Pseudoalteromonas sp. 2CM28B. The sequence continues at coordinate 22,921 of NZ_JALNTH010000011.1, forward strand.
GCCAGAGCTGTAACATTTAGCGCGCTAAACATGTTTAAACAGTGGGTAACGATTGCCTGGCGGTTTTTATCTTTGTCGATATCTCTGATCAGCGCCATATCAAGCTTGATAATATCAGTTTGAAAATCGGCTAATAGGTTTAATCCAGAATAGCCTGAACCAAAGTCATCGGTGGCTGTTTTAAAGCCTAATTCTTGGTAATAGCTCACAACACGTTTAACATGTGCGCTGTCTTCTATTTTTTCGACTTCTGTAAATTCAAACATAATATTTGTTGTAGGGAAGTTATACTTTTTAGCGGCTTCTAGGGTGGTACGAATACAACGCTCTGGCTTGTAGATAGCGTTTGGTAAAAAGTTAATACTGAGTATCGAATCTACACCTAGCTTTGATGCAAGTGCAATCGCTTTAATTCTGCATAACTGATCAAACGTATAGCGGTTAGTATCGTTAACACGAGAAATAATAGAGTAGGCCGATTCATTATTTAAACCACGGACAAGTGCTTCATATCCAAAAATAGTATTATTTTGACAATTTACAATAGGCTGAAATGCCATGGTAAAGTCAAAATCTAGTTCATTCGAATCAGCGCAATTGCTACAAGAGACTTTTTCGCAATTTAGTGATTTATCATTCATTCATCGTACCCTTTGTTTTAACCTACAAAATAAGGTGTGGTTAAGCCTGCCCTTAACCCTAACAAAGTATTGATATTTTACATAATCTATTTAACTGTTTTGTTTACCTTTTTGTAACTCACCGCGATTAAACAGTGCCTTTATTTCTATGATTAATGAAAAAGTAGCAATAAGGTTATGGCTTTTTTACATGCGTATAACCTTATTTTTCATGAGCTTTAAGCGCTTTGCGCCTAGCTTAATACACTCGGTATTTACTTAAGTGTGGCGTTAAGCGAAATCTCAGTATTTAATAATTTTGAGATAGGGCAGCCTTTTTTGGTTTGTTCGCACAATGCTTGAAATTGCTCATTTGAAATATCTGCAATGGTTGCATTTACTTCAAGGGCAATGTGCGTCACGGCAAAGCCATCATCCACTTCGTCTAAACTAACCACTGCTTCGGTGTTTATGTTCTCAGCGGTAAAGCCCGCTTCACCAAGTGCCAGCGATAAAGCCATACCAAAACAGGCACTATGTGCTGCACCCACTAATTCCTCAGGGTTTGATCCTGGCTTATCTTCAAAGCGGGTATTAAACCCATACGGCTGGTTATCTAATGCGCCACTTTGAGTTGATATAGTGCCTTTCCCTTTTTTAATATCACCAGACCATGTTGAACTTGCAGATTTTTTAATCGTCATTATGTTCTCCTTGTTGAGGGTGTAGGCTTTTTAGATTAATTAGTCATACCGTGTAGTGTTTGCAATACGTTGTAAACACTACACGGTAAAACTGCTAAAAAGCGTTATTTACATAGATAGTTGCAAAATAGAAGCCAAATAATTGAATAAACAAGGTTCACGTTATGTTTGGGATTATTTATTATCCCGAATTTAGGTTATGTCAGCTATTTGCAGGTGATAAGGCGGGGCGCTTTCACGGTTTTGAAACGCTAAAATAGCGTTGTTTTTAATTATTCCGTGTTCAATATTGATAGCGCGGCGAATGGTTTCGTCTTTTTGCCATTGCTCTGGGCCGGATAAAACAGTTGGCAAGTATACAATGAGCGCGGCAGAAATAGAGCGCGTTGCACTTTCCCATAAGTAGCTAGGGGTATGATCAACCGCGTAATAATCCGTGGTTTTATAGCTAAACATTGGGTGTTTAAATGTTGTTGGCTTTGCAAAAAAGAATCTCATTCCTTCATCACAACTTACATCTATTATAAGGCTATTGGGTTTTAAGCAATCGGCTTCAGATTCAATCACAAAATTGACGGGGTTTGCGGTTTCTTGGTAGGTGCCATTAACAATAATGTCAGCTTCGCTAATAAGCTCAGTAAGCGGGCGCTGCGACCCATCGTGCTCAACCACTATCATACGAGCTTCGCCTTCAATGCCTTTTAGTTACAGTGCATGTAACACCGCACAATAACCTGCCATTTCATTGTTTTTATAAAAAGTATGACGGCCCACATTTCCCTGTGGTGGCCATACAAACATGTCTTCAAAGGCAATAAGAGTGAGCTTTCTATCAAGGGCAGCTTGGGTAATTGCTTGTTGTTGTTGTACGCAATGTACATAGCCCGAAATTGTGCCGCCTTCTTTAAGTTCTTGTAAATCAGCAAGCACTGGTTTGGCAATAATGACGGTGCCTAATTGGGTTAAAATATCACTGCGGGTGGCAATGCCGCCTGTCAGTGCTGCAATTTCTTCGTCGTTCATATTAAATGCCGCGCTATAACCTTGCTCAAAAATCATTTTTTTTCTGAGTTTTTCAGGTATACGCATTAAATGCGCAGGATGAATAGGGTAGCGTTTTTCATCTGTTTTACGTGATGTTCCAATTACGCCAATAGTTAATTCTCTCATGCTATATCCTTGATTAAAGTATGCTGAGTTTATAAACGAATAATGCTACATCGCTAACAAATAAAGAGGGGTTTTACAGGCAAGCTCACGCCATGGTTGTAAAAATAAGGCTTGGTAAAGGGGGTTCTTTTAATTAGCTGTGCTAGGTGTAATGAATGTTGAGCAGGCAGAGGGTAGAGTGTTAACTTGCATTGAATAACAAGTTGAAACGTTAACCACTATAACAGCTATGTAAGATATAAAGTGAGATTAAAGCGAATGTGCGTGTATTGGTTTTTATAAGCGGCTATTTACTGCGTTTGCACCGCTCTGAGCAATAAATAACGTTATCCCAATCTCGTTGCCACTTTTTACGCCACGCAAACGGCTTATTGCATACTGGGCAAATTTTTTGCGGTAAGTTAAGTTTTTTGTGCGCCATAATTAGGTGTTCTCTTTATTGCTGTTACTGCGAGTTTTGCGTTTTACGCGGGTAACCTTTTGAGTTGGAGCCACGTGTTTTTTAAGAATTTTACCTATGGCGCGTTTTACATCGGGCCGTTCTCGGTATTGCCATAGCCGTTCGCGGGCTTCTTTTGAGGCGGTGGTTAAATCAAGCATTGGCTCAGGGTAGTCTTCACCTAGTTTAAAGTCGTTAAATAGCGCTTCCATGGGCGTTTGCTCCCAAGGTTGATGTAAATATTCAATGGGGAGCTTTTCAAGTTCGGGGCACCATTTTTTTATAAACGCACCGGTTGGGTCTTGATCTTCCGATTGCTTAATTGGGTTGTAATGACGAATGGTATTAATACCGGTGACAGAGGCTTGCATTTGAATTTGCGGGTAATGAATTCCCGGTTCAAAGTCTAAAAAGTAATTAGCCAACGGAAAACTTGCCTGTTGCCAGCTAATGTTTAAATGATGCGTTACAAAGCTAACCAGCATAGCGCGCATTCTAAAGTTAATATAACCGGTGGCTTTTAAACAGCGCATGCAGGCATCAATAATAGGAATACCGGTTTGCCCTTGTGCCCAGCGTTCAATATCGCTGGCAACCTGGGCGTCATCACGATACGGAAATGCATGATACCCTGGATTTAGCGCCTTAAATTCCATGGTACACTCGCTTTCAAACTTTTGCATAAAATGGCAATGCCAATGCAAGCGCGATACAAACGCGGCAAGCGGGCGCTTCCACCCTTTTTTATCAGCAGAAGTGCTATGGTATGCATCAATCGCCATTTGGTACACTTGCCTCAAGCTGATATTTCCCCACGCTAAATAGGGCGATAACCTAGAGCAATGCGCACGGCTTAAGCTTGGGCTGGATATTCCTTTTTGATAATCTTTACCGCGTTCAGCAAAAAAGCTTTGCATTACCTCACGGGCAAGTCGAGGGCCCCCTTGCTGAAAATGTTCATTATCTTGCGTGTAGGCGCTCGGCAGTATAGGTGTTTGATAATCAGTAAGGGTAAGTGGTTTTATTTGCTTCCAATTAGGTATAGCAATAGGTGCTTGCATGGTTTGTTGCCAGCGCTCGTTCCAATTACTGCGATTTCTTTTGCCACGTATCACAGCCCCCGTTGGCGACTCTAACCAGTTAATGTGATGGTGTTGGCACCAGGCTTTAATTGCTATGTCACGCTCAAAGGTATTGTTTAGCCCTATTTCTTGGTGGCTAAAGAGGTTTGTGATTTCAAACTGCGAGTGAAGCGATTCAAGCAGGGTTTGCATATCTTCATTAAATATATACACGCGGCTGTTAAAGCGAGCCAACTGAGTGTTTAAGTCGCAAATAGATTGATATACAAAGCGCCAATGCCGCTCGTTGTAATGCGCATCATTAAGCAGTAAAGGTTCGAAATTATAAACTAAAAGGGTAGGCAGGCCGTTACTAAACGCATTTTTTAAAGGCTGATGATCGCTTAGGCGTAAGTCACGTTTAAACCAGACTATGTTTATTTTTATGCGCATGGATTCAATGTATTATTTAAAAATGCTATGAAGTAATTATTTACTTGTACGCAGCGTAGCGATTTTCCGATTTAGTTTTTTAAGATTAAAAGTGAGAAACCATGTTTTTAGATTTAACCGATAATAGCAACCACTCTGTTTATAGCTACTTAGTAGGCGGTATAAGCCCAAGACCGATTGCGTGGGTAAGCACGTTAAGTGAGAAGGGGGTTGCTAATATTGCGCCTTATTCGTTTTTTACTGTTGCTAGTTGTAACCCGCCGGTTTTAAGCGTCACGCAAGTAAACCCTCGCGATAATGCAAATAAAGATACGTTAAATAATTTACTCGCTACCAAAGAGTGCGTGGTTAATATTGTTAGCCATTCGCTTGTTGATCAAATGAACCAAAGCTGCGCTAACTATCCACGTGACGTGAGTGAATTTGATGCTGCAAATATACAGCGTACCCCCAGCCAATTAGTCAGTGTACCAAGTGTTGCGGCGTCAAAAGCACGCTACGAATGTAAGTTGCGAGAGGTGATTACTATTTCAGATGAGCCAAGCGGTGGGCAAATGATGCTGTTAGATGTAGTGGGTATTTTTCTCGACGACACCGTTTTAGTGAACGGGTATATTGATCCAACGCGTTTGGATGCGGTGGGTAAAATGGGCGGCGATTATTTTAGTACCACGAAAGACAAATTTGCACTAAAGCGCCCACAGTTATAAAGCAATGTGGGTAACCTATTATTCGGTTTGTGGCAAAAAGAATGCACTTATAGCACCTAAAAAACCAAGGGTGCTGTAAAGTAAAATTAGCTCAGCGGTTGATAAAAAAGCCTCGAGTAAACCTATACTACCCAGAAGTAGTAATAACACCCCAATTACCGTGTTACTTACCGATACATAATCGGTGCGTTTATTGCCCTCAGCCATATCTACAAGGTAAGTTTTTCGCCCTAAACGCACGCCTTGGTGTGCAACTGAGAGTAAAAAATACAATATAGGCATAACCCACCAATTTAGCAGTAGTGCGCTATACCAAGTGGCAATAACAAATACGGCTAAGCCATTAAATGTGACTAATATAGCGCTAAGCACTAAAACACGCTGGCTGGATAAGTCACTGAGCCTGCCCCAAATAGGCGCCGAGACTAAACTAGCAAAGCCAGAAACGGCAATAAAAGTGGCAAGCAGAGAAAATTCAAAAGACTGTTTACTGGCTAAAACTATATAAAAAGGAGCACTCAGAGCTGAGCATAAAAGTAGCGCACGGGTAACAACAAAATGGGCAAATTGTTTATCTTTATAAAGCAGCTTAAGTTTAGAAAATGCATGCAGCAAGCCATTTTTACCGCCATCAGTTGCCCCTTTATATTCATTTATTTGGCTGTAAAAAAAAGCCGCGATCACCCACATTACTGCACCGAGTGCTAAGGCTATAATGACGGTGTTTTGATCTTTTTGTTGTGAAAAAAACCACATGAGTAAGCCAAACGTTAAGGTGGCAAAACCGGCAATACTGGCAGCTAAGCCACTAATATTACCGCGCTGTTGCTTAGGAATAACTTTTCCAAGCACATCTTTTGCGGCCACCGAGTTAAAACCTCTAGCTAAGCTAAATAAAATTAATAAACCAATAATGGCGTAACCCGCAAGCTTGCCCTCAAGTGTAAACGCGACACCAACCATAGCCAAAATACATAAAGACTGCACAATAGCGCCAATAACCCACACCCATTTACGAATAGGCAATTGGCGGATAAAGCCAGCAATGGCTAACTGTGGCAGCAGTGAACCTGACTCTCTAATAGGTACTAGCCAAGCAATAAAACTCGCTGGCACGTTTAAGCTTTGCATTAACCACGGCAGCGTTATTTTGGGATTGAGTAGCGCATCAGCAAACTTACTAAACAGTTGGCTTAGCAGTAAAGTAATAAAATTACCGGGGACTTCTTGGCATGCGTTATCGTCAATGGCCTTACACGCGCGAGCATCTTCTTCGTTATTTAAGCGTTTATAAATTTGCTCTTTTGTTAGTTTTTTCACTCTATTTTACCGCTGTATAAGTACAAATATTTATATATATTAAGATGATATGATTAACATATCTACTTTACTCATTATTTTTAAGCTCATATGGCAACCATTTTAGGAGTTCTTTAAATAATATATCTTGCGCAATGGACTTAGAAATATAGTCATTCATTCCAACCTGTAAGCACTTAGCTTTATCGCCCACCATAGCGTTTGCTGTCGTAGCAATAATAGTAATTGGGGGATTTTTACTCCCAGCTTCATTTACTCTTATATGGGTTGTGGCTTGGTAACCATCCATTACTGGCATTTGGCAATCCATTAAAATGAGTGAGTACGGGTTATGGGAAGTTGTTTGTTTTAAATATTCGAGCGCGTGCTGGCCATTTTCTGCAATATCAATGCTATTACTTTTAAAGCAGGTCGATAGCATCTTAAAAAGATTTTGTGTGATTATGGGCTTTGTAACAATGGCTGAAAACCGAGACGCTTGATATAAATCGCGCTGTTTATTTAGCTCATCCTTGGTCATTAAAACAACATGCGCAGCCATAAGATCTACCTCTTTATCAAGGGTTTTACTTAAAGCCATACTTACAATAATTGATATAGCAATATCGATTATGAAGCGAGTAGTTTTAGCAGCAATTAAATTGGCGGTAAATTATTAGCTGACCACACAGCAACAGGACGTTGGTATTGTTTTATTAATCCATTAACTGGCATGGTTAAGCTCTCAAGTGCATGTTTGATTTTTGCTCTGTTTTGCTCTGTATTATTGATTAAAGTTATTTGTGATATGCCCTGTAACAATAGTTTTGTTAAGTCGTAGGCATGAATAAATCCAGCCGGAGAAATTAACTCAGTGAGTGCTACAGGGATAAGCTTTGTGCTATAACATTTTTAGTTAAATCGGTTTGCGACGTTTTTAAAAATGAAAAACAGCTTTGTATAAAATGTAAGCTCAAGTTTGATTTTATGGCTTGCTCAACGTTGGCAAAAAAATCCCCACCCGTTATTCCCCAATGACTCACAATAGGAAGGCGTTCATATTTGGCAAAACTTGCCATCGCATTTATAAACAGCCCCCTCAATGGCATTTCCAACAAATAAAATACACTCTGCAGGTGTATTTTTTATTTTATGCAGTATTAATTTGGCGTTATTTATTTTTGTGTTCCAGTTAAACCATTTTACTTGTGGTTTTATATCACCAAAGGCCTTAAGCATGGTGTTGTTATTTGATTTTCCCCATGGCGTGTCTTCTAAAAGTAAGAGGGGATTTTTGCAATTTAGAGTTTGCGTTGCAAATTGGGCCATTCTATAGCCGGCTTTTGTATCATCTACCGAGAGCCTAAATACCCAGTTATCATCGCTAGGGTATCGGGTAATAGACCCTCCGGCAGCCCAAGGCAGTAATAGTAAAGGTTTGTTTTTATTGATGAACTCTCTGTTTTTATATACGGCGGGGAGTGCAATCCACCAATAAAAACCAGTGCATTGGGGTCTTTTAGAAACTGCTGCATGTGCAATAAGCTGCTATTCGCATTACCTCTGTTGTCTTTTTCAATCAGTGTGAGCTAATAATCTTGCACGTTATTATTAATCTCTGCTAAAGCAGTCAGCACCTTCATCTTCATTGCATAGGCCGATTCGTAATGGTTTGAATAGTCTAAGTCATGGTAGAGCGTTAATGTTTTTACACCTTCGCTGCGTGCACTTAAAGAAAATTATTTAATTTTTTATAAAATATGAAGCTGAAATATGATTCAATATTTTTTATTAATGGACATAAAAAAGCCAGCTAAGCAGCTGGCTTATTGAACTGTTTTGACTTTTATTTAAAGTCTTGGGCCGTGTGGCGCTCTGCCATTTGCTCTTTTTCCGGGCCCCACGTACGATTAACGCGACGACCTCGTTTTACGCCTGGACGTGCAGCCACTTGTTTAGCCCAACGAACCACATGCGTATAAGATGCAACATCTAAAAACTCTGCTGCGTCGTATAAGTCACCTAAAACCAGTGAGCCATACCACGGCCAAATAGCAATGTCGGCAATTGAATATTCACTGCCTGCCATGTATTCATTGTCACTTAAATGGCGGTTTAATACATCAAGCTGACGCTTAGTTTCCATGGTAAAGCGGTCAATCGGGTATTGCATTTTACTCGGTGCATAACTGTAAAAGTGGCCAAACCCACCGCCTAGGTAAGGTGCTGAGCCCATTTGCCAAAATAGCCAGTTACGACACTCTGTTTTTGCTTTGAGATCGTTAGGAATAAAGGCATCAAATTTTTCGCCTAAGTATTGTAAAATAGCACCTGACTCAAATATGCGTGTTGGCGGTGTGGTTGAATGATCCATCAGCGCGGGTATTTTTGAGTTCGGGTTTATATTAACAAAGTCAGAGCCAAACTGATCGCCTTCACCAATATTAATTAAATACGCATCGTATTCGGCATCGGTTAAGCCAAGCTCTAACAGCTCTTCAAACATAATACTAACTTTTTGGCCATTGGGTGTTGCCAGCGAATAAAGCTGAAATGGATGTTCGCCAATCGGTAGTGTTTTGTCATGAGTGGCGCCTGCAATGGGGCGATTTATACTAGCAAATTTACCACCACTCTCACTGTCCCATGTCCATACTTTAGGCGGGATGTATTCGTTGTTTTCACTCATAAATAACCTCTATCTTTATTAAACGCGTGTTTTAGTTGTTGCTTGCTGATTTTTTAATTTATCTGCTTTTGCTAGTTTATAACCTAAAAACAATCCACTTAATGCACCAAAAAAATGGCTCTCAAACGAGATATGAAAACGCTGCGGTAATACGCCCCAGATAAAGCTGCTGTATAAAAATGCTACGATAACAGCGATAAAAATCGATTTAAATGAACGCCTTACAATGCCATAGCATAAAATAAATCCCCACAAACCATAGATGACACCGCTTAGACCTACATGAATATTACTGCGGGCAAACATCCAAACTAATAAGCCACCTACTAAAGCGGTGAATATAAATACACTATAAAAGCGCTGTACGCTGTACTGGCAAATTAACCAACTTAATACAGCAAATGGCAACATATTACTGGCAAAATGCCACCAGCTACCGTGTAAAAAGGGAGCACAAAGAATACCAACCAGCCCTTGAATACTTCTGGGATAAATACCTAAACCGTTTAAATTAATGCCAGGTAGGCTATTAATAAGCTGCAATACAAAACAAATAATAATAATACTAAAAATAGCAAAACGGGTACTGGTAATAAGTGAAAGCGTGTTTGGTTTAGTGGCCATAGTGTGATCCTTATTTACCGAAAGTGTTGCCAGTATAGGAATTGTATAAGGTAATGAAAAGCAATTAAAAAAGCACAGCATAAAATGCTGTGCTGATTTGAGTTGTTGGCTGCTATTAACCTAGTTTAGTTAATAGCTTTTTAGCTGCAAGTTCTGAGCTTGCTGGGTTTTGACCGGTGATCAATAAACCATCTTCTAGAGCAAGTACGCCCCAGTCATCGGTTTTTTGGTAATCGCCACCTTTTTTGATAAGTTCGTCTTCAACTAAAAATGGAACAATTTCAGTAAGTTGTACCGCAGCTTCTTCGCTGTTAGTAAAGCCCGTTACTTTTTTACCGGCGACTAATGCATTGCCATCAGCGTCTTTAACATTTAAAAATACCGCACTTGCATGACACACGGCAGCGACTGGTTTTTGCTCTTTAATAAAGCTTTCAATGAGCGATACAGAATCGATGTTATCGACTAAATCCCATAAAGGGCCGTGACCACCAGGGTAAAATACGGCGTCGTAATCAGAAGAGTTTACTTCGCTTAAAACTTTGGTATTTGCCATCAGTGTTTGTGCACCACTGTCTGCATCGTAACGTTTGGTTGCCTCAGTTTGAAAATCAGCAAGTGTACTCGTTGGGTCAATCGGAGGCTGACCGCCGTTTGGAGAAGCCAATGTTACTTCAATACCTGCATCAATAAATGCGTAATAAGGGGCTGCAAATTCTTCTACCCAAAAACCAGTTTTTTCGCCAGTGTTACCAAGCTCTGCATGTGATGTAAGAACCATAAGTATTTTTTTAGCCATGTAAGGTATTCCTTAAGATGATTTAAATTAATTAATCTTGCTTGATAAAGACTATATGCACTAAGAGGGCTTTAAACAACGATGATAAATTTAACTTAATTGATTCAATAATTGATACAATTGGAGGGTTGAAGTTAAAACCGCACTGGAGCGCCCATGAAAGTCTCGTTTGAACAGTTAAAAAGTATGGTGGTATTTGCACAAATTGTAGAGCAGGGCAGCTTAACTGCAGCGGCAAAACAATTAGGGCTGACCCGTGCTGTAGCGAGTTATCACTTAAAAAAATTAGAAACACAGCTCGAAGTGACGCTACTTAACCGTTCTACCCGCACCATGGCGTTAACCGAAGCCGGAATGGCCTATTATGAGCGTTGCCGTGTTATTACAGAGCAAGCTAATGCCGCTAATCAGCAAATAGAAAATATAAAAAGTGAACCTCAAGGGCTATTAAAAATAAGTTGCCCAGTAAATGTAGGGATGCAGTTAATTGTACCGGCAATAAATACCTTTAAACGTCAGTACCCTAAAATTGATATAGATTTACAGCTCACGGATGACGTTGTGGATATTATTAAGCACGGGTTTGATTTTGCAATTAGAGGGGTTGCACTGCGCGATTCGAACTTACAAGCCACTAAGCTCACTACTATGAGTACCTGTATTTGTGGTGCGCCCGATTATTTTGCGCATTTTGGTAAACCCACTACAGCCGATGAGTTGGCAAAGCATCAATGGGTGGTTTATCAATTAGGCAGTAAAACGCTGACCTTACAAAAAGAAGGCAAAAAGGTCGAGATTACAATGCAAGGTAGTTTAAGCACCAATAACGCTGCTGCACGCACTGCGTTTGTAGAGGCGGGGCATGGTATTGGTCGTATTCCACTTTACGATGCATGGCCAAAAGTACAAGCGGGTTTGCTGCAAATTATACTCGATGATTATAAAAGCAAAGACATTGAACTTTATGGGGTGTTCCCGCCTGGGGCGGCGGGCTCTAAAAAACTGCGTTTGTTTATTGATTATTTAAAAGCGTATTTTGTAAAGCAACATACCGCATTAGGTATGCTTAAATAATAGCGCTTAAAGCACTCGGTTAAACAAAGCAACGGCTTGCTGATACATGGTGATAGCAAGTGCTGCATCGTACCGCTCGCCTTCATCACGCATAAAGGCATGTTGCGCGTTCACTTCTTGCCATTGGTAATTAATACCCGTACTAACCGCTTGTTGATAAATTTTGTCGCGACCTTGTTGTGGCACATGGGGGTCTTGCTTTCCCCAAATAAAGTGGATTTCACCTTGTATATCAGCCATACGTTCAAATGAATTATTCCCTTTTTGTGCGGGAAGTGTGTCGCTATGAATATCAGTGGCATATAAGCAAAAAGCGGCTTTTATTGCGGGGTTTAATGCGGCTCTATAAGCTAAATGCCCACCAATACAAACACCCATAGCACCTACAGAGCCAGTACAGTAATCGTGTGTTTGTACAAAGTCGATTAACGCTTGGGTATCGCTGTCGTGGGATTCAAGCGGTTTTGCCCATTTATCGTTATTGCCTTTATCTTTACCCGCATCGTCATAAGCAAGCACTGTCCCGATAGGGTTAAGTTCATGAAATACTTCTGGCACAAGTACGACAAAGCCATGGCTTGCTAAAATAGCAGCGCTGCGAGCAATAGGCGCGGTTTGCTGAAAAATCTCAGAGTAAAAAATAATGGCTGGGAATTGCCCGTGAGCGTGTGGGCGATAAACTGTAGTGCGCATTAACCCCGTTGGGGTAGGCAAGTCAGCATGGTGGTGTTGGATGATCATAAAAGCGCTCAATTAAATAATATATAAAATATATGGTAACTGAGCGCGATAAAATAAACACGCCTTAAAGTCTAAATACTTGCAGGCATGTTATTACAGCTAGCATAGTAGCTTACGGTTGCAGGCCAATCGGAAAAGATACCCATTACACCTACGTCTTGCGCTAACACATCAACCACAGTGAACATATCGCCATTGTTATCTATAACATCACTAATTGACTGATAATAATAACCGCCGCCTTGATTTAGAGGGCCAGAGCGCTCAAGACTCCATGCAATGATATTAAGCCCCGCGGCTTTAGCATCAATAGCGTACTGTGAGGGGACAATGTTACTGTCGTTATCTATGCTTAATAGCATCCAAATGGGTGGCGCAATAATTTTAACGCCGTCGTTTATGAGCTCTGCCATAGATGGCTGCCATGTTGCTGCGTTGTTTGGATCAAACCCTGTATTGCTGTCGCGTCCATCTAAATAGACACTCTGCGCTGCAAATTCAGGATTAGTGTTAATCCAATATTTTACGTCAGCTAAATTAAATGATTGCGGATACACTCGCGAAGCGGGTACTTCCATTTGCGTGTATTCATCCAGCATTTTTTGTGCGTATTGCGTTTGGGTCATACCGTTAAAGGGCATACTCACTTGAGGGGATTTAAGCTCTGGGGTCATTTTTACTCCCAGCTCTTTAAAGAGTGCAATACTTTGTTTGTGGGTCATGAGTGTACCAGAGGTGGCGTATAAGTCAGTGCGCCAACCGGGTGTACCTTTCATGTAATCGCTAACATTGGTGGCACTGGTGTTTGCGCCATCCATCTTACCCTCAAGAGTTAAAAATTCTGCCAAACTAATATCACTGGTACAACATTTAGCTGAAGCAGGCGAGTCACTGTTAGAGTTTGCTGGAGTAAATGGCTCACTACATTTAGCAGCCAATGTTGGAATGGCTAAAATATTGGTGGTGGTGTGCAAGTCGCACTGAGAATGACGACATACTAGCTCTTTATCATTGGTAAAGGTTACATCGCATTCGACAACACCTGCTCCCATGCGAGCGGCTGCAATATAAGATTCTTTAGTGTGTTCTGGGTATTGCATTGGAGCACCGCGGTGACCAATAGAAAAATCAGTACGATAAAAAGGACCTTCCTTGCACGATTCTAATTTTGTTTTTAGTGCGCTGCTAGCCATATCGTCAACTAGGTAGTCTGGGCGAGTACCTAGTTGAAAATTAGTGCCTTGAGCTACTTCAACAATAACCGGGGTAGGTACTTCAACAATTTCAACCTCAGTGTTGGTAACAACCACTTCTTTTTCGATTATTTTTACATCGTCATCACAGCCAGCGAGTGAGCTTAATAATAAAAAAGTTGTTAGAAAAGGTATGCGCTTCATTATTTGTCCTTAAAAATAAAAGTGAACGCTACCTTACTAATTATTAATGACAATTTCACTACAGAGTGATTAATTTGCTGATTTAGCCATTATTTGGTTTACCACTAATGCAACCAGCATCACTCCCGCGCCAATGCTTAATCTAAGTAGGTCTGCGTCTCTATTCCAAATAAGCACATTAACAATAATACCGGCAGGAATAAGCAAGTTGTTCATCACCGCCAGCGCGCCAACATTGACAAGCGTCGCGCCTTTATTCCACATAAAGTAGCCTAAACCAGAGGCCACAATACCTAAATAAATAAGTATGCCCCATTGAGTTGAGGTACTTGGTAATTTGTTAAGATCGCCAAATAGGGCGTAACAGGCGCTTGCAACAATTAATGCGCCAATAAAAAACCAACCAAATACGGTTTTATCATCGAGTTGTTTATTAAGCATTAATCGTTTGTAGGTTACTTGGCCGATGGCAAAACTAATATTAGCGCCTTGAACCAGTAATAATCCGACTAAAAAGTTACTGTCTAAGTTTTCATAACGAATGGTAATAGCGCCTAATACGGCAATAAACGCAACGATAAAAAACTGCGGATTAAACTGTTTATTTAGCGCATCGTTTAAAAGCGTAATGTAAAGCGGGGTCATTACAGTAAATAACAGCACCTCTGGCACACTTAAAAACAAAAATGAGTGGTAATAAAAGCCATACATAACCCCCAGTTGCAGTGCGCCTATCAGCATGAGTTTACACGCAAGCGGGGTGGGGATTTTCTTTAAAAAAGGCAAAAATACTAACGCTGCTAAAGCCACACGAATTAACACACTAAACCATGCATCAACTTGGCCTGCTAAGTACACACCAATTAAACTAAACGAAAACGCCCAAAGAAGGGTAACTGCAAATAAATAGCCCATAACACTCATCTTGTCTTAAGTAATGGTGTCAGTTTATCTGTTATATATTGTTCTATAAACAATAAAAGCCCGCAAGCGGGCTTTTATATCAGTTGCTTAAAAATATTAATTAATCAACTAAACCACGGCGCTTAAGCAGGGCGTCAGTGGTTGGTTTTTGGCCTCTAAACTCAATGTAGCTTTGCATTAAGTCACGGCTATTACCTTTTGATAGGATCTCTTTACGGAACTTATCGCCATTTTCGCGCGTTAAGCCACCGTTGTTTTCCATATGAGCAAAGGCATCGGCTGCAAATACTTCAGTCCACAGGTAGGCGTAGTAACCCGCTGAGTAACCACCTGCAAACGTATGGCTAAAGTAGTTTGATTTATAACGCGGTGGAACTGGGTAGTAATCAATACCATGTGCCTTTAATGCGTCACTTTCAAACTGCTGTACGTCAGTTATTTTCTTATCAGAACCAAATGAGTGCCATTCCATATCCAGTAGTGCTGCTGCTAAATATTCAGTGGTACCAAAACCTTGGTTGAACTTTTGCGACTCAAGTACTTTATCAAGTAATGCTTGAGGAATTGGCTCACCTGTTTTGTAATGTTTAGCGTAGTTGGCGAGTACCGTTGGTTCAATCATCCAATCTTCGTGTGCTTGTGATGGAAATTCAACAAAGTCACGCGCTGTTGCAGTACCTGCTAGGCTTGGGTATTTAACGTCAGAGAATAACCCGTGTGCCGCATGACCAAACTCATGGAACATAGTTGATACTTCATCAAACGTCATGAGCGTTGGCTCGCCTTCAGCCGGCTTTGGAATGTTTTGTGCGTTGTAAATAACAGGTTTAGTGCCTTTTAAGCCGCTTTGGCTTACGTATGCACTCATCCATGCACCGCCACGTTTACCTTCACGTGCATATGGGTCCATGTAAAATAAACCAATGGCGCTGCCATCGGCGTTAAATACTTCAAATGCCATTACATCATCGTGGTAAACCGGCAAGTCTTTACGCTCTTTAAAGGTAATGCCGTAAAGTTTTTCCATAGCGAAGAACAGGCCGTTATGGATAACCGACTGCATTTCAAAATAAGGCTTAACCAATGCTGGATCTAGGTCGTATTTTTCAGCGCGTACTTTTTCTGCGTAGAAAGACCAATCCCATGGTTTAAGTTCAAAGTTTTCACCCGAATCATTAATTACTTTTTGAATTGCTTGTGCTTCTGCTTTCGCTTTTTCAACTGCTTTTGGCGCTAAGTCATCTAAAATGCCGTACACGTTATCAGTAGTTTGCGCCATGCGTGAAGTCATTACATAAGAAGCCCAATCTTTAAAGCCTAACAGTTCTGCTTTTTGTGCGCGTAGGTTAGTTTCTTTAATAATGATAGGGCCATTTGTTTTAGCAGCACGATTGGTTGATGCTTTAAAAATTTGCTCACGTAGTTCGCGATTTTCAAGGCTTGCTAAAATAGGTTGTTGCGTGGTGTTCACTAAGGTGATCATGTAACCATCTTTACCTGCTTTTTCAGCAGCGGCTGCAAGACCGGCAATTTCACTTTCAGATAAACCCGCTAATTTGCTTTTATCTGTTACTAAAATGACATCTTCTTTAAACGATTTTAATACGTTTTGAGAAAACTCAGTTGATAGTTTTGCAAGCTCAGCGTTGATTTCACGCATTTTTGCTTTTTCAGCATCGTTTAATTTTGCACCGGCTTTAACAAACTGTTTGTAGTAAAAATCGACTAGGCGTTGATCTTCAGCGCTTAACTTATCTTTATTGTCGTATACCGTTTGTACACGTTTAAATAATGCACCATTTAAATAAATGTCATCAGAGTGAGCCGAGAAAACTGGCGCCATTTTTTTATCAATACGTTGGTATTCATCGTTTGAAATAAGACCTGATAGGTTATAAAACGCAGCTGATGCGCGGTTTAGTAGCTCGCCTGCCAGCT
This sequence comes from Pseudoalteromonas sp. 2CM28B, assembly GCF_023161935.1. Classification (NCBI taxonomy): domain Bacteria; kingdom Pseudomonadati; phylum Pseudomonadota; class Gammaproteobacteria; order Alteromonadales; family Pseudoalteromonadaceae; genus Pseudoalteromonas; species Pseudoalteromonas sp. 2CM28B. Next base: position 39,563 of record NZ_JALNTH010000011.1, read on the forward strand.
CCATTTCAACTAAGGTGTTTTCAAAAGTGGCTGGCGCTGGGTTGTTGGCAATTGCCAGTATTTCTGCATTGTGCTGTGCAATACCTGCATCAAATGCGGCTTCGTATTCAGTCGTACCAAACTTATCAAACTCAGGTGCCATGTATTGAAGTGGACTTGGTTTGAACAACACATTGCTTGCGTTAATGTCTTGAACTTGCGCTGCGGTTTCTTGTGTTGTTTCTTTAGTGCTCTCAGAAGAGCAGGCAGATAATAAAAGTGCACTAGCAATCGTAGTGGCAATCAGTGTTTTACGCATAATAACTCCATGGAAAAAATAGCCGAAACAGGCTTAGTGAGTCGAAAACCCAGTTAACTTACCAAATTTTGACTTATATACAACAAAGTTTATCGATTTAAAGCAGGATTTAAACGCAAATTAGATTGTAAAAACAGCTTTAGTAGATAAAAGTAGCAATAAACAGCCTAAATTAGCCCAAGGTCAATGCAAGCATGTCGACACGAGGCAATCACGGTTGTTTTACCGTCATTATTTTAAACAGACTGTTACTTATTTAATTTAACCACATGCTAGACTCACTCAATTATTAGCATTAACTGATTTACTAACTGCTAGCTTATTTTTATATGGAATAATCATGAATATAGAACAAATTAACGACATACTAGGTTTTGTGCTGTTTAGTTATAACGACGTACATATAACGGTTGCTAAAGTCATTCAAGTCCCACTGATTTTATTTACTATGTGGTTTGTGGTTACACGTATTGGTAAATTGATTAAAAAGTCATTACTTGCACGAAAAATGAGCCCAGATGCAGTGCATTTATTCACGCGTTTTTATTTCATTTTTAGTATTGCGATTTTACTTTTTACCTCCCTTGAGGTGCTCAACATTCCACTAACCGCATTTGCCTTTGTATCGGGTGCCATTGCCATTGGTGTGGGGTTCGGTGCACAAAATATTATTAATAACTTTATTAGCGGTTGGATATTAATGTGGGAGCGGCCAATCCGTATCGGCGATTTTCTAGAAGTTGGCACTGCAAAAGGGGTGGTTGAAACCATTAATACTCGCTCTACTCGTATTCGCAGGAACGACGGTGTTCATATGCTAATACCCAATAGCCAGTTATTAGAAAACACAGTTACCAACTGGACGCTTATTGACGGTAATGCGCGCTCATCTGTGAGCGTAGGCGTAGCTTATGGCTCTGATGTATTACTGGTAAAAAAGTTAATTCAGCAAGTATTAGATGAGCATGAGGCAATACTGGCAACGCCTCAATCAACCGTATTGTTTGATGACTTTGCCGACAGCTCGCTAGTTTTTAATGCTATTTTTTGGGTCTGCGCTGAATCAGAAACTCGATTAAGACAAGTGCGCAGTGATATTCGCTTTAGTATTTATGAAGTGTTTGAACAACACGATGTGGTTATTGCATTTCCGCAGCGAGATATTCATATTGACGGTGAAATTGCACTCACACGTTCTTTAGTGAAAAAGTAGTATTTAAAAAAGTGCCGCGTTATTTTTCTATATTTTTTAACAACTCATTGTAAGGACATATGTCCGCTTTTCGGTTGTTTGGTTGCTAAAAGTACACTAAAAGTCGGGATTGTGCGCTTAAGTGTTAAAAATAAGTTTATATTTTTAACACTCAGCATGCGGTAAATTAATTACAGCATGGTATAATCTCGCGCATTCAGTCAGCCTTATTTATGCCGTTTTTGTACTCTCGGTAATAAGGTCCGCGCCGCATAGAGCAAGTCGCGAAAAATTGACTGAATCCGTAATTATTTAATTGCGCAACACATCAACCGTTGAACAAGAGTGCACTAAAAAGGTTAACCCCGACATGAAAGCAATGAAAAGATCTACGTTAGCAACCCTTATTAATGCAACGTTGTTCTCTGCCGTAGCAGGTACTTCAATTTCAGCCCTAGCTGCTGAGCAAGAAACTACTGCTAAGAAGAACCAACTAGAAGTTATTCAAATTACCGCGCGTAAACGTGTAGAAAACGCTCAAGAAGTTCCTGTTGCTGCTTCTGCATTACAAGGTGATGGTTTAGAAGCCGCAAGTTCAGCTGGTATGGATATTCGTTTCTTAAATGCAAAAATTCCAAGTTTAACTGTTGAATCTTCATTTGGTCGTTCATTCCCACGCTTTTATGTTCGTGGTTTAGGTAACTCTGATTTCGATTTGAACTCATCTCAACCTGTATCACTTGTGGTTGATGATATTGTTCAAGAAAGCCCCATATTAAAAGGCTTTCCAGTTTTTGATACTGGTCGAGTTGAAGTGCTTCGTGGTCCTCAAGGTACCTTGTTTGGCCGAAACACACCGGCTGGTTTAGTTAAAATTGATTCTGCCCGTCCTTCACAAGATTTTGAAGGTTACGCAGCAGTATCATATGGTTCATTCAATTCTATTGATTTTGAAGGCGCTGTTAGTGGCGGGTTGACTGATAATTTATCTGCACGAGTGTCTTTGTTACGTCAAGAGCGTGATGATTATATTGATAATCGCTTAGAAGGTAATGAAATTGATGATGCAACGGGTGGTTACCAAGAAACGGCTGCACGTGTTCAATTTCTATATGAAAAAGATAATTTAAGTGCGCTGCTAAATTACCATACTCGTGACTTGAATGGTAAACCGATTGTATTCCACGCTAACGCTATTGAAGCCGGTACAAACAAGCCTATTGCCGGTTTTGACCCTGAAGTCATTTACCAAGATACAGTGCAGTTTGCAACTCAAAACGTTAACAGCCAGGGTGCTAATTTAAAGCTTGAATATAGTTTTAATGATTACACATTAACGTCAATTAGTGGTTGGGAAAGTGCAGAAATTTTCTCTCGCGCAGATGTTGACGGTGGTTATGGTTGTGGAAACAACTTTGTTCCAGGCTGTCCGACAGCAGAAATGGGTCCTGGCTTTATTTTCTTAGCTTCTGAAACAGCTGATGCGCTACCAGAGCATAATCAATATTCGCAAGAGTTGCGTATTTCAAGTGATTTTGCTGGCGACTTTAATTATCAAGTAGGTGCTTTTTATTATAATGAAGAGCAAGTTATTGAAACATATGGCTATGATGGCTTGGGTGCAAACTTTTTAACTGGGTATGTTCGTCAAGAACAAGACACAACAGCTTGGGCTGTATTTGCATCTAGTGAGTATCAATTAACAGAAAAACTAGAAATTACAGCTGGTTTGCGTTATTCAGATGATGAACGAGATTTTACAGCATCGCGTTATACTTCTCCTGAATCAAGTATCGCTAACTTAACTAAATCCGTTGCACCAAAAGATAGCCATGTATCTTGGGATTTAGCTGCCGCTTATAAATATTCTGATGATATTAACTTATTTGTGCGTGCGGCTAATGGTTTTCGTGCTCCAAGTGTTCAAGGCCGTATTTTGTTCAGCGATGATGTAACTGTTGCTGACTCTGAGACTATTAACTCTATCGAAGCGGGTATCAAATCTGATGTTTTAGATGGTAGTGGTCGTGTTAACGCAACTGTTTTCTATTATCAAATGAATGACCAACAGTTAACTGCGGTAGGTGGTGATTCAGGTAATACTGCACGCTTAATTAATGCAGATAAAACAGTTGGCTATGGTTTTGAAGTAGATACACAGTGGGTGCTATCTGAAAATTTTGACGCTACCTTTAACTTTAGTTATAACAATACTGAGTTACAAGACGATAATCTATTTTTAGCAGGTTGTTTCGCTTGTACAATTACGGATCCAAAAACAGATCAAGGCTATAGTTTAGATGGTAATAGCTTGCCACATGCACCAGAGTGGATTGCCAACTTTATCTTGCGTTATACTCGTGAGCTAGGTGATGGTGAATTTTATGCTTACACTGATTGGTCATACCGTAGCGAAATTGACTTTTTCTTATATGATTCGGTTGAATTCACAGGTGAGGCACTTCTTGAAGGTGGTTTACGTACTGGTTATAAGTGGTACTCAGGCGATACTGAATACGAAGTTGCCGCATTTGCTCGAAACATAACTGATAAGCAAGTATTTATTGGTGGTGTAGATTTCAGTAATAACGCAGGTATCGTAAATGAACCTCGCTTCATTGGTGCTGAATTTAAAGTTAACTTTTTCTAATCGAAAAATTTAACGTTAAATTGTAATTATTGATAAAAGCCTGCCTAGTGCAGGCTTTTTTATTTTTGTAGAGCTGCTAAAGTAGCGCTCATATGTTTATTAAAGAGAAAAAGTAATGGCTGGATTTTGGAATTACCGTGTAATTTTTTGTGAAGCAACCAAAGATGAAGCGGCGCAATATCAAATACATGAAGTGGAATATAACCTAAATGGTAAAGTAACTAACTGGTCAGAAACGGGGGCAGCGCCGTTTGGTACTTCGTTAGATGAACTAAAAGATGATGCTGAGCGCTTAAAAACAGCATTTGAAAAACCCGTACTTAAAGTGATGCGCAAAGCCCGTGGTTACGAGTTAGTTGATGTAAACACCGGTGAAGACGCTTATGCTGAGCCGCCAGCAGGCTTGACTGAGTAACACAAATTAATGAAAGGTGCTTAGGCACCTTTTTTAATATTCAGGGCATAGGCTAAACAGCTAAACAACAAGGAGAAAGTATGTCTATTGAAGCGGTATTATTTGATATGGATGGCACGTTAGTTGATTCTCAAAGTGTGCATTATATCTGTTGGAGCCAATTACTTGCGCCCTTTGGTGTGCGTTATGACGAAGATGATTTTTGCCAGCGCTTTTCTGGGCGCCCAACGATTGACGCTGCAAAGGAAATAAAACAAACCCATAACTTGTCTATGAGTAGTCGCTATTTAGCGGATGAAAAATACCGTTTGTTTAAGGGTCTGTTGACCTTTGCAGATTTAAATTTGTTCAAGCTAGGGGCGATTTAATCGCGGCGCGAGGTTTGTAACCTAGTGGGCTCGATAACTGCTCCTGCGTTATTCTACTGGCTTACATCCATGTAAGAATAAGTCAAAGCCGAGCAACAAAGAGTTAATCGCCCCTAGGCAGAACCCTTCGGGCAACGCCTATTTGGCATTGATGCTGCGTTATCGCCTATTTATGGGGAGTAACCACACCACATAGGCTCTGCCTTGCCTAAATACCAAATAGTCTGCTGCAAATTTAACCTTGAAAGATCAACAGACCCTAGCAAACGTTAAAACCAATTTACCGCCTTTAATGCCTTATGCTGCAGATATTTTATTCGCGGTTAAAGAGCAAGACTTAAAAATGGCGTTAGTAACAGGCAGCGCATGCCATGAAGCTGAGCCAATACTAAAAGGATTAGGGTTTTATGATTTATTTGATACGGTGGTTACAAAAGACGATGTAACCAATCCAAAGCCTGCCGGTGATCCCTATTTATTAGCACTTAAAAATATGCAGGTCGCTGCAAAAAATGCGATTGCCGTTGAAGATACCTTCACTGGCGTAACAGCAGCAAATAATGCAGCCTTAGCCGTTGTAGCGATTGCTAATAAGCACACCGAGCAGCACGACTTCAGTAAAGCAACACAGCAAATGCATAACCTTGAAGAATTTTGGCAATGGCTTCAATCTCAACTATAGTTTAAGCCATATTTAAATTTGCAAGGATGCAGTTATGGTTACTATTCAAAGATACCTATTTATTTTTTTAACGCTTTTTAGTGCGAGTTTATTAGCGCAATTGCCGCAGGTGCAACTCGCTGATGTTTATGATGAAACTAAGCATAACGATATTCGCCAATATTTGGTGAGTGAAAAGTTTGACGGCGTTAGAGCAATATGGACGGGGAAACAATTTGTTACCCGCCAAGGTAATCCAATTAATCCTCCTAAGTGGTTTACCGCCCCTTTGCCTGATGTTTGGTTAGACGGTGAGTTATGGACCAAGCGGGGTCAATTTTCTGTTCTCAGTGGTATTGTTAGAACAAAAATACCCAACGACTTACTCTGGCAAACAGTGACTTATCAAGTATTTGATATGCCAGATACAAACACGCCTTTTCATCGTCGCTATCAAAATTACCTGTCACTCATTACTAAGTTAAATAGCTCACATATTAAGGCGGTTAAGCAATATCAATTTAGCGACAATCAACAACTAAGTGATTACTTTAATGAGGTCACCAAACAAGGCGGGGAGGGCGTTATGCTTCATTTAGCAGAGGCTAAGCATTCGAGTGGTCGCTCTAGTGCATTGTTAAAACTCAAACCTTATTTGGATGCTGAAGCGCTAGTTATTGAACATTTACCAGGTAAAGGTAAATACACTGGTATGCTCGGGGCATTGCGAGTGCAAACCAAGCAAGGTGTAACCTTTTCTATTGGCACGGGCTTTAGTGATGAAGAACGCAAGCGTCCGCCAGCCATTGGTTCAACAATCACTTATCGATATCACGGATACACTAAAAATGGTTTACCGCGTTTTGCTAGCTTTTTGCGAGAAAGACCCGAAAAATAAAGAGTGTAGGCCAATTCAGTATATATTTTTTAGCAATTATGCTAAATTGCGCGGCCTTTTTGGTAATGTTTGGTGATCTATGTTTGTTGGTTTTGATTATGGTAGTTCTAATTGTGCTATGGGTGTTTTAAACGAAGAGCGTGTTCAGCTTATCCCTTTAGAGCAAGGCAAACATTATCTTCCATCAACTTTATATACTCATCATAGCGCCTTAGTCGTTGATTTTGTTGCGCAGCATTTGCAGGGCTCAGAGCATGAGCATGCCTATAAAACTGCGCGCCAACCCTTACTTAATACACTCCCGCGAATTAAATCAGACCTAGACTTACAAGCCGGCGACGACACCTTATTCATTGGCCGTGAGGCGATTAGTGAATATGTGCAATTTCCTGAAGAAGGTTATTTTGTAAAATCCCCTAAATCATTTTTTGGCGCAACGGGCTTAAAGCAAGGGCAAATCAATTTTTTTGAAGATATTGCCACAGCAATGATTTTAAAAATAAAACAACGTGCTGAATTATCATTAGGGTATACGCTGAGCCAAACTGTTATTGGGCGCCCAGTGAATTTTCAAGCGGTTGGTGGTCAGCAGTCAAACCAACAAGCCGTGGGTATTCTAACACGCGCAGCAAACCGAGCGGGCTTTAAAGATGTTGAGTTTTTATATGAGCCACTCGCCGCTGGTATTGATTATGAAAGTGATTTAACGCAAGACCAAAAAGTATTGGTGATTGATATTGGCGGTGGTACCAGTGACTGCTCATTTGTACAAATGGGGCCAAGTTTTAGGAATAAGCAACAACGAGATGCAGACTTTTTAGCGCATAGCGGAAAGCGAGTAGGCGGAAACGATTTAGATATTGCTTTGAGCTACCATGGTTTAATGCCGTTACTCGGGCTTGGCAGTACGTTTAAATCAGGTTTACCACTACCTAATCAAGCATTTTGGCAAGCTTGTAAAATTAACGATGTGAATTTACAGAGCCAGTTTTATAGTGCCCAGCATTATCGTGAACTCAGTGCGCAGTTACGCGATGTCAGTGTCCCTGAACTTTATAAACGACTTATTCACTTACAGCAAAATAAGCAAGGTCACCAATTAGTTCAACAAGCTGAAGCGGCTAAAATTGCATTAACATCCGCAAATAGTTTTAATTGTGATTTAGCCTTTTTAGATAACTCATTAAGCAAAGATATTTCAGTCGCTGATTTAGCGCTTGCTGTTGACGATAGCATTAGTCAGATTGTTACCTTGGCTAAACAGGCAATTACTGATGCGAATACCACTCCCGATGTGATTTACTTAACGGGAGGGAGTGCACAGTCTCCATTAATTAAAGCAGCGTTGAGTGAGCATTTAGGCAACATAAAAATGGTGAACGGTGATCACTTTGGTAGTGTAACTGCTGGCCTTACTAAATGGGCCAGCATGCTTTATAAGTAAGCTGCTATAGAGGTATTTGTCGGGTTGCGAGGTATTTTTCGTAATCTGGCAATGTTCGCTCAAGCTCTATATCCATTAATGGTGAGCTAAGTAGCATATCGGCACTCACTTCATTACACGCCACAGGAATATTCCACACAGCAGCTAAACGTAGCAATGCTTTTACATCGGGGTCGTGCGGCTGAGATGCCAGAGGATCCCAAAAAAAGACTAATACATGTATTTCATGCTCCGCTATTTTCGCCCCGAGTTGTTGATCGCCGCCCATAGGGCCACTTAATAATTGAATAACATCAAGCCCTGTTGTTTTCTCAATTAAATGCCCAGTAGTCCCTGTGCCATATAAAGTGTGTTTACTTAGAATGGTCTTATGTTTTTCGCACCATAACTTAAGCGCGGATTTTTTGCCGTCATGTGCTACTAAGGCTATATTTTTTTGCGCAGGTAGAGATTGTATTTTTTGATCCATGCTGATTCTTATTAGTTAGAGTAATAAATTGATAGCCAAGGCAATAAATACAATGCCTGTGAACCTATCAATCCAGAGCTGGCTATTTGGGTGATTTCTAAAAAATTGAGCTATTTTATCGCCGAAATAAATATACGTGCAGTCTATCGGAAAAGCAAAGATTGGATACAGTAGCCCAAAAAACGCCAGCTGAAAGGTTGCAGATGACAAGCTATGGTCAACAAATTGTGGGATAAAAGCAATAAAAAACAAAGCCACCTTAGGGTTAAGCACTTCTGTCATCATGGCATGAAACATGACATTTTTGTTTTTATTGGTTGTAACATGCGGTTTATCGCTTTGCTCACAAGATGGTGGCATAAACGTGCCTTTAAGCATCATAAAACCTAAGTAACATAAATAGGCTGCACCTGCATATTGTACGCTGGCATAGGCTGTTTCAGAGGCTTTTAAAATAGCACTTAAACCAATAACTGCAAAAAATGTATGTACTACGCCACCTAAGGCAAAGCCAAAAGCACTTTGCATACCTGCTTTTCGCCCGTTAGCAAATGTTTGTGCCATTAAGAACGCGTTTGATGGCCCAGGCGCGACGGCCATTAAAAAGCTGGCGAGTAAAAATGAAAGTAAAAAATCAGGATTGATCATTGCTCTGAATCAAAAAGGGTTTGGTGGTTAATGTTATCAAGCATATAGAAAAATAAAAAGCGAGCATATTGCCCGCTTGGTAAAGAGTGTTAACTACAGTACTAATTGCCTGTGATGATTATAATTCACAGGCTCAGTAAACGTGCATTTTATTAGGCATATTTAGCATAACGAAACAGTAAGTAAGAAAAGGGAATTAATAATAAAAAGTGTGTGCCTATAAGCTCTGGGGTTGATAAATTTAAATATTGAGTAATAAACACCAATAAACTTGCTCCACTCATTTGCATTGCTCCCAAAAGAGCAGAGGCGGTGCCTGCTTGTTTAGGAAATAAACTCAAAGCACGCCCGGCGGCAGAGCCAAGTGTTAAAGCAAAACCAAATGCTGCAATGAACATAGGATACATTAATGCCAATGGCGTTTTAAATTGGCTTAATAACAACATAAGTAAGCCGGCACTCACTAGCACTAAAAGGCCTATTTTTAAGGCTCTTTTAGGTTGACGTTTAATGTAAATAGGCATAATAAAACTAGCAAGAATACTAAGCACTGCATTGAGCGAGAACCAAAAGGTAAAGTCGGCTACGCTGCCACCTAATTCAGTAATGAGCCAACCGGGAGCCAGTGTTACAAACACCAATATAGCTGACATAGTGACCATACATAACAAGCTATTAAATAAAAATAATGGAGTTGAAATGATGGGGAGAAAGCGTCTTAAATCTAAAATATGCCCCTGGTAATGACTGTCTGCTGGTCGTGTTTCCCTAAACAAGAATAAGGTGACAATAAACCCCAGTAATGCAAAACCGGTTAAAAATAGAAAGTTCATTTGCCAACCAAACTGTACGGTTAGCCAAGCACCTAAAATGGGCGCTAATGCTGGAATAAAGCAAACTATACCGTTTAGATAGGTAATTACTTGGCCACTGCGTTCACTACCAAACTTATCTCTTACTATTGCAAAAGCGACAACAAAGGTAGCGCACGCGCCTAATCCTTGAATAGCACGAGCAAACATCAGTACTAAAAAGCTAGGAGTATAATATGCCCCCAATGCCGCCAGTCCATACAAAGCGACCCCAGTTAAGGCGATGGGCTTTCTGCCAAAACGATCAGCGAGTGGACCTGCAATTAATTGCCCCAAACCAACAGTAAGCATAAAAATAGCCACCGTTTGCTGTACTTGCTTTTCGCTCACTGAGAATTGCTCTGCGATAGTGGGAAAGGCAGGCAGGTAAATATCAATGCCCATCGGACAAAAAATGACGAGTAACGCTAAGATAAGTAATAAAGTAAAATTAGGTTTAGCGGGCTGTGTATGCATCAGGTCTCCTTTTGTTGGTATTTTAAGTGGCGACTGATGAAAAAGAAAGGGCTTATGGCCGATGTATCAGCCAAGTTACCTACTTTGAACCTTATTATGATTATTTTTGTTTAAGTATCACACTTCTTTAAACTGATCCGATGTGTTAATTTGCTTTTTAAGCAAAGACAATGGAAAAATAATAATGAGTAATGAGTCTGCATTAATAAAAACATGGCATAAATTTAAAAAGTGGCCATGCGGTAACTGGCTTTTCAGTAAAGCCGTGTGTTTCAAGGCACCATATTTTGGCTCTATGAAACCCACTATTTTAGATTTAAAAGCAGGGCACTGTAGTGCTGTGGTTAAAAACACACGCCGTGTACATAATCACATTGGAACAATTCATGCTATTGCTCAATGTAATTTGGCTGAGCTGTGTGCGGGAGTGATGGTGGATGCGACGGTACCGCATAAAACACACCGTTGGATACCTAAAGGTATGACAGTACAATACTTAGCTAAAGTAGACACAGACGTTACTGCGATTGCTGAAATTGAGTTACCTCATCAATGGACTGATAAAGAAGATTTAGTGGTGCCGGTAAAGCTTTACAATACCCGAAATGAGTTGGTGTTTACTGCAAATATAACCATGTACATCACAAAGAAGAAGTAATTGCTAAATTATATTTTTATATAAAGTATTAAAAACAATGGTTTAGTTTATTGACTAAACCATTTTTTGTTTAGGTTTAACCTTTTGCAGTAGACGACTTGTTTACAAACGAAAGGCCATTGTCTTCATTATCAATAATGGCTTTTACATCGTTAACCGGTTTTGGTTTATCTTTAGCATGCTCAATGACTTCTTTTTCAAAGCGCTGCTTTAAACTACCTTCAATAATCGCACCGGCTTCTATGCTCAGGGTGTCATGAAATATATCGCCAAGTACATGAGCATTATTTTCGATCTTTACTTCACTTGCATTTAAAGAGCCGATGATTTTACCTTTAACAACAACGCTGCTAGCCTCAACAACGCCTTCAACAACACCTGAAGTGCCAATCACTAAATGTTCGGCCTTTATATCACCGTCTATTCGTCCATCTAGTTGTACTTCACCTTGGCTTACCAAAGAGCCCGTTATACGCACATCGTTAGAAATGATTGAGGGAGTGTGACTTACTCGCTTGATTGATGAGTCTGTTTTTGCTTGTTTATTTTTACCAAACACGAGAAAGCGCCTTTGTTATTTTTAGTGGATTGACATGCTTGTCGTCTATTAATACTTCATAGTGTAAATGAGTACTTGTACTTCTTCCGGTACTGCCCATTAAGCCAATGACATCGTGCTTTGTGACTAATTGACCTTTTTTAACATTAATTTTGTTTAAGTGACCAAAGCGCGTTACAACACCGTTTTTATGCGCTAACTCTATAAAGTTACCATAACCGCCATTACGGCCCGCTCGACGAACCGTGCCATCGGCAGGGGCAAAAATTTCTGTTTTATGCCACCCAGCTAAATCAATGCCTTTATGAAAAGCGCGCCTTTTATTCATTGGGTCTTTTCTAAGTCCAAAATTACTGGAAATATAATACTTAGCAGCAGGTAAAGGTAGAGTATTAGGCAGTGCTGTTAAAAAGCTCTCAAGCTGGTTTAACAGTAGTAGCTTATCGGCAATAGCAAGAAAAGTACTTGGAATTTTACTTTCATCGAGTATATCTAGCGGGCCACCTTGCGCCGTTGTTTGTGCCGCTAATGCGAGGTGCTGTGCAAGTGCATTTTCGAGACCTGTGTCTTGCAATATCTCTAAAATAGCGTCGTGGCGTTGGTTAATTTGCGCAGCTAATAAGGTAAAATTAGTATCGTATTGCTGATTTAATAAAGTGTAGCGCTGCTCAAAACTGGTTAAACTGTTTTGTGCGTGTTTATTTTGTGTTTTATCTTCTTCGAGCGGCTCATGAAATTCGCTTTCGTTCTCATTAATAGGAGAAGATTCAAGCTCACCCTCTAATTTTATTACATCTTTGCTGATAGAAGCTGGGAGTGATTCAATCATACCTTGTAATAAAGCTTGTTTTTGTTCGAGTTCAGCTAACTGCTCTTGCTGCAATGCGTAGCGTTGTTGCTGTTGCTTTACTTTTTGTTGCCATTGTACTTGCTTATCAAGCTGAGTTTGCTCGATATGAGAAATTTGGTGTGTTTGCATATACACACGAATACTAGAGACACTCATCCACACAATAGCAATGAAAATAATAGCAATCACAGAAACCTGTAGCCAAGGCGTCAAAACAACATGCTTTACTTCACCATTTTGGCGAATGAGCAGCTGACGAGCTGGGAAATGTTTATTAAAAAAAGACTTTATAAATAAAGGCATGTCACATAAATACTGGCTATTAAGGGGGTCAAGATAGCAATTTGAACTAAAAAAGCCAGAAAAAAATTGTAACTTCGGCTTAATTAATAGAAAAGGGCGGCTAATTCAGCAACCCTTTTTTACTAGTTTATTGATTTTATATATTATTTTGCTGGTAGTACGGTGCTCTCTACAAAGCCAAAGCCAATACGTGCAAAGCCTTCTTTTTCACACCAGCCACGCATTATAACGTTGTCGCCATCTTCCAAGAAGCTACGCTGCTCGCCGTTACTTAAAGTGATCTTTTCTTTACCACCACGAGAAAGCTCAAGTAATGAACCCGCTTCTTCATGAGTAGGTCCTGATTGCGTGCCAGAGCCCAGCATGTCGCCTGGCATAAAGTTACACCCGTTTACGGTATGGTGAGTTACCATTTGCGCTACAGTCCAGTATGAGTGCTTAAAGCTAGACTTAGACACTTGAGTTGGGTTGTAGCCTTCATCACGCATTTTTTGTGTTTGAATTTTAACATCCATTTGAATATCAAATGCACCTTGATCACGGTTAGCCGTTGATTCTAAATATTCTAATGGTTGCGGATCATTTTCATCACGCGTCCAGCTTGTTCTGAATGGTGCAAGTGCTTCGGTAGTTACAATCCATGGTGACACGGTTGATGCGAAATTTTTCGCTAAAAATGGACCAAGCGGTTGGTATTCCCATGCTTGTAAATCACGTGCTGACCAATCGTTGAAAACACAAAAGCCGAATACATGCTTTTCAGCAGTTTCAATTGAGATTGCATCGCCCAGATCATTACCTTTACCTAGGTAAATACCTAGTTCCAGCTCATAGTCAAGGCGCTTACACGGACCAAATGAAGGAACTTCTGCATCTGGCGCTTTAGTTTGTCCTTTAGGGCGATGAAACTGCTGACCAGACACGCCAATAGATGACGAACGACCGTGATAACCAATCGGTACCCACTTGTAATTCGGTAGCAGTGGGTTATCAGGGCGGAATAAACTTCCTACGGCAGTCGCATGATAAATCGAGGTGTAAAAGTCAGTGTAATCGCCAATGCGACACGGCAGAGCAAACTCAATCTCGCTTTGCGCAATAAGTGCGTGTGTAAGTTGTTCTTGATGCTCAGAACCTTCACGTAATGCTTTCGATAATGCTAAACGTAGGGCTGACCAATATTGCTCACCCAGACCCATAAATTCATTTAATGTAGCTTGGCTTGCAGCTTTAACGGCAATCTGTGCATCATCAGAGAATAAACCGAGTTCATTTACTTTTGCTAAGTCGATAACTTGATCACCAATAGCTACAGCGCCACGGAACGCTTCATCTGAATTTTTACGACGTACTTCTGCAAAAGGAAGGTTTTGAATTGGGAAGTCACAGTTCGCTTCGTTAGCAGATGCAACCCAGCTTTTTAGATTAATATCGTGGGTTTCGTTAATTAGGCTCATACTCTTTCCTTATTGGTTCGCGCTGATTTATTAGTTATCTATATGGAGGCAATCAACGCAATTTAAACAGTTAGTTTAAAACAGAATTTAAAACGACAAAAAGCAGCGTGTTAAACGCTGCTTTTTAAGCGCAATATGGCGGTTTAGATTACACCACGACGCTCTTGATCACGTTCGATTGACTCGAAAAGGGCTTGGAAGTTACCTTCACCAAAGCCACCATCGTCAACACGTTGAATCATCTCAATGAAGATAGGGCCAAATAGGTTCTTCGAGAAAATTTGCAGTAGATAACAGTTTTCGCTTTGGCTATCTACAAGGATTTGATGCTCACGGATCTTCTCTTTGTCTTCTTTAACCCATGGTACACGGTCAAAAATAGTATCGTAGTACTCAGGGATAATATCTAAAGTGGCGATAGTTGATTTATCTAACTTATCAAGTGAGCTTACTAGGTCATTAGTTAGGAATGCTAAATGCTGTACACCCGGACCATTGTACTCATTTAAGTACTCATCGATTTGGTTGTTGTTGTTATCTTTACCTTCATTGATTGGAATCGAGAAAGTGCCGCACGGAGATTTAAGTGCATAAGATAATAACGCTGTTTTTTGGCCTTTAATATCAAAGTAGCGCACTTCGGTAAAACCAAACACGTCTTTATAAAAGTTAGCCCATGTTTCCATTGTGCCTTTATATACGTTATTGGTTAAATGGTCGATACGTAAGAACCCTTTATCATTAACGACGTTTTGCTCAGCTAAATCTTCAAAGTCGTTTGCGTAGATAGAGCCTTTGTCGCCAAACTGTTCAATAAAGTAAATTAAGCTGTCGCCGATACCGTAAATAGCAGGGTATGGTAAGTTTTTATGTGTTGAGTCTGTCGCAGGTTTTGCACCACGTTCAACAGCAACCTCGAATGCTTTTTGCGCATTCTCTACACGCCAACCCATTGAACAGATTGCTGGGCCGTGGCTTTTAGCAAATTCAGCAGAAAAACCTTCACGCTCATTATTTAGTAAAAAATGAATATCGTTTTGGTTGTAATAAACAATGTCTTTACCCTTGAATTTTTTTAGCTTAGAAAAGCCAAAATCAGTAAACACTTTGTCCATGTAATCTGCATCCGGTGTTGCATATTCAGTGAATTCAATGCCCATTAGGCCTAACGGATTATTTACTTCGCTCATTGTCATTACTCCCGCAATTAAGCACTGCGATTATTAGTTATCGTATTGCCTTCATGATTAACCAGATTGGTGTTTTGGGGAAGAGGGTGTTGTTATTTAGTAAATAGCGCGTGTGTAAATTTTACGAGACGGTTATCAAAGTATGTTGTTTATTTACATACGAGCAGGTGAAAGTAAAAATTAGGAAGCGAGACAGAAGTGCAGGCTTTATTATTAAGTTATTGATTATTAATATTTTAATTTAATTTATTTATATGTGTTTTTAGTTTTTTTTCGCTAAAAAAAGTGCGGTTTTTGTATTTTATTATTTACACTTTTAATGAGTTTGGTTAGCTGCGATATATATAAAAACAAAGAGTATTGATGCTTTGCTGCTATAAACTCGTTTATGCACAGTGATGAGGTATAAATAATATACGGCTGAATGTAAAAATTGTGTGGTTTAATAGCGGCCATAAAAATACCCCCTACAGTTAACTACAGGAGGTATTTGATATCATTTATCAAAGCTCATAATTATGCGTGTGATAAATTTAAATTATTGTGTTGGTGCGGTTTGTTCTAAACCTTGTTTTTCCCATATTTTAGCTTTAAAACTCATCAGTACTAAGATGATACCTACACCGATACTAAATAAGGCAATTTGTAGGTAAAGGTTCGGGATTTCTTCAACATTGTTAGGATCAAAGTTACCAGCAAGTAATCCTGAAATTACGTTACCGATAGAGTATGTAAGTACAAATACACCCATCATTTGACCAGTAAAGCGGCGAGGCGATAACTTACTTACAGCACTCAATGCAACTGGGCTTAAACAAAGCTCACCCACTGTGTGTAAGAAATACGTAGTAACAAGCCAATAAGGTGCTACTTTTAAGCCTTCAGCGGCATAGTGTGCTGCCATAAACATTACTAAAAAGCCTGAAGCCATAATAACGAGGCCCAATGCACATTTTACGCTGTAAGTAGGCGAGACCATTTTTTTAGATAAATTAATCCAAAAAGCGGCAAAAAATGGCGATAGCGCAATAATGAACAATGAATTTAGAGATTGGAACCAAGTCGTTGGAATTTCAAATGTGCCAACCAGACGGTCTGTGTAGTCACGAGCAAACAGATTTAATGAAGAACCGGCTTGTTCAAAGCCAGACCAAAAACAGGCTGAAGCGACACAGACTAAAAATAGCGCCCACATTCTTTGTTTTTCAGCATCGGTTAGTTTGCCTTTGAAGTATATAAGGCCAAAGTAAACGAAAAAGATAACAGTAAATATAACTGCGGTGTACCCTGCAACAATCGATGGGTTAATGACAATAGCACCTGTCATCGCAGCAGCGGTAACACCGGCGGTCGCGATAACAAATGCAGCAATACCACCCCATGCGCGCGAAGTGCCTTTAGGACTTAATGGGTTAGCAGGTAAGGCGCTGTGATCTGGTAAGTTTTTAAGTGTACGCTTGTATTGAATTAAACCAATACCCATACCGACAGCCGCGGCACCAAATGCCCAGTGCCAACCTACGTTTTCCATAAAGTAACCACACACGTAGTAACCAATTAAAGAACCTAAGTTAATACCCATGTAGTAAATAGCGAAACCACCATCACGGCGCTCATCTTCGTCAGTATAAAGCTGACCAACCATGGCACTGATATTAGGTTTAAGTAAACCAGTACCAGTTGCAACAAAGATCAAACCAATAAAAAATGAATATTCATGTGGCACGGCTAAAATAATATGGCCACACATGATAATAATACCGCCATACCATACTGCTTTTTGACCACCAAATAATCTATCTGCTAACCAACCACCAGGTAAACCTAAAAAGTATACTGAACCTGTATATAAGCCATAAATTGCAGCAGCAGAAGCAACGGTAAATCCTAGGCCTTCTTGTTGTAAACTTGCTGTCATAAATAATACGAGCATCGCTCGCATACCGTAGTAACTCATTCGTTCCCACATTTCTGTGAAAAACAGGGTTGAAAGTCCTTTAGGGTGACCAAACCAGCCACTGTCAGAATTTGAACTCATATTTACTTCCTAATTCATTATTGTTTTGATGACCTTGTGGTTTTTTATTTAGCTAAATTTTTACTTATAAAAAGTATAATAAATGCTCGATCATCAGTGTTTTTTATGCAGCTAAGGTAATGGTTTGCTAAACGCAGCTATACGTTTAGGTAAGAGTCACACCCTTATCCTAGTTACAATTGCGCCTAAGTATACATAGACCTTTGTGCTAGGGGAAGCGTTGAGCGCGCTATCATACATCGGTTATGTAATTGTTAAATACCAGTGTGTGAACCCCTATTTGCTGTAGTAAACACCTAAACTTATTAAAAAATATCTTTAACATCATAGGTAATATTGTCATACCAACGTTATCTTTAATACTGTTTGAATACCGCTTGAAAAATAAATAAAAGCTTTCTTTTACGGGTAGTTACAGCTACTAATTTTTCAATAATAGTTAACCTTTACTACTTTAATTTAATAATCACCACTTAGATTAAACATGAGCGAATATTGGCGTATGGACAGTAATGATTCGCTCATTGCAGCATATAATTTATACAATGCCAGCTTGACGAAATTGAGTTGCAACAACCCCAACTTTTAGTGAACAGCCAAGCTTGAATGCGTTAAGTGCTTGAAAAAGCCCTCTAGCTAGTAAAAAACATTTTTTCGTCCAAATTTCTTTACAATAAACTATGCTCGTAAACAGAGTTAGCGTATTATTCACGCCAACTAGTTTTTCCTTACCTGAGGGTGTATGCGTTTAGATATTCACTGTGCAGACCGAGTTGGTATTGCTCAAGAGATTCTTAATATTTTAGTTAGCTACAATGTTGACTTAAAGGGGATTGAAGTCGACTCAGTAAATTGTCGTATGTATGTGAGTTTTCCTGAGATTGAATTTGAACAATTTCAAAAAATTATGCCGTCTATTCGCTTAATCGATGGTGTACATGATGTACGAACAACCGCGTTTTTACCGTCTGAACGTGAGCACAACGAACTTAACACTTTATTAAGAGCACTTCCTGATGGCGTTATATCTATTGATGCTAAAGGATGGGTGCGCCTGTGTAACGACGCAGCCTGCAAAGATTTACAATTAACAGAAAAAGAAGTCACCGGTGCTAATATTAATAATTTGCTCAAAGGTTTTAACTTTACCCGTTGGTTAGAAGGCAAAGAAGTACTGGGGCAAACCACGCGTGTTGAAGTAGCTGGTGAAGATTTTATTGCTGATATTCTGCCTATTGCGGTCCCTCAAGGCAGCGAAGGCGATGTGTTAGCGGGCGCGGTAATTAATATAAAATCGCAAAGCCGTTTAGGCCAGCAAGTGAGTGCTTTTAGGCGTTATGGCCAAGAAAGCTTTGCGACTATTCATAACATTAGCACGGCGATGCGCCGTGTTGTTCGCGAAGCGCGAAAAATGGCGCAACTTGAAGCCCCCATTCTTATTACGGGTGAAACAGGGACGGGTAAAGAGTTACTAGCGCGAGCTTGTCACTATGCATCTAACCGCTCAGTAAAACCATTTATTGCTTTATCGTGCGCCTCGTTACCAGATGATGTTGCTGAGTCCGAACTATTCGGTTATGCCGGGTATGAAGAAAATGCAGCGCCTAAACGTGGTGTACTCGAACAAGCGGATGGTGGAACGGTATTTTTAGATGAAGTAGGTGAAATGTCGACGCAGCTACAAACTAAATTGCTACGTTTTTTACAAGACGGTACATTTAGAAAAGTTGGCGACGAAAACGAAGTTAAAGTGAACGTGCGTATTATTGCTGCCACGCAAAAAGATTTACCAGCAATGGTGCAAGAGGGCGTATTTAGAGAAGATTTATACTACCGAATTAATGTATTAACACTGGAAATTGCGCCGCTTAGAGATCGTAAAGCGGATGTTGGGCCACTTGCTGAACACTTTATTCAAAAATATGCGCAGCAAAATGGCCATACAGTCCCCGAGTTATCTGAAGAATGTTTAACGTTTTTACAAGATTACCCGTGGCCTGGCAATGTACGCCAATTAGAAAACGCGATTTACCGGGCGGTATCGTTGTTAGAAGACAGTGAACTGCGCGTTGAACATTTACAGTTACCCACGTTTACCCATGATTTAGGCTATTTAGAGTCTGATTTTGAGGGCTCGCTTGATCAAGCGGTTAAGCGTTTTGAAGCCACCTTACTGCGTAAGCTTTATCCTGCCTATCCTAGCTCTCGTCAGTTAGCTAAACGCTTGGGACTAAGTCATACTGCAGTGGCTAATAAATTGCGTGATTACGGAATTAACCGCAAAACGGTTAAAGTTTAAAGATAGATACCCAAATATCCTCATTTAATGATTGATTCCTTGGTTTAAAAACAACTAAAGGAGTCAATCGCTATGATACACTGATAAAAACTCAACTGGTAAGACCTCTACTGTGAACTTATATTTTAGACTGCTGCTGTTATTTTTTAAAATTAAACGTAATCGTGACTATCAATCGTTGTTAGATACGGTTGATATAGACTACAAAGCATTACCAAGTGACTGCGATATTAATTTGCATTTAACTAATTCACGCTATTTAGCGATGATGGACTTGTCGCGTACCTGGATGACTGAACGGGTTGGTTTGCTAAAGCAAATAATGAAACGTCGTTGGTTTCCTATTGTTAATGCGACAGCTATTACCTACATCCGCGATATTAAGCCAATGCAACGTTTTACTATTAGTACGCGTTTGGTTGGCTGGGATCATAAATACTTTTACATTGAACAAAAGTTTCATTCTGAGCGGGGCTTACATGCCATTGCTTATGTGCGCGGCGTGTTTAAAAGTAAAAAAGGGGTGGTAAGCGTTGAGCATATGCTCGAGGTTGCAGGCTTTGACGGGGTTGCCCCCATTTTACCGGCTGAAATAATTCACTGGAAAGAAATGCTTGAGCAAAAAAAAGTTAATAACTTACCTCGCTTAACACAGGCAAAAAAAAAGGCCTAACGGCCTTTTTAACACACACATAAACGTTATTAGAACGAGTATTTAAGACCAAACATAGCTACAACAGGGTCAAGTGACACGGTTGAAGTTAATGCTTTTGCACCATTAGCATAAACAGTCGCATCAGTATCAATATCCATGATAGATACCATAGCGTGTAGGCCCCATTTTTCATCAATCTTGTAGTTAGCACCTACTTGAGCAACAAAACCAAATGAATCATCTAGTTTTACTTCTACATCGTTAGTTCCTAACGTTGCTTTAAGTGCTGCAGAAGGCTGTTCGTCAAAGAACGTCGTATAGTTAATTCCCACACCTACAAACGGACGAAGTGCATAGCTGCTATCTAAAAAGTGGTATTGTGCAACCAGTGATGGTGGCAAATGTTTAATATCAGCAATTTTATTACCAGCTAAACCACCAGTACCTTCTACATCATGAGAAAACGGCGTTGCTGCAATAAGCTCTAATACCCATTGGTCGTTAAATGCGTAATCTACAGTAATACCTAACTGAGTATCTGAGTCGCCTTTTAAGCCTAGAGTGGGTGCTTCGTTAATTTTTGAACCATCGTTATCTGGATTAACATTAATTGCACCAACATTAACACTAAAGTTTGCGTGTGCTGCAGGAGAAAGAGCCAGTAAAGAAGTAAGTATTGCAATGCTTAGTTTAGTTTTCATGTTGTTCTCCGTGAACTACTGTGTGACTATTTGTTGATTGAGGCTATTATTGCTCGAGGTTAAAAATAAAAACCTGTTCTAGATCAAAGTTTCAAAAGCGGATGAGTAAAGAGCCTCTATTTATTGATTTAGATTAAACTTTTACTTAATTAGTGCTTAAAAATTATTGACTGATCACTTAAATACAAGCCGCAAAAGAAGTATTCATAATATAATCAGCTAGTTTTGTTAAACTAAGGCTATGTTCACGGTTTAATAAAAGTAAGCGACCTCATGACTCCCTCTGGTCAACTATTTCTTCAAGGCTCCATTGCTAAAGCGCTGTTGAAATTAGGTATTCCTATTATCCTCATTAATATATTGCAGTCGGCTTATCAGCTTACGGATGCATTTTGGGTTGGGCGATTAGGAGCAACCCAAGTCGCTGCAGTGTCTATTAGTACCCCGATCACTTTTTTAGTCATTGCTATAGGCTCTGGGCTTGCAATGGCCGGTGCTATATTATCGGCGCAATACATGGGCGCAGGTCAGCAAGATAAAGTGAACCATGTTGCAGCGCAAACGGTGTTAATGGTTGCATTTACCGCCTTAGTGTTAGGGCTTCTAGGTTATGTACTTTCCCCATACTTTTTAAAACTGCTAGGCGTTGAGCAGGCGGTTTACAGTGATGCGCTTAAGTTTATGCATGTGTCCTTTATTGGCGTTATTTTTGTGTTTATTTACGCCATGTTCCAATCGCTAATGCGGGGCATTGGGCAAACTAAAGTACCTTTAATCATAGTTAGCACCACCGTGTTACTTAATTTTATTCTCGATCCGCTATTTATTTTTGGTTATGGCCGCTTTGAAGGGCTTGGCGTTATGGGCGCTGCGCTGGCGACTTTGGTTACACAAAGTTTAGCGGCGCTGGCGGGCATTATTATATTTTTACGCGGTCGCCATGGCATTCAATTACAGCTAAAAAGCTTCTATCCCGATTGGCAATATATGAAACGGGCTTTTTTCTTAGGAGCGCCAGGCTCTATTGAATTATCAACACGTGCTTTTGGCTTGATCATCATGTCATTTTTAGTGGCAAGCTTTGGAACCGTTACTATTGCGGCTTATGGCGTGGGTTCTAATATTTTGCAAATGGTGATGATCCCTACCATGGGTTTATCAATGGCGGTATCAACTTTGGTGGGGCAAAATATGGGCGCCGGAAATATTAAACGGGCTGAGCAAATAACGAAGCTTGCCAGTATGTGGGGATTAATAGGTCTTTCTTTTGTTGGGGGCATTGCTTATTTGTATGCAGATACGCTGGTGGCATTTTTTATTCCCGAAGATAGCAGTGTAATAAATAAAGGCGCGCAGTTTGTTCAAGTGATGTGTTTAAGCTGGGGGGGAATTGGTGTTCAGCTTTGTATTGTTGCTGCTTTTCGTGCCTCTGGGAATATGCTTAATGCCATGATTATCGCGTTATTATCACAATGCGTGGTGCAGTTTCCTGCCGCTTATATTCTTTCAAATCACACTTTGCTTGGCGATCAGGGAATATGGTATTCGTTTGCAATTACGAACATAACCATCGCACTGATAGCGTTCGCTTGGTTTATGCGTGGCGCATGGAAAAAAACCAGATTAACCAAAGAAGATAAACACATTGTGCAGGTGACACGAGAAACATTAATAGAAGAGGGAACACGTTAGCCTGTATTTTCATAATGCGGTCATAAAAAGTCGTTGTAATAAATACACTGCTAAAACGAGGTGTGTTTTTTATGACAAAAGCTATCAACAAAAAAGTACCCGCGCCGTACTTAACTATTCCACAGTTAAAAACGCTCAGTCACTTACAAACGCTGGTCCGATTTAAGTCAATTACGCCTAATTCAGCAGGTTGTATCGAGTGGCTGGCACATCAGCTAACTGATTTAGGTTTTAGCATTGAGCAGTTTAGTACCCATAATGTCACTAATTTAATTGCTAAAATATCTTTTGGAGCAGGCCCTGTGGTGGCATTTTCTGGTCATATTGATGTGGTCCCTGCTGCGCAAGGTGGCTGGTTAGCTGATCCGTTTGATGGGAAAATAATTAATGATGCGATTTATGGGCGTGGTGCCGCCGATATGAAAGGGGGGATTGCAGCCATGCTCAGTGCAACGCAGTCGCTAATACATAGTGCGCGGCAAAAGCAGGGCACCTTGTATTGGTTGATCACCTCTGATGAAGAAGGTGAGGCAGAGCATGGCTCAGTGTTGATTGCGAAACGCCTAGCACAACAAGGTGTTGTACTTGATGGCTGTATTGTTGGTGAGCCAACAAGTCATTTGCAAGTGGGCGACACCATAAAAAATGGCCGACGTGGCGCGCTGTCAGCGCGTTTAACCATTCAAGGAAAAGCAGGACACGTGGCCTATCCTGAAAATACCATCAATGCTGCGCATATCAGCGCTGAAGTAGTGAATAGATTAACCCAAATTGATTGGCTTTTAGATGAGCCAAGCTCAAAAACAAGCTTGCAAGTAACCGGTATTAATATTGATAACGTGCTTGATAATTTAGTGCCTGCTCAATGTAATATTACGTTTAATATTCGCTACAGCCATGGGTATAAAAGTACAGATGTGAAACACCTGGTACTTACTGCACTGAATGATTTAAACGAATATTTAACGGTGCAATGGGAGCGTCCATGTGAACCTTATTATACAAGCCATAGGGCAGAGCGCTGCTTACTCGCCCAGCTAGAGCAGGCAATATTTAACGTGACCGGAAGCTATCCGGTACTTAGTACCAGTGGCGGGACTTCAGATGGGCGGTTTTTTGCAAGTAAAAACACGCAAGTGATAGAGTGCGGGGTTTTAAACCAGACCATTCATCAAGTTAATGAACATGTGCCCATTAGCGACTTGTTACAAATAGAGAAAATATACACCCAACTATTAGTACATATATTTAGCCAATCTAATAATGAGGAGATTAGATAAATATTAAATTGCCTAAGTTTAAGTATTTAAGTTTAAGCGCCCAAGCTTAGGCGCTTAAGTTAATATTTTAACGGCAAAGCTTAGTTTATTGAGGCGGTGTTTTGTGCTCCCAAATAGCGTTTTGCTTTACTCGGTTTTACTTTCTCAAGGTCGACCAATACCAATCCATCAATACAATTATTAAATTGCGGATCAATACTAAAACTTAAAAACGTTACCCCATTTGGCTCACATAGCTCGGTGTATTGTTTAAATAGTGTGGGTACATGGGTGCCCATATTAGCCAGTATGTGTTTAAGTTCTACAAAGTCTTCTTTGATGTTGTTACCCATAAACAAATTAGTGCATTGAATCTGCTGCTCACGGGTGTGACGAAATGCATTGTTAGGCGTTGCGAGTGACTTTTCAGAGCCATAATAGTGCTGATAATAATGCACCAGTAAGGATTTTGCTTGCTCTGGCAGTGCGTTTGAGACACTCACGGCACCAAATAAGTAACGATACTGAGGGTAGCGGTTAATAAATGCACCAATGCCATACCATAAGTAGTCGAGGCTTTTTCTGCCCCAGTATTTTGGTTGTACAAAACTACGGCCTAATTCTATGCCTTGCTTGAAGTATGGCGTCATCTCTTGGGTATAATTAAATAAGCTATCGGTATAAAGCCCACGTTGAGAGTGCTGTTCAATCACATCCTGCGCGCAGGCTAATCTGTAAGCGCCAACTAGTTCGAGTGATTGTGCATCCCATAAGACTAAGTGTTGATAATGCATATCGTATTTATCTATATCACGGCGATTGCCACTGCCTTCACCTACTGCACGAAAGGCAATTTCCCGCAGGCGACCCAGTTCACGAAATAACGGTGAGCTGCCTTGGTATTGGTATAAGTAAATAACCATGCCATCACTGGTTTTACCTAAATGTTCGCAGCTTTCGATGGCTTTTTTTAATTCTTTTTTACACTCTGGTGAGGCAATAGGAGCATGAGTTTTTAGTGGCAGTATTTTTTTAGTGGTTAAACGGTACAGCTGTTTTCGTATAAGCTCGACCACTTCCTTATCTTTTAAATCGGGTATTAAATAAGATTCAGGAGCAATGGAGGCGCCTATTTCAAATTCGAGCGATTTTTGGCGCTGTTTAAACATTTCTTTGACTAGTAATAAACTAGCAAGCGGTTTATATAGCATAGAGGCTCCGTAAAAAAGCGGGCTGTTTCTGGCTTTTATATGTATGGGTAAAATTGGGCTATTAGCTTTTTTAGCGATACGTAAAAACCCGCTGTTCCATTTACAGTCTTTGATCCCTGTTGGTCGAAGTCGAGAAACTTCACCCGCTGGGAAAATAAGTAATGCTCCTTCATTTTTTAAATGCTGGTGGATATTACTCAACTCTTGTTTTTTACTTTGCCCCGACAAATTATCAACGGGTAGTAATAATGAATGCATTGCATCAACGGTCATTAGCATTCGGTTAGCCACGACTTTTAAATCGGCACGCACCGTCGATAACACATTAATTAATGCAAGCGCATCTAAGGATCCAATTGGATGATTAGCAATAATGACAATTTTCCCTTCACTGGGAATATTTTCTATTTGTTTTGCTTTGTATCGAGTGTCAAAATCAAGTTCATCAAGTACTTGCTCGACAAATTCTATTCCTTGAAGATGGGGATAAGTTGTTGCAAAGTTTGTAAACTCTTGTTCATGTAATAAGTAGCTAAGGCTCTTTTTTACCAGTTTTTTTATTTTAAATGAGTTAGTTAACTGTGGTAAGTTAGTCGCAATTACTTTATCTACACTGATCATACGCACCTCTTTTTTATACTAGGCTAAAGCCAATATGTTTAGCTTAGAGTGCGGATATGACAATACGCGGTCAGTTGTGTGACTTTTTAAAACCGTTTACATACTATTGAATTGAACCATAACAGTACTATTATTTAGGGTTACTTTTTAAGGAATCATCATGTCAGTTTTGGTGGCTATAACAGGTCGAGACAACACAAAATTAATAGCAAAAATGAAATCACGATTGCCTAGTATTCGAATTGAAGAACTTGATGATTGCCAAAATTTAGAGAGTGTAGAGTTCGTTTTAGCGTGGAATGCGCCTGCATCACTGTGGCCCACGTTACCAAACTTAAAGGCTGTGTCATCGTTTGGCGCTGGCGTTGATAGCATTGATTTAAGTTTATTACCTGCGGATGTAGAGGTCGTGCGTATTGTTGATAAACAGTTAGCCAACGATATGGCTGAATACGTACTTACCCATGTATTAGCACAAAAATTGCGATTAAAAGAATATGCAATAAAGCAACAGCAAAGTATATGGAAACCTAAAAGAGCGCATAAACATAATCAAGTAAGCATTTTAGGGTTTGGCGAATTAGGTCAAGCATGTGCACATAGGCTGGTTAATAACGGTTTTAACGTAAATGCTTGGAGCCGAAGCCCTAAAAAATCAAACATTGCGACACTCTATCATGGTGATGACGGCTTAACACAGATGCTTGCGCAAACCGATTATTTAGTATGTTTATTACCGCTTACCAGCAGTACCCAAGGCATTATTAATAAACAGTTACTTGAGCAACTGCCTGAACATGCTGTGGTGATTAATGTGGCCAGAGGTGGGCATATAGTAGAAGCTGATTTACTTGATGCACTTAACAATACACGTATACGCGCAGCAACGCTTGATGTGTTTGCCAGTGAACCACTGCCAAGCGAACACCCTTATTGGTTGCATCCAGGTATTACTTTAACACCGCACTGTGCTGCGTTGTCAGATCTGGATAGTGTTATTGAACAAATAGCAGAAAATATTTTGCGTTTAAAAGCGAAACAGCCATTAATAAATTGCATTAATAAGCAGCAAGGTTATTAATTGGCAGTTGTTGGCCTTCAAGGATTAAAATTTGTTTAATTTTTAAAAGAAACAGCTTGTTAACATTTGTAATTTTTATTATTGTTGAAAACAGTTCTAACAATAATAAAAAAATAGGATGAATTATGAAACCCAATCAAGGGGGCGCAAAAATCAGCATCGTGGTTGTATCTATCATTATATTAGGAATATCTGCCTGGTTTAATCAAGCCAATGCGGCAGCGCTGCTGATCTGACCCTTATTTTCACAGCAAGATTTAGCTACGCTTGCTGTGTATTTCTCTGTTTTGATGCTTTTTTATCATCACTTTTCTTCAATAAAACATACGTCGCACCACTTCCCCCATGCTGCCTAAGTGCAGTATGAAACGCTAAAACGCATGGAATTGTTTGTAACCACTGATTTACGTAACTTTTTAATATCCCTGGCTTGGTTTTATTTTTAATACCTATGCCATGGCGAACGAGTACCATTCTTATATTGCGCTGATGGCAGTCTTGAACAAAGGCTAATAATGATGCGTGTGCATTTTTTAAAAGTTGCCCATGTAAATCAAGCGTCGCATCAAGCTGATATTTCGCTAATCTTACATTTTTAAAAACCGCGCTTTGTACGCCCTCTTTTTTAAAGCTTAATATGGCAAGTGGATCGAGTAATTCAAGTGGTTCATCCAACGGATTGAACTGTTCAGAAACTAAACCTGATTGTGCTGCTTTATTTTTTTCTTGCTGGGCGATGACCACTTTATGGTTTTTAGGTGGTAAGGTCACAGTGTCATGCGTTATGGGGGTAACATCTTCCATAGAAGATAAGAATAAATCGAAATCTGACAATGGCATGGGCTTATCTCAAATTAGGCTAATACGAGATAAATTTTAACTTAGTTCAAACCCAGACCCAAGATTTTTAACAGTGAGATATAAAAAAGCCCAGAAAAACTGGGCTATAAAATATTCTAAGGGGAAGTAATTAATGCTGAGATACGCTAAATTGCCCAAACGTATAAACTTTGAACAAGTAAAATGTGTTGATCAACACTAAACTCATATTTGAAATAATACTCGACGACATAAGATCTAAGCTAAATGTTAGGAATAACAAACCACACGCACTAATCGCAGCAACGCGAAGCAGTGTCAGCTGGTTGATAAAAAATGCACCTAAACCTAGTGCAAGTAGTAATGTATTTAAAAGCCAATCTAGCTCGTTTAGCATGGTCGTTTCAATAGTTCAGTTGTTGAAAAAAGGAGCGCCATTATGTTGATCTTTTGCACAGCTTTCAACCAAGTAATTTTAAATTTTCAGATTAGTTTTTTTAATGCTAAAAGTGGGTTATTAATACCGAAAATAATCCCTCTTCAACAAGAACATGATATTTTTGGCAGCTTTGTGGTTGCTGAAGATCTACACAGAGGTATAGTGTTCTGCGATGCTTATCTAATCTAGGGTGCAGCGTTGAATCCAGTAGCTTTGGTTTATTGGCAAATAGCCCTGGCCAATAAATACTTTTGCTAACCATGGCTGATTTTTATAGGTGAGTAAACTCGGCTTTGGCGCTAAAACAAATATAAGTAATAATATCGTGAAAATAAAAAATGCGGTTAGTTTGGCGCCACGTTTTACACTTACTGCGCGCGGGTTTAATTGTGAACCAAGGTTTGCAAGCTTATTACTGGATCTTTGTTTAACAGTAGCGGCTTTATTTTTTTTGCGACGACTCTTTTTTGTGTTTTTCGACATAAAGCAAATCTGGTCTTTTTGGCTTAGCTCTCTATAATAAAGTAAATATTTGTATTTTAAGCAAATCACCAATTTCGCAGACACGGCTTTTAGCCTATAAGGATTATATATGAATACGCAGCTATCTATTTTAATAGTTGATGATGTTAGCACGGTGCGCAGCTTTCTAAGTCAAACATTGATGCATTTAGGGATAGAGAATGTAAAAGAAGCGTCTACGGCCGCGCAGTGCATAAGTGAATGCCGTGCGGCAAACTTTAACATTATATTTTTAGATATAGAGCTACCTGACGGCGATGGTAAAGAGCTTATTGCGCAGATAAATGAGTTATCACCAGAGACAAACGTGGTGATGGTGTCGGCGCATTCAGGCGTTGAAAATGTGAAGGATGCAATAGATAGAGGGGCAAAAGGATTTGTGGTTAAGCCATTTTCTCCGAAGAAAATTGCGGCGATGCTGAAAAAGTTTTATCCAGAGCTCGATAACGTTTAAAAAGCGTATTTATTTTGGGCAAAAAAAAACCGGCAAAAGCCGGTTTTTTTAATCTTGCAAAAACAATTATAGCGCTTTGATTTTAGCAGCTAAACGGCTCTTATGACGAGCAGCTTTGTTTTTGTGGATTAGACCCTTAGTTGCGTAACGGTCTAGGATAGGTGTAGCAACAGAAAAAGCTTGCTGTGCAGCTTCTTTATCGCCAGCTTCAATAGCTACGATTACTTTTTTGAAGTAAGTACGCATCATTGAACGACGGCTTGCGTTGTGCTGACGATTTTTTTCGCTTGTGATAGCGCGTTTTTTTGCAGACTTGATGTTAGCCAAGGTTTGCTCCTAACAATCTTAAATAAAGCTTAAATTAAAGGCCGTGGAATATGCCTGTTTTTATCATGAATGTCAATTTAATTTTAACAATCCAAGAAAAACTGCTCCTTATAACGAACATCAATTTGCCGCTTTAGCAGTTAATGGCGCTATTGTAACAAAGCAAGGGGTTCCAGCCTAGTGCTTTAAAGCGATTTATAAAAAAGACTATGGCATAATTAACTTAATTGCTGATTTTTAATATGGATTTATAGTGTCAAAAGGTTTGTTTCGTTCCGGGATGATTGTAAGTGCAATGACAATGATCTCGCGTATTTTAGGGCTAGTGCGTGATGCTGTTGTTGCTAACTTGTTGGGGGCAGGGGCTGCTGCCGATGTGTTTTTATTTGCAAACCGTATTCCTAATTTTTTACGCCGTTTATTTGCTGAAGGGGCTTTTGCACAGGCGTTTGTACCTGTATTAAGTGAAATCAAAGAACAACAAGGCGATGATAAAGTCAGAATATTTGTTGCGCAGGCGGCAGGTACACTCGGCACAATTTTACTACTCGTTACGCTTTTTGGTGTTGTGGCATCCCCCGTTATCGCCGCTTTATTTGGTACTGGTTGGTTTATTGATTGGTGGCAAGGTGGCCCTGACGCAGAAAAGTTTGAGCTTGCCAGTTCACTATTAAAGCTGACCTTTCCTTATTTATTTTTTGTAAGCTTAGTGGCGCTTAGTGGCGCAGTAATGAATGTGTACAAC
The DNA here is from genome assembly GCF_023161935.1 of Pseudoalteromonas sp. 2CM28B. Classification (NCBI taxonomy): domain Bacteria; kingdom Pseudomonadati; phylum Pseudomonadota; class Gammaproteobacteria; order Alteromonadales; family Pseudoalteromonadaceae; genus Pseudoalteromonas; species Pseudoalteromonas sp. 2CM28B. The sequence goes on from NZ_JALNTH010000011.1 coordinate 69,814, forward strand.
CGTTTTGCAGTTGCCGCATTTACTCCTGTATTACTTAATGTTTCTATTATTGGTTGTGCCATTTTATTGCATGACCAATTTTCTGTTGGTGCATATGCATTAGCAATAGGCGTATTTTTAGGGGGCGTGGTACAGCTATTATTTCAACTGCCGTTTTTATACAAAGCAAAAATGTTGGCGCGCCCGCGTTGGGCGTGGCAAGACGAAAATGTTAAAAAAGTGCGTAAATTAATGCTCCCAGCGTTATTTGGTGTATCAATTAGTCAAATTAACTTATTACTCGATACGGTAATAGCTTCATTATTGATGACAGGCTCTATCGCTTGGCTGTATTACTCAGATAGACTGATTGAATTCCCACTTGGTTTATTTGGTATTGGTATTGCGACGGTTATTTTACCTGCGCTATCAAAATTACACAGCAGTAAAAAAAGTAGCGACTTTCAACATACCCTAGATTGGGGAGTGCGATTTGTGATTTTTTTAGGGCTCCCGGCCATGATAGGGTTGATGATTATTAGCCCGTTGATTATTACTGTGCTGTTTGATCACGGCGCATTTAAAGGGGCTGGCATTGATCACGTTAAGGCAGTGAGCTTAGGGGTGGTTGCCTACTCGGTGGGATTAGTCAGCTTTATGTTAATTAAAGTGTTGGCGCCTGGGTTTTATTCTCGCCAAGATACGAAAACACCGGTGCGCATTGGCATTGTCACTTTGGTGCTTAACATGGTGTTTAATATTATGCTGGCCCCCTTTATTGGCTATTTAGGCTTAGCACTGGCAACCTCTATGTCGGCTAGTTGTAATGCCTACTTACTGTACCGACAGCTTAAAAAAGAGAATGTTTACCAGTTCTCCAGCATGAGTGGCTACTTCACTTTGAAGTGTTTGCTGGCGAGTGTGACGATGGGCGCACTAGTGTGGTTTACCAGTAGACACTATGATTGGCCTAGCTGGCACTTTAGTGAACAAGTTATGTTGTTGGTTGTGTTATTAATTATTGCGGTTGTTAGTTACTTTTTTATGTTGTTTTTGATGGGCGTTAGACTAAATACGATAAAAAGTGTAGCAATTACTGAATCAAATTAAAAAAAAGATTATAATCGGACACTCTGCGACCCAAGGTCGCATTTTATCGCTCGCTGAAAAAGGCATTAGGTGGCATGGAGTTAATTAGAGGTATACACAATATACGCCCACAACATTTTGGTTGTGTGCTAACCATTGGTAATTTTGATGGTGTTCATTTGGGTCATGCTGCCGTATTAAAAGGGCTGTTAGCGGATGCCAAAGAAAATAATTTACCCAGCACTGTAATGTTATTTGAGCCTCAGCCACAAGAGTTTTTTGCAAAAAACAATGCCCCGGCTAGGCTTACTCGACTGCGTGATAAACTTCGTCTATTGAGTAACTTGGGGATTGAGCGCGTTATTTGTATTAGCTTTAATCAAGCGTTTGCAAATATGCATGCAGAGCAGTTTGTGAGCGATATTTTAATTAAAAAGCTGGGCGTTAAAGCATTAACGGTTGGCGATGATTTTAGATTTGGTAAACAGCGCCAAGGAAATTTTAGCCTATTGGCTAATATGGGTACTCAAGCGGGAATGAGTGTTAAAAGCACTGCCAGCTTTAGGCAATTAAATGCTAGAGTAAGCAGTACCTTAATACGAGAAGCGCTTGCTGAGGGTGACTTGGTTAGTGCAAAAGTCATGCTTGGGCATAATTATGCGATATCTGGGCGAGTTATTCACGGCTGGAAAAAAGGCCGGGAACTAGGTTTTAGAACGGCAAATATTGCGCTAAAGCGTCAAGTTTGTCCGGTTAATGGCGTATTTGCGGTTCAAGTAATGATCGCAGGAAAACACGTTTTTGGGGTAGCTAACATTGGAAACAAACCCACATTTAATGGAACTCGTGCCTTATTAGAAGTACACCTTTTTGATTTTGCACAAGATATTTATGGACAATTTATGCATGTGGAGTTGATTGAAAAACTCCGCAACGAGAAAAAATTCGAGACATTAACACAACTGACGGCACAAATAGCAACCGATGTTGCCGCCGCTAAGCAGTGTTTTGGTTTAAATTAGGTAGCCGATAGAGACGGAAAGTAGGATTAATGAGCGACTACAAACATACTTTGAATTTACCGGAAACAATGTTTCCAATGCGTGGCAATTTGGCACAACGTGAACCAAAAATGCTTAAAGCATGGTATGAAGACGACCTGTATGGTCAAATTCGCAGCGCAAAGAAAGGTAAAAAAACTTTCATTTTGCATGACGGCCCTCCGTATGCAAACGGCGATATCCATTTAGGCCATTCAGTAAATAAAATATTAAAAGATATTATTGTTAAGTCTAAAACCTTATCAGACTTCGATGCGCCATACGTACCGGGTTGGGACTGTCATGGTTTACCAATCGAGTTAATGGTTGAGAAAAAAGTCGGTAAACCCGGTGTTAAGGTAACTGCTGCAGAATTTCGCGAAAAATGTCGTGCCTATGCTAAAAAGCAAGTAGAAGGCCAAAAAGTAGACTTTAAACGTTTAGGCGTTTTTGGTGATTGGGATAAGCCTTACTTAACCATGAACTTTGACTTTGAAGCCAATGCAATTCGTGTATTAGGTCGCATTATAAAAAATGGCCATCTACATAAAGGCGCAAAACCTGTGCATTGGTGTACAGATTGTGGCTCTGCATTAGCAGAAGCAGAAGTTGAATACCAAGATAAACAATCGCCAGCTATCGATGTACGTTTTACTTTTGCTGATCAAGATGCAGTAGTAAATGCGTTTAACTTAGCTGATGGCCATCAAGGCACTGGCAGTGTAGGGACTGTTATTTGGACTACGACACCGTGGACCTTACCCGCGAACCGTGCGGTTGCTGTGCATGCTGATTTAGAATACGCGCTAGTACAAGTAGACGATGAAGGTGCTCAGCAGCGTCTGATTTTAGGTTCTGAGCTTGTTAAAGATGCGATGGATCGTTTTGGCTTTAACCACTTCCATATCCTTGGCTATGTTAAAGGTGCAGCACTTGAAAACTTAAACGTTGCACACCCATTTTACGACTTTAACGTACCGGTTATTGTAGCTGAACACGTAACCACAGATTCTGGTACGGGTGTTGTACATACTGCACCTGGTCATGGTCAAGAAGATTTCGTGGCAGGCCTTGAGTATAATCTTGAAGTAGCTAACCCTGTTGGCGCAAACGGAGTGTACTTACCTGACACTGAATTATTTGCCGGTCAACATGTGTTTAAAGCCAATGCGAGTGTAATTGAGGTGTTAAAAGAAAATAATGCCTTAATGCATCATCATGCATTAACTCATAGCTACCCACATTGTTGGCGCCATAAAACGCCTATTATCTTCCGTGCCACACCACAATGGTTTGTTAGCATGGATCAGGCTAACTTACGCAAAGATTCACTGGCTGAAATTAAAAATACTCAATGGTTACCTGAATGGGGCGAAAGCCGTATTGCCAACATGGTTGAAGGCCGCCCTGATTGGTGTATTTCGCGTCAACGTACGTGGGGTGTACCTATTGCATTGTTTGTTGATAAAGACACGGGTGCATTACACCCAAATACTCAAGAGCTGATTGAACAAGCTGCAGTACTTGTGGAAAAATCAGGTATTCAAGCATGGTATGACCTAGAGCCTGCTACTTTGCTAGGTGAAGAAGACGCTAAACAGTACATGAAAATACAAGACACGCTAGATGTGTGGTTTGACTCAGGTGTGACTCATGCCTGTGTTGTTGATGCGCGTGAAGATTTAGTTGGTCCTGCAGATTTATACCTTGAAGGTTCTGATCAACACCGTGGTTGGTTTATGTCATCAATGATGACTTCAGTGGCAATTAATGGTCATGCACCATACAAGCAAGTGCTTACGCATGGCTTTACGGTTGATGAAAACGGCCGCAAAATGTCTAAGTCATTAGGCAATGTTATTTCGCCACAAAATGTGATGAATAAATTGGGTGCTGATATTTTACGTTTATGGGTAGCATCAACTGATTACACGGCAGAAATGACCGTATCCGATGAAATATTCAAACGTTCGGCAGATCGTTACCGTCGAATTCGTAACACCAGCCGTTACTTACTTGCTAACCTAAGTGGTTTTGATCCAAAAACGGATCAAGTTGCTGTTGATGATATGGTTGAGCTTGATAAGTGGATTGTAGGGCGCGCAGCACAGTTACAAGATGATATTTTAGCGGCTTACGATAGCTACCAAATGCTATTAGTAACGCAAAAGCTAATGAACTTCTGTACCGGTGAGCTTGGTTCGTTCTACTTAGACGTTATAAAAGACCGTCAGTACACGGCAAAAAGCGACAGCCATGCACGTCGTTCTTGTCAAACAGCGCTTTATCATATTGCTGAAGCAATGACGCGTTGGATGGCGCCAATCATGAGCTTTACTGCTCAAGAAATTTGGGAGGCACTGCCGGGTGAGCGCAGTGACTATGTATTTACTTCAACATGGTATGAAGGCTTACAAGCACCAACTACGACCAAGTTTAGTAATGAAGACTGGCAAGCTATTTTAAATGTGCGTGACGAAGTGAACCGTCTGTTAGAAGCTGCACGTAAAGAAGAAGTGATTGGCGCAACATTACAAGCAACCGTAAACCTGTTTGCCAGCAAAGAGCTTGCAGCAAAACTTGCGGCGTTAGGCGATGAGCTACGTTTTGTGTTGTTAACCTCTGCGGTTAACGTTACCGAGGTAGATAGTCAACCTGCAGATTCACAAACTACTGAAATTGATGGTTTATACATTAGCGTATCAGCAACAGATGCTAAAAAGTGTGAGCGTTGTTGGCATTACAGTGAAGATGTAGGTGTTGAGCCAGCTCATCCTGAAATTTGTGGTCGCTGTGTAAGTAATGTTGACGGTGAAGGTGAGAAACGTCAATTCGCTTAGGAGTTGTTTTTAGTGAGCAAACTAGCCCAAAAAAGTGGTTTAGTGTGGCTTTGGTTAAGTCTATTACTGCTTGTAATAGACTTTGCCAGTAAAACACTGGTTGTTAACACCATGGCCTATGGCGAGTCAATTAATTTGCTGCCTATTTTTAGCATTACTTATGTGCATAACTACGGTGCAGCCTATAGCTTTTTAAGCGAAGCAGGAGGCTGGCAGCGTTGGTTTTTAAGTGCAATAGCAATCGCGATTAGTTGTTTGTTGGTGTGGTGGTTAAAACGTCTTCCAGCGTCTAATAAAGTATTATGTGGTGCTTACTCGTTAGTTTTAGCCGGTGCTATTGGTAACTTGTACGACCGCATTGCCTATGGTTACGTTATTGATTTTTTACATGTGTTTTACGAAGACTCACATTTTCCCGTATTTAATATTGCAGACTGCGCTATTTGTATTGGTGCTGCATTATTACTATTTGACGCCTTTACAGGCGAAAGTCCGAAGGAGTATAAAGCATGAGCCAAGCTGTAATTGGTGAAAACTCAGAGGTTATTTTTCACTTTTCTATTAAACTAGAAGATGGCTCTGCCGCAGACTCAACCAAGGTGCATAACAAGCCGGCTAAGCTCACTATGGGTGATGGCAGCTTAACGGCTAATTTTGAAAAGTGCTTACTAGGTTTAAGTGCAGGCGAAAGCAAAACGTTTGAGCTTGAGCCAGAAGACGCCTTTGGCCAACCTAATCCAGATAATATTTACTATGTAGAACGCAGTAAATTTGGTGCAGAAACACCCGCTAAAGTCGGCGCTATTATTGCCTTTACTCAGCCAGATGGTACTGAGCTGCCAGGATTGGTTCGTGAAGTGCAAGGCGAGTCAGTTACTATCGATTTTAATCATCCGTTAGCAGGGCAACGTTTAACGTTTGAAGTAGACATTATTGAGGTGCAAGGCTAATGGATATTTTATTAGCTAATCCACGAGGCTTTTGTGCAGGGGTAGATCGCGCAATTAGCATTGTTGAGCGCGCTTTAGATATTTTTGAAAAGCCAATTTACGTACGCCACGAGGTCGTTCATAACCGCTATGTAGTAGATGGTTTAAAAAATCGTGGTGCCGTATTTGTTGAAGAGCTAGACCAAGTACCTGATGACAGCATTGTTATTTTTAGCGCCCATGGAGTATCGCAAGCAGTTCGTTCTGAAGCGAAGCGTCGTGATTTAAAAGTATTTGACGCAACATGCCCATTAGTGACTAAAGTGCATATGGAAGTAACGCGCGCAAGCCGTAAAGGCATTGAATGTATTTTAATTGGTCACCATGGTCACCCAGAAGTAGAGGGGACTATGGGCCAGTATGACAATAACGACGGTGGTATTTACCTTGTAGAGACCGCAGAAGATGTTGCCAAACTTAACGTTAAAAATGCTAATAACCTATTTTATTGTAGCCAAACCACGCTTTCGGTTGATGACACTGCAGATGTAATTGATGCGTTGCGCGAAAAATTCCCCGCAATTGATGGCCCGCGCAAAGATGATATTTGTTATGCCACACAAAACCGCCAAGATGCTGTACGTGATTTAGCAGATAAAGTTGATGTGCTATTAGTTGTGGGGGCAAAAAACAGCTCTAACTCCAATCGTTTACGAGAACTAGCTGATAAAATGGGCACGCGTGCGTACTTAATTGATGATGCCAGCAATGTTGAAGCGCCATGGTTTGATGGTATCAATAGTGTGGGGGTTACCGCAGGCGCGTCAGCACCTGAAGTGCTAGTTCAGCAAGTGATTACCCGCTTAAAAGAGCTCGGTGGTAACCAAGTAACAGAAAACCCTGGTGAAGAAGAAAACATTGTTTTTGCTGTACCAGTAGAGCTGCGTTAATTTAGAGATAAATCATAAAAGGAGGGTTGGAATGGGTAAGCAACTGTCACCAGATGCGTTACTTTTTTCGGCCCTTTTTAATGAGCGTGGCGTGCTTGCATCCCTCGTAGTAACACAGGTTATGGCTATTATATTAGCTTTTGCTCCTAATGCTGGCGGTGATATATGGCTGCATTTGGGGGAGATTAGTTTGTTTCTTCATGTAACTGTGCTGGTCAGTACCTCTTTTTTATATCTTTGCCGTCGATTTCTTGCAAAACAGACTCAGTTTATTCAGATCAGTTTTTTTATTGCTTCATATAGTCTCAGTACTGCTGTATTTAGTCTGGTGTTTTCTCATATTGCTTTTGATATTGAAAACGAAAAACAACTGACGTTATTTGTGCTGCGTAATTGCATTATTGTATTTTTGCTTACCTTACTGTTTGTACAATTTTTGCTTATTCATTTTGAAAAAGAGCAGCAAACCAAAGCACTTTCTCGTGCAGAACTTGATGCTTTGCAGGCACGGATCCGACCCCACTTTTTATATAATAGTTTGAATACGGCGGCAGAATTAATGCATCATGACGTTGAAGCTGCAGAGCATGCAATTTTAGCACTGGCAGCGCTGTCTCAAGCTGCAATGCGTTCAGGTCAAAGTGTATTGCTCAGTGATGAAATAACATTAACTAAACAGTATATTGCGCTTGAATCATGGCGATTTGCAGAGCGCTTAAAGGTTGAGTGGTTATTACCAGAACATCTCCCTGCGCTATATATTCCATATCTAACATTACAACCTTTGGTAGAGAACGCAGTATGTCATGGCATTGAGCCAAGCCAAAGTGGTGCTACTATAAGTATTGAACTGCATGTGACAACACATTATTTAACCTTAATTGTAACTAATCCTGTACCCACTGAAACTGAAAATACTAGAGAGCATAACGGTATGGCTCTTGATAATATTCGTTCTCGTTTAAGTATTTATTATAAAGGTCGGGCGCAACTTACAATAACCAACAAAGATAATCAATTTAGAGTTAAAGTGGTTATCCCAAAACAAACAGAGAACATGTTATGAATGCCCTGATTGTAGATGATGAACCTTTAGCAAGAGCACGCTTGAAGCGTTTACTTGCTGAGAATCATACATCCATTCATGTGCAAGGAGAGGCCAGTAATGGCAATGATGCTTTAACACAAATGAAAAAGCAGCAGCCTGACTTAGTGTTTTTAGATATTGATATGCCAGGTTTAAATGGCATCGAAGTGGCGAATCAACTCAATGATCTTGCGGTACCTCCAGCGATTATTTTTATAACCGCTCATCCTGAGCATGCACTTGATGCGATGCAGTTAAATGCAGCCGGATATTTGGTAAAACCTATATCAGAAAAAAGTTTGCAACATGCATTACAACAGCTAGGACGTTTAAACAGAGTACACCTGCAACAACAACAAACAGAAAAAATAACCTATCAATTAGCAGGCACCGTAAGAAGTATAAAAATAGAAAATGTTTTTTATTTTTATGCACAGGAAAAGCACACCAAAGTCGTGTTCGATGGTGGGGAGGCTCTAATCGAAGACAGTTTAAAGCAACTTGAAGTGCAATATCCTCGTCACTTATTGCGAATTCATCGAAATACCTTAGTGAATAAAAATAAAATTTTGGCACTCCATACACTTAAAAACCATCAACATGTTATTGAACTCAAAGGGTGTACACCTTTTTTAGCTGTTAGTCGTCGAGCGCTCAAAAGCGTAAAAAGCGTACTTTAGCACACCAACCTATTAACCGCTTATCAAGATAATTAACCGTTGGTCGTGGTCTTAGTTGAATCTATTTTTTTATTGCATACACTTAGTATCAGATAATTATTATTTGGTTTTACTATGTCTTTGAGCACGTTTAAATTGCAAAAAGGTTTTACCCTTATTGAAGTCCTGATTGCGTTTATTATATTAAGCTTTGGTTTGTTAGGCGCCGTTGCACTGCAAGCAAAAGCAAAACAAGCCAGTTTTGACTCTATGCAGCGCGCCGCCGCTGTGGCTTTAGGTAACGACATTATTCAGCGCATTCGAGCAAATGATACCATTGATATAATAAAAGATTACAAAGGCGTTATAAAAAGCTCAGCGAATAGTAATACTTACTCGAGTTGCTTTGGTGCAATATGTAGCTCTTCTGATATTGCCAAATTAGATATAACGCAATGGAAGCGTGCCATACGAGCCAGTGAAAATACAGGGACTTTAGATGATGCGACAATATGTATAAATCCAACTTCAGTGGCAGATACTGGAGGCAAAGGATTCAACATTGAAGTAATTATATCATGGCAAGGCCGCCAAGAGTTTAATGCGAATGCAGTTACAGGAAAAGTTACCTGTGGTGATGATCCTAGCAATAAACGCCGTTTAGTGGTTCTAACAAGTTATATATATGTGAGGAGCTAACATGAAGCAAAAAGGGTTTACTCTTGTAGAAGTTATGATTTCACTATTTATTGGTGGTTTGATTTTAGGTGGTGTCATGTTTACTTTTATTAGCATGAAAATAAGCACAAAAGACACGATGAGCATCGGTGAACTCCAAGAGTCTGGCCGCTTAGCCATTAATATTATGCAACGCGATATAGAGCAAGTAGGCTTTTGGGGAACTTATTATGATGATTCATTTACTACAGCAAACACAACTGTTACCGCGACAGGGGTCGCCGGTGATTGCTCAGAGGGAGCTAATAACGGCAGCTTCCCAGATTTAACCAGTAGTAGTAATTTTCGTACTATTTATGCAAAAACGACTACCAGTAAAGATAACCTAAATTGCATTAACGATGGCATTATTCCTGCTAATGATAAAGAGACCGATATTCTTCAGCTCAAGTTTTTACAAGGTGATCCTCAATATGATGCTGTTGCAGGCACTAATACAACAAGCGATAAAATAAATTATTTTATCGCAGAACAAGAACAAGCAAGTTTTGTAACCGGTAAACATACCCCAACAAATATCAATGCAACTATTTGGCCATACAGTCATCATGTTTATTACATTAAAGAAGAAGAGTATTTAGTAAATAATCAAAAAATAAAAGTTCCCGCATTAAGACGAAAACGATTAGTTAATGGAAAAATGACCTCTGAAACGATAATGGAAGGAGTCGAAAATATGCGTTTTTTGTTTGGATTAGACACGAACAGTGACAGTCGAGTTGATACTTACAAAAGCCCCAGCACAATTACTGCTGCTGAATGGGAAAACCGCAGAGGTATATTAACGGTGCAAGTTTTTTTATTAATCCGTGCACTTCAACCAGACCCAGGAATAAAACTCAAAAACCAAAAATATACTTTAGGTGAGGGAGCTGGAAAGCGAGAATTAAATTTTAATGATAACTATAGAAGAACAGTTTTTACTACAACTATTCGTTTAAGTAATGTTGGAGGTAATTTATGGAAAATCTAAAGTCTTTACCAACTAAGCAGCAAGGTGTCGTGCTTATCACAGCATTAATAATGGTAATAGCCGTAACCGGTATTGCCGTTACATTAATGAGTAGCAGTACGATTGATATTAAAATTACCAACGCAGCCCAAGAGCGCGAGGTTGCAGAGAATCAACTAATTGGTGAAGTGCTAAGAGTGATTGCGTCAGAAGCTAAAAAGGGTGCTGGTAGTAACTTTTTTCTTACTCGAGATGAGACAAAAACAGATACCGGTAAGTTTGATAGTGACGGCAAAAAAAAATATAAATTCGAGAAAGATATTACAGAGGCAGGAAACGATATGAAAAGCATAATGACGAACATGAATCATGGTTCCTTAGAGCTTAACTGCCCTCGTAGCTATAGTTATACTGCCGGGGTTTCGTGCAATATGGTTCAAGTATCTACTACGATAGAATATGGCTCTAAAAGCAAACATCAACTAACCATAGTTACTGGTATAGCTCAAGAGATGGCCAGTACGGGTAAGGGGATTTAAGATGAAATTTAAACTTTATATAGCACTAGTTTTATTATTTACATCAGTAATTAATATGCATGCATACGCTGAGGATATTGAGATTTACGTAAATAAAGATGTAAAATTCGATGAAAAACCAAGAGTTCTTTTTATTTTTGATACGTCAGGAAGTATGGACGAGGAAGTTACATCAGCAGGCACAAGAGAGCGATGTTATATAAAGGAAAGAGAAAGTTACTTCTTTGGGCTTTTATGGCGTGATGTATATGTGGAACTAGGGCAGTGCTATGAAAGTAAAAGCAGCTATAGTGAATATAATCAACAATGTTACATAAACATTGGAGGTAGTTACAACCCCAATTATCAACCAAGTTGTGTTGATGAAGTTGAAGGTGGGACAAGGCTTGAGGTTGCAAAAAGAGCTGTAAAAGGTTTAATAAATGACAACAGTGATATTGACTTTGGTTTAATGCGTTTTAATTATAACGCAGGTAATGAACCCGGTGGCGGCTATGTGCTTGCTAGAATAGGTGCAAATGAAAATATACTGATTAATAAAATCAATGAGCTACCTGCGTATGGTTCAACTCCATTAACAGAAACTTTGTGGGAGGCATATTTATACATCACAGGACAAAATCTTAAGTTTGCGAGAAGGGTTAACGGCAGAGATAAAAGCATTGATGAAAATAGCAAGTACATATCACCTTTTAAACAAGATCAAGGAACTCCACTGCGCTGTGATAACTCTATTAATATTATTCTTATAACAGACGGTGAACCTCAAAATGATGATGAAGCTGATGGAAGTATAAATAAAGAATATAAAGGTATATTTGGAGCTAATTCGAGTTCATTTGGGAGCTATAAAAGTTATTTAGTAGCGTTAGCCAAAATTTTATATGGTACAGAGACTATATCTGTTGATTTATATCCTCAGACCTCTGAGGTGATTGATACGGGTAGGCTTTTTACTATAGGTTTTGGTGATGGAATGGGTGAAAATGCGCTCAAACTTTTAGAAGAAGCAGCTAAGGTTGGTGGTGGGGGTTATTTTGAAGCTAAATCAGCAGCAGCCCTTTCTTCTGCACTTAAAAATACAATTTCACAAATTAGAGAAGAAAATAGTACTTTCATTTCTCCATCAGTGGCCAGTAATAACGTAGATCAAACTCGAAGTCGAGATGCAATCTATTTTGCTATGTTTTATCCAGATAAAAGTACACGTTGGCGAGGTAATTTAAAAAAATTAAAAGTATCAGACGGAAAAATTATTGATTCATCGTTAAAGTTAGCACTCAATGAAGATGGATTAATTAGTAAGGATGCAAAAACCTTTTGGTCTGTTAATAATTCTGCAGATGGTAATTCGGTAAAAAATGGTGGCGTTAATGCAATGCTGGCAACTATAAAGGATAAAGATCGTAAAGTGCTAACGGATATCGGCTTTTTTAAGGCCGACAGTATTATTGATGCTATGGGTGAAAGCCAGGCAGCTAGTGCTTTCTTAATTGATAAGTCTGAGCTTGAAAATACGATTAATTGGGCGCGTGGGGTTGATGTTGATAATAAGAATCCTGAAAGCGAACAGCGTAATGATATCTTTGGTGATCCCTTACACTCTAGGCCTGTAGCAATAGATTATGGTAATAATGATATACGTATACTGATTGGTACTAATGCTGGCTTTTTACATATGTTTAAAGATGACGATGTAAATAATGAAGTTAAAGAAAGTTGGGCGTTTATACCGTCTGTACTTTTTAAAATAATTAAATCATTAAGAAAAGCAGAATCTGGTAAGCAATATGGCATGGATGGGCCTATTAGCGTGTATTCCAAAAATGAAAGTCTCAATAGTGATAACGTTAACGATGGTATTGTAGATGCGACAAAAGGAGATAATGTATGGGCTTTTGCTGGCATGCGACGTGGTGGAAGAAACTATTACGGCTTTAATATTACTGACCCAGATAACCCTAAGTTAAAATGGACAATTCAAGGCGGTGAAGGAGACTTCACAAAACTGGGTCAAACTTGGTCAAAGCCGCAAGTGGCATTTATAAAAGCTTTTGGTGATAAACCAGTACTGGTTTTTGGTGGTGGTTATGACACAAATAAAGATACTAGCTCAGAGGCTGACTCTGTAGGTAATAATATTTATATTGTTGACGCAAATACAGGTACTAAGCTTTGGTCATTACTAGATAATAATAATTTTAAAGGAAAACATAGTATTGCTGCAGATATAACTCTACTAGATTCTGATTATGATGGTTATATCGACAGAATATATGCTGCAGATACAGGAGGTGATATCTGGCGTATAGATATGCCGGGCGATAAGAAAGGAGCTTTTAATCACCATAAATTGGCTGAGCTAGGCGGGAGTGTTGATAGGCGTTTTTTTTACAAACCAATGGTTGCACGAACGCTATTTAGTAAAGTGACAATAAAGGGAGGTGTTACCACTAGACTAGACACCCCATTTGATGCAATTGTTATCGGCAGTGGGAAAAGAACAAACCCTAATGATGCTGAAACAGCAGATCAGTTGTTTATGATAAGAGATGAAAATACAGTTACACAATTATTTTCAGATAAAAAACCAGACGTAATAAAACCAGATAATTTAATGGTAATGAATGATGATCCATTTGGTAAGGCGTTAAATAACGTAACTGGCTTTATTGAATTAGAAGCAAAGCTTGGGGCAGAGTTTAAAGGGTGGCGATATAGATTAGCTGCAGGGGAAAAATCATTAGCGGCTGCAACAGTAATTGGTGGCGTTGCATATTTTACATCTTTCACACCTGCTTCAGAGTCATCGACTAAAAACCAATGCTCGCTCAGTGGCGGCGGCGGCTCACTTTATGCTTTTCATTTACATTACGGTACTAAAGTTTATGATGATTTAAAGTTTGCAACTAGTACTGAAGTACCTGATACACCACAGCTTTATTTTGGTTCTACTTGCGCCGATAGCGATGGTAATGGAAAGTGCGATGATGATTCTTCAAAAGTACCTAAAAGCCAATTCTATTTAATTGGACCGGGCATAAAAGGTGATAATGCTAAAAACCCGCTGGAACCACTTGAAATTACAGGGCCAGGATTAAAAGTTGTAGACGATAAAATACAACTTGTAAAAGATGAAACATTAGGGTTTGGTTTTAAAACACAGCAAACGTATATATATAAACGCGAAGAAAATAATGAAAATATACAGAACGAATAAGATTAAGGCGGCCGAAATGATAAAAAAACAACGTGGTTTTACCTTGATTGAGCTAATGATAGCTGTAGCTATTGTAGGGATTTTAGCCTCAATAGCACTGCCTAATTATACAGAATATGTAAAACGTGCCTCACGTGCAGAGGCAGTTGCAGCATTGTTAGATGCTGCAAACAAGGAGGAGCAGTATTTTGTGGATAATAGGGAATATACAGAGACATTTACTGATTTAGGGTTGCAAGACAAAACCGAGAATAAACATTTTGAATTAACGATTAAAGTGACGAATAAGAATGCTTTTACAATCATTGCAAAACCTGTGGCAGGGCCAGTAAAAGGAGATGGTGATTGCACTGAGCTTTTCATAACTGATACAGGTCTTAAAGGTGCTAAAGGCGCTAAAACAAACGACGGGGAAGATATTGACTACTGCTGGGGAAGGTAATTAAGGTTATTCTTCTTGGCATTTATCAGTTGATTTGATGCGAATTCTACCCGTTTGACTTACAGATAAAGCCAATCCTTCGAGATTGGCTTTATTGCTATTGGGGCAATATATAAAAGTCCCATTTTGAAAACCATTTAAAGAACCATCTGGACGAAATGTAATGGCGTTGCGCGGATACTCTAAAGTATCAGCATCATGAACATCCTCGAAAGTGCTTAAGAGTAGTTCATCATCATCTAGAGTCGTTGATTTATCTTTGTCGATAAACAGTGACATTTGACCATCCCATTCGTCTTTTGTGCATTGGCTGTTTTTTAGTGCGCAAAGCGTGACGTAAGTAGCATTTTCAATTGCGTAAAGGCGGCCGTAATTTATATTTCGGTGTAGCAGATTCACATGGTTATCTAATCGGTTTTTAGCCAAGAAGTCTGGATAAAACCACATCGATAATTGACTGATTACACTGACAACAGCAATTGATACCATTAATTCGAGAAGTGTCACTCCCTTGTTTTTTGATATTGATAATCTCATCCTTGAAGACCTGAGTTAATAAATGATTAACTCAGTCTAGTAAATGATACAAATATGACAAGATAAGTTTGTATGTTTTTTAGTCGCACGTTTCGTCAGTATCACCAAGATAAAAAGCTGTACCAGAGACAGATACGCTAAGTGCTTTATTGCTTTTGTTATCACTATTAGGACAATAAATAAAACCGGTCAACTCATCAACTTCTGGGTCGATAAGATTTGTTGTAATTCGTCCGCTAGTATCAAAACGAAGATAGCTATCACCCGTGAATTTTATTTTGTCATTAGAAGACACATCCGACATTACGCGTAGTAGGCTATCATTCTCAGTATCATAGCTACCATTATTATTAGCATCTATAAATAAGATCACAGTATTAGTTGAACCCCACCCACTTTTACATGTGAGATTGGAAGTGCCAAGATTTTTTGCACTGGGAACAGGACACACAATGACTATTTCATCTGTACTTGCTGCTTGAGAGCGTGCATAGCTAATATTTCTTTTTAACTCCAACAAAAAGTTCTCAGCTCTATTTTCTTCTAGCATATCGCTGCTATTCCAAAGTGCAATTGTGGCAATAATGCCTACAATAGCCACAGTCACCATCAGCTCTAGTAAAGTGAATCCGTATTGTATTTTTTTCATATTGATCCCGTAGGTTACTTATTGTTTTAGTATAGCTATTTTTATTAGCATAATCATAGCATGACAGATTGTTTTATCACCGTAATTCAATCGCTTTGTTTGCTATGAACCTCATGATTGTCTAAAATCGAGGCAACTGAAGCTTTCAAAAGTAATTACTATGAAAAAAATAGAAGCAATCATTAAACCGTTTAAGCTCGATGATGTGCGTGAAGCATTATCTGATGTAGGCATTACGGGTATGACAGTAAGTGAAGTAAAAGGGTTTGGGCGTCAAAAAGGCCACACAGAGCTATACCGTGGTGCTGAGTACATGGTTGACTTTTTACCTAAAGTAAAACTAGATATTGTGCTCGGTGATGAAGACGTAGAACGTGCTATTGATGTTATTGTTAAAACAGCACAAACAGGCAAAATTGGTGATGGTAAAATATTTGTCACTGACGTAGAACGTGTGGTTCGAATTCGTACTGCAGAAGAGGATGAAGAGGCTATATAGTCGAGTAAACCTCGTAAAAAAAGGCGCTAATTTTATAACTAGCGCCTTTTTCGTGTTATTTATTTCTGCTATTAAATTTACGCGTTTGCTCTGCATGCTGACTTAGTTCAGTCAAGCCAAGCTTCTCGTAACTTTTTTCCATCATGGCGAGTGCCGCATCAAGATAACTACTTTGTGAGTAGTGCTCTACCACATATTTACCGCGATTTGCGGCTGCTAAATAGGCTTCACGTTCGTAATAGTAAGTTGCCACTTTTAGCTCATAACGTGCCATGCGGTTTAATAACCAAACTAAACGACGCTTTGCTTCTGGCGCATAATCACTTTCTGGAAAACGTTTAACTAGAGTTGATAAGTCGGTATAAGCAACACGGGTGCGTTTAGCATCTCTGTCGGCTCTGTCTACACCAAAGTATTCTTGGAAAGCATTTTTATCCGCCTTAATATTAACCAAGCCACGCATGTAGTACATGTAATCTAAATCTTTGTGGTTTGGGTTTAAGCGAATAAAACGGTCGATTGTAGCAAGTGCTTGCTCTGTATTACCTGATTGGTAATGTGCATACACTAAATCCATTTGGACTTGTTTTGAAAACGGACCAAACGGATAGCGAGAGTCAATTGCCGTTAATAATTCAATTGCACGAGCGTATAAACCAGAATCAAGCGTTTGTTTTGCATCTTCGTATAGTGCTTGTGCCGATCTGTTGGGTACGCGTTGAATATCTTCTTGGTCAGGTGCAGACGAGCAGGCCCCTAAACTAAGCACTGAAACTGAAAAAACAATGGCGAATGCACGTTTCCCTATTTTATTTATCATTTTATTTGTTACCTTCGATGTCTTCGGCTAGGCCAAGTGGGTAAAACCGAGTAAACTATGCGTATTATGTTATGCTTTTATTAAAAGCGATTCTAACCCAGTCAAGCAAAGCTTGCACTGGTAAATTGGGTAAAGTTACTAATGTCAGAGCAAATATCTCTCCAAGCCGAGGTCCCAACAGACTTAGGTGGTAAACGTCTAGACCAAGTATTAGCACAATTGTTCCCTGATTATTCACGATCACGGATAAAAACGTGGATTTTAGATGATAAAATCACCGTTGATGGTGAAATTTTCAACACCCCGCGTGAAAAACTACTCGGTGGTGAAGTTGTAGCTGTTGAAACAACAATAGAAGCACCTCGTGAATACGAAGCACAAGATATCAAATTAAACATCGTTTATGAAGACGATGATATTTTAGTGATCAACAAACCAATGGGATTAGTGGTTCATCCTGGCGCAGGTAACCCTGACGGTACGGTGTTAAATGCTTTATTACACTACTACCCAGAAATTATTAATGTGCCACGAGCGGGTATTGTGCATCGTTTAGACAAAGATACAACAGGTTTAATGGTTGTCGCTAAAACGATTCAGGCACAAACACATTTAGTTAAAGCACTGCAAAAGCGCGAAAACTTCACACGTGAATATGAAGCGTTATGTAATGGCACTATGACAGCCGGTGGTATGGTTGAAAAACCAATTGGTCGTCATGCTACGCAGCGTACGCATATGGCAGTTCATGAAATGGGTAAACCAGCTATTACGCATTACCGTGTTGCCGAAAAATTCCGCGCCCATACACGTTTGCGTTTACGTCTTGAAACAGGGCGTACACACCAAATTCGTGTGCATATGGCGTACTTAAACCATCCATTAATTGGCGATCAATCTTATGGCGGTCGTCCTCGTCCACCAAAAGGGGCAACGCCTGAGTTATTTGAGTTACTGCGTAGCTTTAAACGCCAAGCGCTTCATGCCGTTAAATTAAGTATTGCGCATCCAATCACCGGTGAAATGATGACCTGGCAAGCGCCTATCCCTGATGATATGGTCCAAATGACTCAAGCATTGCGCGAAGACACAAAAGCAAACCCTGATATAGCGAGTTAACAATGTTTGGCTTATCAGCTACATGGCAATCTCTTCATGGTGTAGATACATTGAGTACTACACGTGAAGGGGGCGTATCTCAGCCTCCATTCGGTAGTTTGAATTTAGGGTTGCATGTAGGTGATAACAGCCAAGATGTATTAAATAACAGAGCACGTGTAAATGCTCATTTGCCTAAACCGGCAATTTGGTTAAATCAGGTTCATAGCGCTGATGTAATTACAGTGGATGAGCGATTTGACCCCAATCAAATATTCACAGGCGATGCGTTATATACGCAATTACGCAATCAACCTTTAGCCATAATGACCGCTGATTGTTTACCTATTTTACTCTCATCGAGTGACGGGCAAGAAGTGGCCGCAATTCATGCCGGTTGGCGAGGGTTAGAGCAAGGGGTGATAAACAATGCGCTGGCTTGTTTTAAAAATGCCTCGGCGAATATACATGCTTGGTTAGGTCCTGCAATAGGGGCTAATCAATTTCATGTCGGTCAAGAGGTAGTCGAGTTATTTACAGCAAATAACCCCCTAATGCACAGCGCGTTCAAAGCTCAAAATAATGAAAAGTATTTAGCTGATATTTATCTAATAGCAACTATTTTACTTAATCAACAGGGCGTTATAAACATTAGCGGGGGTGAGCATTGCACGGTTTCTCAAGCTAACTTGTTTTTTTCTTATCGGCGCGATGGCCAAACCGGTCGTATGGCAAGTTTGATCTGGCGCAAGTAAATAATCATTAGGTGATTATTTTTCCCTTAATACCTTGAACAAACCCGCTAATATACCCATCTATTAAGTAATTCTTTTTTTATAGGTAAACCCCCATGCGTTTAGATAGATTTACAAGTAAATTTCAGTCTGCGCTTTCAGATGCGCAATCATTAGCCCTAGGTCGCGATCATCAATTTATTGAACCTGTGCATCTAATGTACGCTTTGTTAAAACAAAGCGGCTCAAGTGTGCGTGCACTATTTGCACAAATGAGCATCAGCGTTGATGAACTCAACACTAAGTTATCACAAGAGATAGAAAAGTTATTTAAAGTGGAAGGTGTTGGTGGCGATGTACAGTTGTCAAATAACATGGTTTCACTGATAAACTTATGTGATAAGTACGCCCAAAAACGTAAAGATAAATACATTTCAAGTGAGTTGTTTGTATTAGTTGCGTGTGAAGATAAAGGCCCGCTTGGCAGTGTTTTTAAAGCACTTAACATTACTGCGAGTAAGGTTGAAACGGCAATTGAAGCGATTCGTGGTGGTCAAAAAGTTGACGATCCTAATGCGGAAGAAACACGTCAAGCACTTGAAAAGTACACCATCGATTTAACTGAGCGTGCAGAGCAAGGTAAGCTTGACCCTGTAATCGGTCGTGATGATGAAATTCGCCGCACTATACAAGTATTACAACGCCGTTCCAAAAATAACCCTGTGTTAATTGGTGAGCCAGGGGTGGGTAAAACAGCCATAGCTGAAGGGCTTGCACAGCGTATTATTAATGGTGAAGTGCCTGAGGGCTTAAAAAACAAGCGCGTATTATCACTTGATTTAGGCGCATTAGTTGCTGGTGCAAAATACCGAGGTGAATTTGAAGAGCGTTTAAAATCAGTACTTAATGAGTTGGCTAAAGAAGAAGGCCAAGTTATTTTATTTATTGATGAAATTCATACCATTGTTGGTGCTGGTAAAAGTGATGGCGCTATGGATGCGGGTAACATGTTAAAACCTGCCTTAGCACGCGGTGAACTCCATTGCGTAGGCGCAACCACTTTAGATGAATACCGTAAATACATTGAAAAAGATGCTGCGCTTGAGCGCCGGTTCCAAAAGGTATTAATAGAAGAACCTTCAGTAGAAGACACCATTGCTATTCTGCGTGGCTTGAAAGAGCGTTACGAGTTACACCATTCAGTGGAGATCACCGACCCTGCAATCGTTGCCGCAGCGCAGTTATCGCATCGTTATATTAGTGATCGCCAATTACCCGATAAAGCAATCGATTTAATTGACGAAGCGGGCTCTTCTATTCGCTTGCAAATTGATTCAAAGCCAGAAGCTTTAGATAAATTAGAGCGTCGCATTATCCAATTAAAAATTGAAGATAACGCATTGGCCAAAGAGAAAGATGAAGCAAGTCAAAAGCGCCGTACAGAAATGCTCGAGCTGATCACTGAGCTTGAAGGGCAATACCGTGAACTAGATGAAGTATGGAATGCAGAAAAAGCGTCTTTACAAGGCACGCAGGTTATTAAAGCTGAGCTAGAGCAGGCACGACTTGATTTAGAAGTGGCTCGCAGAGCAAGTGACTTGCAGCGTATGTCTGAACTGCAATATGGACGTATACCTGAGCTTGAGCGCAAACTCGATTTAGCATCACAAGCAGAAATGCAAGAAATGAGCTTGCTTAAAAATCAGGTGGGCGAAGATGAAATTGCAGAAATTTTATCACGTTGGACCGGGATCCCAGTGGCGCGTATGCTCCAAGGTGAACGTGAAAAACTATTACAAATGGAAGAGCAGTTACATAACAAAGTCATTGGTCAAGATGAGGCCGTCGTTGCGGTGGCTAATGCCATTCGTCGTTCGCGTGCAGGGCTTGCTGATCCCAATCGTCCAATTGGCTCGTTCTTATTTTTAGGGCCTACAGGGGTTGGTAAAACAGAACTGACCAAGGCACTAGCGGGCTATATGTTTGATACCGAAAGTGCCATGGTGCGTATAGATATGTCTGAGTTTATGGAAAAACACTCAGTCGCACGTCTAGTCGGTGCGCCTCCAGGGTACGTCGGTTACGAAGAAGGTGGTTATTTAACCGAAGCTGTTCGTCGTAAACCTTATTCGGTTATTTTGCTTGATGAAATAGAAAAAGCGCATCCAGATGTGTTTAATATTTTATTACAAGTCCTTGATGACGGTCGTTTAACGGATGGCCAAGGGCGTACGGTTGATTTTAAAAACACGGTTATCATTATGACCTCCAACTTGGGCTCAGATATCATTCAAGAGCAAGCGGGAAGTAATGATTATGACGAGCTTAAAGCAAAAGTTATGGGTGTTTTACATAATGAATTTAGACCCGAGTTCATTAACCGTATTGATGAAACTGTGGTATTTCACTCACTTTCACATAGTCATATTAAAGAAATTGCAGATATTCAGTTAAGCAAATTACGTCAACGATTGACAGAGATGGGGTATTTACTTGAGTTGACAGATGCTGCTCTTGAGCGAATTGCTGCCAGTGGCTTTGATCCTGTCTATGGCGCTCGTCCACTTAAACGGGCAATACAGCAAACCATTGAAAATCCATTAGCACAAAAACTGCTTAATAATGAATTTCAACCAGGTTGTATCATTGTCATTGATGCTAACGAAGACGGCTTAGTGTTTACGAGTCGATAATCTGAGCACAGCAAAAAGCCGCTGTTCACAGCGGCTTTTTTGTTTCTATTTTAGGGCGTTTGTTAAACTTTAAAAGTCAGTAATAAATCATTCACTTTTCTTGAGCCTTCCACTAGTTCAGCCGCACCACGTGCTACGCTAAAACTCAATTGTAAATTGTCATCCCCTAAGCCTTTAATCTTTTCAACATTGCTACCAATGTCTTTACTTACAACCTGTTGCTGTTCTGCTGCGGCTGAAATATCCGTGGCGAGCTGTGAAATTTCACTAATTTGAATAAAAATACTATCAAGCTCTTGTTGTGTTTGTCCTGTTGTATTAACACAGTCATCGGCTTGTTGTTTTGTGCTCTGCATGATTTTAGACCAGCTAAACAAGGTATCTTGAATTTCTTTAATTGAGCTGTGAATTTGTGCCGTGGCGTTTTGAGTTCGTGACGACAGCGCTCTTACTTCATCGGCAACGACTGCAAAACCACGCCCATGCTCACCGGCGCGTGCCGCTTCAATAGCCGCATTGAGTGCCAATAAGTTAGTTTGTTCAGCAATCCCTTCTATTTCACTCATGACTTGGCCAATTTTATCCGCTTCAGAGGCAAGCCCCGTTGCTGTGGCGGCCGCTTGCTCAACTTGTACAGCTAAGTCAGACACCATTTTACTGTTATCTGCAATATGATTCTTGATATCAGAGCAGCTTTGATAAGTAATGCCCACTTTATCAGCCGTGTTATTGGTATTATTAGAGATTTCACCAATCGTGGTACTCATTTGTGACATGGCTGAAGCAATTTGTTCTAGCTGAGTGCCTTGAGAAGAAATACCTTGCTCGGTCAACGTCGATTGTTGATCTAACCCTTGGGCAATGGTATTAAAACTCAAGGTTGAATCTTTTACCCGCCCTAGTACCGTTCTTAATTTAGCACTGAGCATCTGCTCTCTATAATCACTAATGCTGTGTGGGTGCGAGCCACTATACACATAACGAGATACAGAGTCTGCTTGGTTTTTTTGTTGTTTGAGGGTTGCAGGTGTGATTACCAGCTCATCATAATTTAAAACTAAAATAACAATACATACTAATAAGTTAATCGCGGCAAGCGAAAGAGAGCCCCACATTGCGACACTGGCTAACCAAATTAAAATACCCGCAATGCTCAAACCTTGTCTTAATGATGTGCGTTCGCGCCAGCTGAATAATGATTTATTAGCGTTAATTTTGGCATAGAGCTTTTGTGCTCTGCGTTTTGCGCGTTGCTCTAGTTTTATTCGCACAGACTGATAACCAATAAGTTGGCCATGCTCAAAAATAGGCGTTACAAATGCATCAACCCAATAATAGCGGCCGTCTTTACATAAGTTTTTTACTGCGCCACGCCACGAATGGCCTTGTTTTAAGGTGTCCCACATTTCTTTAAATGCAGCTTTTGGCATATCAGGGTGGCGAACGATATTGTGATTTTTATTTATCAGTTCATCCATCTCGTAGCCTGCGATACTACAAAACTCATGATTGGCATAAGTAATAACACCGCGTAAGTCAGTGGTTGAAACCAACTCTTGGTGTTCTTCGAAGTTAACTTCTTCATCTATTAAGCTTTGATTACGACGCATAGTGACTCTTTATCATTCTTTATTGTGGCGGCTATTGTAATTACTAAAACTAATGTACGTTAGTGATATGTGTAAAATAGCAGGAATAAGACATTTTTTTGATATTTATATGATCTTTATCAATATTAAGGGTAATTGAATTTTTCAGTTATGACAAACTTTTAGGGTTTAATTCTATCTTGTCAAAGCGTTTTAAAACGCCATGTTGTCAGCGGCGGATTATGGCAAATAATATGTAAAAGAAATTGTATATTCGTGGTGGCAATGGCAAGATTATCTTTTATAGCGTGAAACAAAGCGTGTTTAAAATCCAGTAAAAACTATATCTAATAAATTCATATAGTTTTTTCATCGTTTAATCTTGAGTAAAGGTAAAAAGACCCCATAACCTTATGATTAAGCCACTTGGCTCGAGGAAACTTTTTTTGACAACTTATAATTTAAAGAACACGCTCAACGCGCTATCTAATGCAGATAATCAACAGGCTATTAAAGGCATTATGCGCGGTATTGAGAGAGAATCATTAAGAATTAATCACGATGGTTCCATTTCAAAACAGGCTCATCCTCAAGGGGTGGGCTGTGCGCTCACCAATGGGCATATTACCACTGATTTTTCTGAATCTTTACTTGAGTTCATTACACCGGTTAGCGAGTCATCAACGCAAACCTTACAGCAGCTAAAAGATTTACAAAAGTTCACCCTAGAACATATGGGCGATGAATTGTTGTGGCCAATTAGTATGCCGTGCTTTATAAATCATCAAGACGATATTGTATTGGCACAATTTGGCGACTCTAATGTCGGTAAAATGAAAACCCTATATCGCGAAGGCTTGAAGAACCGCTACGGCAGTATGATGCAAGCGATTGCTGGCGTACATTTCAATATTTCTTTTCCACAAACGCTATGGCAGTCACTGCATTCATTAAAGCAAAGTAATGCGAAACTTGAAGATTTTATATCGGATAGTTACTTGGCGTTAATTCGTAACTTTAAACGTGAACTGTGGTTAATTAGTTACATGTTTGGCGCATCGCCGGCATTATGTAGCTCTTTTTTACAAGGGCGTAAAAGCGATTTACCGTTTAAAAAACTCGGTAAAGGCACTTTATATTTGGAAGTGGGTACCGCATTGCGTTTAGGCAACTTAGGCTATACCAATAGCGCACAATCGTCATTACGAGTAATGTATAACTCATTAGATGAATATGTCGCAGGACTTAAAAAAGCCATAAATACGCCTTCAGATATTTACGGCAGTATTGACGATTACACTAGTGCTACGCCAAAGCAATTAAATAAAAACATTTTGCAAATAGAGAACGAGTTTTACTCGCCAATTCGTCCTAAACGTAATGCAAAAAATGGTGAAACGCCCACCGATGCATTGCTAAGAGCGGGTATAGAATATATTGAAATTCGTGCATTGGATGTTAACCCGTTTAGTGAAGTTGGCATTGACTTAGAGCAAATACACTTTTTAGATGTGTTTTTAACTTATTGTTTATTAAAAGATTCAGCGCCTATGGATTGGAAAGAGCAAACTCGTAGCACTGAAAATCTTGATACTGTGGTTAACCAAGGTCGAGAACAAGGCTTGATGCTTAATTTTAATAATGAGCAGCGCAGCCTAGAATCTTGGGGTGATGAAATATTTAGTCAGTTGAGTGATGTTGCTCAGTGGATGGATACGGCTTACGATGTTGACTACTACTCAAACACCATTAAGCGCATGGCGACTTGGATTCATGATCCGGCATTAACGTATTCTGGTCGTTATGTTGAGCAGTTAAAAGCATCAGGGTTAGATAATGGCCACTTTGCACTCTCACTTGCTCAGAAGTACAAACAAAGCCATGAAACAGCAAGTTATACTGAATTTTCAAAATCGTGGCTAGAGCAACAAGCTGCAGAGTCGTACCAAGCTCAAAAGGCAATTGAACAAGCTGATAAACAATCATTTACTGCATTTTTAGATACATACTTCAGGGTCTGTTGACCTTTTCAAATTACAATTTGTTCAAACTAGGAGCGGTTTAATCGCGGCGCGAGGTTTGTAACCTAGTGGGCTAAGTAAAAACCGAGCAAAGCTTCCGCGTCCTGCTCACGCCCCTTACCTACATCCATGTAGGCAACAAAGAGTGAATCGCTCCTAGGCAGAACCCGAAGGGTAGCACCTGTTTGGCATTGATGCTGCGTTATCGCCTGTTTATGGGGAATAACCACACCACATAGGCTTTGCCTTGCCTAAATACCAAACAAGCTGCTGAAAATTTAACCTTGAAAGGTCAACAGACCCAAGTAAGTAGCAGGCAAAAAAAACGCAGCTCATAGTAGCTGCGTAAATATTCTTTAGGGATGAAACAATGCTGTACTGCTGCATTCATAGATTCAGACCCACACTTTTTTAAAAAGTTCAGTGAGATCTTAAAAAATGAAAAAAAATATTATTACCTTATCTTTGTTGCTCACTATAGCTGGGTGTGCAACAGCTCCCCCAAAGCAACCAGAAGATATTTGTAAAATTTTCGAAGAGAAATCTGACTGGTATTTTGATGCCAAAGACGCGCAGGAAAAGTGGGGCTCCCCAAAACATGTGTTAATGAGTATGATGTATCAAGAAAGTTCTTTTCGCCACGATGCAGCACCGCCTATGGAATACTTCTTATGGATAATTCCTACTGGTCGTGCAAGCGATGCCTATGGCTATTCTCAAGCTAAAACACCTACTTGGTCTGATTATATTCGTGAAACAGGTAACAGTGGCGCCGACAGAGACGAATTTGAAGATGCGATTGATTTTATGGCGTGGTTTGTTTATAAAACCCATAAAGTTAATGGTGTGTCTAAGTGGGACGCCTACGCACAGTATTTAAATTATCATGAGGGATGGGGCGGTTATAAACGAGGCACCTATCGTAAGAAAAAATGGCTAATGAGCGTTGCCAATAAAGTAAAACATCGGGCAAGCCGTTATGGCGCACAGCTAAGACGCTGCGAAGATGATTTAGATAAAGGTTGGTTAGAGCGATTGTTCTTTTAGATTAGATTAAAAAGGAGCCAGTAGGCTCCTTTTTTATTGGTTTATTTTTTACGTTTGTTTGGTTGAATTTTGACTTGTTTAATCATGTTTTCTTTTACCTCAAGTACTTCAACCGGATAGCCTGCAATACGAATACTTAAATTAGCATCAGGGATATCTTCTAAGTACTCCACAATCAAGCCACTTAATGTTTTAGGGCCGTCTAATGGGAATTCCCAGCCCATTTCTTTATTTAAGTCGCGAACGTTAGCACCGCCGTCGACAATATAAGAGCCATCGTTTTGTGTGGTTACTTCTTCACTCGGTGTCCGAGTTTGAGTGGTAGTAAAATCACCCACAACTTCTTCAAGAATATCTTCAAGAGTGACTAAGCCCTGAATGTCGCCATATTCATCAACAACAATACCAATACGTTCTTTTGATAACTGAAATTTTAGTAGCTGAGTGTTAAGCGAGGTGCCCTCAGGGATAAAGTAAATTTCACGTACCGCACGCAATAGCGAAGGCTTATCAAATTGCTCTTTAGTTAAAAGGCGAAGTGCATCACGAGAGTGAATAAAGCCAACAGCATCATCAATATTGTCGCGGTATAAAAGCACTCGAGTATGTTGAGCGTGAGTAAGTTGTTTACTGATTATTTTCCAATCGTCATTAATATCAATCGCCACAATTTCATTGCGAGGGATCATAATATCTTCGACGGTAACTTGTTCTAAATCTAAAATAGAGGTCAACATACTTTGATGACGAGCGGGGATCAGCGCCCCCGACTCATTTAGCACGGTTTTTAATTCTTCTTTACTCATGCTGTGCTCATCTATTTGTGCAGCGCTAATACCAAATAAGCGCAATATACCATTGGTCATCCAGTTAACAACGACAACAAATGGGAAGAGAATTTTTAGTAACCCTTTGAGTATCACCGAACTTGGAAAAGCGACTCGCTCAGGATAGAGGGCGGCCAGTGTTTTTGGCGTTACCTCAGCAAAAATCAGCACCACAAGTGTTAATGCACCTGTTGCTATAGCAATACCTAAATCACCATACAAACGAATACCAATAATGGTGGCAACTTGGGCAGCCGCAATATTGACAAGGTTATTGCCAATGAGGATAAGACCTATCAACCTGTCAGGTCGACTGAGTAATTTACTAACGCGTTTCGCAGCACGATGATTCTCTTTAGCGAGGTGTCGTAAACGAATACGGTTGATTGACATGATTCCGGTTTCTGACCCGGAGAAGTAAGCAGAAAAAAGTACTAATAAACCTAAAATGATAAACAGCGTACTTGTCGATATGTCGTCCAACGATGGATCCTTTTTTTATAAACCAATGCGTATTAAGCTAGAGTGAGCTTTCAGAGTCAAGTTAAAACTTATTTAGAATCACTTCTTGTATAAAACGGCTGCCAAAATAAGCGAGTGTGAGTGTAAATGCGGCCATCATAATACTCACTACCACCATTTTCCCTCGCCAACCTCGTTTTATATGGCCAACGGCAATCGTAGCAAAAATAGCCCAAGCAACTAAAGATAAGATTGTTTTATGAATAAACTCTTTGGCAAACATGCCATCAAGAAATACAAACCCTGTAATCAGCGCCACGCTTAATAATACTGTGCCTAAATTTAATAGTTGATAAAGTTGACGCTCTACCACCATTAGTGGCGGTAAATGGCTATGTACTATTGCTAAATCTTTACGTTTCAAACGTTTATCAATAAAGTAAAATTGTACGCCGTAAAGGGTGGCAATAATTAAGGTACAGTAGGCTAATAACGACAGTGAAATATGCGCAACTAACGCAAGCTCTACATTAATGCTATTAAGTAAAATGTGATGAGGAATAAACAGGCTAGCAATAGTTAACAGGGCAGCAAAGCCGTATACAACAGGTAATAGCAGTGTTGCAGGGAACTTTAAAGAGACGGTGGTGACACAAAGCACTATTACCCAACAAGTCAGTAATGCAACATTAACAATACTTAAATCTTGGCCATCGACTCTAAACACCGAGTTTACTAAAAGCAGCATATGCGCCAAAATAGCGACAGTGCTCAGTATTATGGTAATTTTTTGGCTTGGTCCCTGACGATGAAACAATCGCGAAAGCACGTGAGACGTTGCTAACACATAAAATAAACTGGCAATAATAGTTAAACTAATAATCAGCATTTTGCTTTGGCCACTTAATTGAAGTCAAATAATTCGTGTTCGTTATCTGGGCATTGTATTTTATAGCAACGCAAATGCATAGACCTTGTAAAAAGAAACTCAATAAGCAGCATTTCAGCACTGTATTGTATGCCACCATTTACGGTATACTATTTTCAATTGAATTTTAATAACATCGACCTTATTAATAGAGTTGATATAAACGTCTTTTCGGAACCGTTACATGTTTGAGAACCTCCAAGAACGATTAGGTAAAACCCTAAAAAATATTAGTGGCCGTGGTCGCTTAACTGAAGACAACATTAAAGATACACTTCGTGAAGTGCGAATGGCATTTTTAGAAGCCGATGTGGCGTTGCCTGTTGTTCGCGAGTTTGTAAAGCAAGTTAAAGAGCGTGCGGTTGGTGTTGAAGTCACCAAAAGCTTGAGCCCTGGCCAAGTATTTATAAAAATTGTTCGTGAAGAACTTGAAAAAGCCATGGGTGAAGCCAACGAAGAGCTAAGCCTTAACGCACAGCCCCCGGCGGTAGTGATGATGGCTGGTCTTCAAGGTGCGGGTAAAACCACCAGTGTAGGTAAGCTGGCTAAGTTTTTAAAAGAGCGCAAGAAGAAGTCTGTGCTAGTGGTGAGTGCCGATGTGTATCGTCCAGCAGCAATTAAGCAATTAGAAACCTTAGCAACAGAAGTTGATGTAGAATTTTTCCCAAGTGATATTTCGCAAAAACCAGTTGATATTGCAACTGCCGCCATTTCTCATGCGAAAAAGAAATTTATTGATGTTGTATTAGTCGATACTGCGGGTCGTTTGCATGTTGATAGCGACATGATGGATGAAATTAAAGCCTTGCATCATGCAATTAATCCAATCGAAACGCTATTCGTTGTTGATGCAATGACAGGTCAAGATGCGGCAAATACAGCAAAAGCATTTGACGAAGCTTTACCGCTGACCGGTGTGATACTGACTAAAACAGATGGTGATGCCCGAGGTGGTGCTGCTTTATCTATTCGTCATATTACTGGTAAGCCAATTAAGTTTATGGGTGTGGGTGAGCGTACTGATGCCCTTGAGCCTTTCCACCCAGACCGAATTGCTTCACGTATTTTAGGCATGGGTGATGTACTTTCATTAATCGAAGAAGTCGAGATGAAAGTAGACAAAGAACAAGCGGCAAAAGTAGCACAAAAAGTATTTAAAGGTGATGGCTTTACGCTGGATGACTTTGCTGATCAACTAAAGCAAATGAAAAACATGGGTGGCATGATGTCGATGCTCGATAAACTGCCTGGCATGCAAAACATCCCAGATGCGGTTAAAGGGCAAATGGGTGATAAAACCTTTATTCAAATGGAAGCGATTATTAGCTCTATGACCAAAAAAGAGCGTGCACGCCCAGAAATCATCAAAGGTTCGCGTAAAAAGCGTATTGCTGCGGGCTCTGGTACTCAAGTACAAGAGATCAATAAACTGCTTAAGCAATTTACGCAAATGCAAAAAATGATGAAGAAGATGAAAGGTAAAGGTGGCATGCAAAAAATGATGCGTGGCATGAAAGGGATGCTACCACCTGGCATGATGGGTGGCGGTGGTCCAAAATTTTAATAATTTAACCTTCAATACCTCCAATACGAGATAAAAAGTAATCAATAAAGAGGCAAAATGCCTCTTTATTGTTGGATAAACTATGCACAGAATAGCTTATTCATATACTTTTTCATCTTGGATCACGGTTTAATCTACTAAACTGGCTTTTTGCATCACTTCTTACTTGCATTGTTGCTAAAAACTCGTACAATTCACCGGCTCCCCATACTGGGGAGTAAATCTTATTAATGAAAACAGTCAATCTATTTAGAGGACGGTATGGTAACTATTCGTTTGCAACGTGGTGGCGCTAAAAAACGCCCTTTCTATCAAATTGTGGTTGCGGATAGCCGTTTCTCGCGTGACGGTCGCTTCATCGAGAAAGTAGGTTTCTTTAACCCAATTGCTTCAGGTCAAGAAGAAAAACTTCGTTTAGATTTACCACGTGTTGAACACTGGTTAGGTCAAGGCGCAGGTCTTTCAGATCGTGTAGCTAAATTAGTTAAAGACGCTCGTAAAGCGGCTTAATAGGCGTAAGTGTAACCATGAGTCAAGAGAACACCTCATCAATAATTGTCGTAGGAAAGCTCGGCGCCCCATATGGTATAAAGGGCTGGCTTAAGGTGCATTCATTTACTGATGATCCCCAAGGGATCTTCGATTTCAGCCCGTGGTTGATAGGGCAGCAAGGTAAATGGCAATCCTTAGAAGTGGTCGACTGGCGTCGCCACAACAAAGGCTTTATCGCTAAGTTTGCGCAAGTAAATGACAGAGACCAAGCAATGGCTTATACCAATGTAGAAATTTCTGTTGATTCAGCGCAGCTACCAGAATTACCGCAAGGTGAATTCTATTGGCGAGATCTCATCGGCATGTCGGTTGTAACTGATAAAGGTTATAACTTAGGTATTGTTGATGACCTTATGGAGACAGGCTCAAATGATGTACTAGTTGTGAAAGCAAACAGTAAAGATGCATTTGGCCAAGCAGAACGTTTAATTCCTTTTTTAACTGATTCAGTTATTCAAGAAGTTAAATATGATGCGAAAGAAATTACTGTAGATTGGGATCCAAGCTTTTAATGAGTCAAACAAGTTCGTTGTGGGTAGGGGTTATCAGCCTTTTCCCGGATATGTTTGATGCCATTACAACGCAAGGTGTAACCGGTCGTGCTGTTAAAAATGGCTTAATCGATTTTAACTGCTGGAATCCACGAGACTATGCAACTGATAAGCATAGAACCGTAGATGATCGTCCTTACGGGGGCGGGCCAGGCATGTTAATGATGGTTGAACCATTAAAACAAGCCATTCTTGCTGCCAAACAGGCTGCAGGTGATGGTGCAAAAGTAATTTATATGTCGCCACAAGGGCGCAAATTAGATCAGCAAGGGGCTAGCGAACTCGCAAACTCTGAAAAACTGATTTTAATTGCCGGTCGCTATGAAGGTATAGACGAGAGAATAATAGAATCGTACGTTGACGAAGAATGGTCAATTGGTGATTTTATTTTGAGTGGGGGTGAACTACCTGCCATGACATTAATTGACGCAGTAGCGCGATTAGTGCCAGGGGTTTTAGGACACAACCAGTCAGCAGAGCAAGATTCATTTTCGGATGGCTTGCTAGATTGTCCTCACTATACACGGCCAGAAACATTGGACGACAAACAGGTGCCTGCTGTATTACTCAGCGGAAACCACCAAGAGATAGCAAAATGGCGGCTTATGCAGTCATTAGGTAGAACTTGGCTTCGCCGTCCTGACTTGTTGCATAACCTAGCTCTGACTGAGGAGCAAGCGGTATTACTCGCGAAATTTCAGCAAGAGTACCAAAAAGCTTGTGGCTAGAAGACAGTTACACCTAGGAAAGTGAGAAACATAATGGCAAAAGTAAACCAAAATATTATTAAAGCGCTTGAAGAAGAGCAGCTTAAAACAGACGTACCTGCATTCGGCGCTGGTGATACAGTAGTTGTACAGGTAAAAGTAAAAGAAGGTGCTAAAGAGCGTCTACAGGCCTTTGAAGGTGTTGTAATCGCTAAGCGTAATCGTGGTCTTCACTCAGCATTCACAGTTCGTAAAATCTCGAACGGTGAAGGTGTTGAGCGTGTATTCCAAACGCACAGCCCTCTTATTGATAGCGTAACAGTTAAGCGTCGCGGTGCGGTTCGTCGTGCTAAGCTTTACTATCTACGTGAGCGTTCTGGTAAATCTGCACGTATTAGAGAAAAACTTAACTAATACGCGCTGTTTATCAACGCAAAAAAACGGGTTGCAACCTTTGGGTTGCAACCCGTTTTGGTTTTAATGCTATTGCGGTTTTTTATATCGCTACATTCAAAAACCAATACACACCTTAACCTGCATGCGTTAAAGTGTGGTTCACTTCAAATCACAATATCTTCTCACTTCTTGCAAAAATGATGTACAAAAATGAATGATAAAACGATAGTTACACACAACGGCAATTTTCACGCAGATGATGTTTTTAGTATCGCTGCACTTAAAATTATTTTCCCTTCTTTTACCCTGATCCGCACACGCGATAATGCGATTATTAATGACGCCGATGTGGTTATTGATGTTGGTGGTCAATATGACCCAGAAACTAACCGGTTTGATCATCATCAGCGTGGCGGTGCTGGCGCTCGTGAAAATGGTATTCCTTTTTCGTCATTTGGCTTGGTGTGGAAAAAATATGGCTTAGCAATATGTGATGATAACCAAGATGTGGCGAATGCGGTGGATGCAGGGCTTGTATCAACTATTGATGCCATTGATTGTGGTCATGTTGAAGGGGTTGCTACAGGCATTAGCTTAAGCCAAACAATTTCTATGTTTAACCCAACATGGGAAGAGGAAAGTGATTTTGATGCTGCTTTTTATCAAGCGGTTGAATTTGCACACACTTTACTGATTCGTTTTGTAGCTTCTGCCCGAGGTGGTTTAAACGCTAAAAAGATTGTTGCTCAAGCAATAAAACAAGCTGATGATCCTCGATTAATCGTGTTAGAGCGCTATACTCCGTGGAAAAAAACCGTACATAGTTTATCTGATGAGGCATTATTTGTCGTTTACCCATCTCATTCAGGCAAGTGGATAGTGCAAACGGTGCCTGCAGAATTAGGCTCTTTTGAAGACAGAAAGTCATTACCTGCACCATGGGCAGGATTATCAGATGAAGAATTTCAAGCGGTAACCGGTATCGATGATGCTATGTTTTGTCACAATGGCTTATTTATCGCTGGCGCAGAATCATTCGACAGTGTTATGTCGCTTGCGGCTATGGCATTAGAATACTAATAGTTCTCCTTAACCGCTCGCCGGTTACTTAATAAAAGTGGCTTTAGCCACTTTTTAAGATTCTCTACTTAACCTGAACCTACGTAAATTCAATGTAGTTAGCGCTGAAATAGCTGCTTGAAATAGATTTATTATCTAGCGTTTAGGTTACTTACTACCGTTTCCACCTTGGTTTTAGTTGAACAACTGATAGTGATCTTTTCAATAATTTGCCTTTTAACCCCTAACGTATCCTGTTAGTATTTATCGTATTGATTAGTTTACTTTTTTGTAAGTTTTAATTTACGATTTTGCTTTTTTGGATGGAATGAGAACGTGGCAGAGATAAGTGATTTAGCGCAGCTAAGAACAAGTATAGATGAATGCGATGCGCAACTGGTTGCCTTACTTGCAAAACGCAATGGTATTACCCAACAAATAGGCGCAATAAAACAACAAACTGGCGCGCCATTACATGCACCCGATAGAGAAGCTGATTTATTAGCTGCACGACGTCAAGAGGCTATTAATCAAGGTGTAAATCCTGATTTAGTCGAAGACATTCTCAGACGCATGATGCGTGAAGCTTATCAAAATCAACAAGCCAAATTAGCCTGTGCCGACCCACAATTATCGCCAATTGTTATTGTTGGTGGTGAAGGGGCAATGGGGCAGTTATTTGCAAAACAATTTCAGCGTTCGGGTTACGAAGTCAAAATTTTAGATAAAGCGCAGCAATCACAGGCAGCGGATATTCTAAAAGGTGCAAAACTGGTGATGATCAGTGTACCAATAAATGCTCTTGAAACAGTTGTTAACACGCTTCCAAAGCTTGATGATGATTGTTTGCTGGTTGATATTACATCAGTTAAACAAGCACCATTAGCTGTGCTTAAAAAAGTACATAGTGGGCCAGTTGTTGGTTTACATCCCATGTTTGGACCTGATATTTCCCATTGGGTGAAACAAACCGTGGTGGTGTGTGAAGGGCGTAGTCATGAGGTGGCACAAGGGTTATTAAAACAGCTACAAATATGGGGTTGTCAGTTGGTTGAACTTGAGGCCAAAAAGCATGACGAAGCAATGCAAATTATTCAGGTTATGCGTCATTTAACCACCTTTGTGTACGGTCAGTTTTTAGCAAAACAGGGGCATACACTTGCCGAGTTAAGAAGTTGCTCATCACCTATTTATCAATTAGAGCTAATGATGGTTGGCCGTTTATTTGCGCAATCGCCAGAGCTATACACCGATATTATGTTAGCGCAGTTTGACAATGTCGAAAGCTTATTGGCGCAGTATCAGTCTTTGTTTTCGCAAACGCTTGAAAAGCTAAAAGCAGGGGATAAGCCCGCATTAATTGATGCTTTTGCTGATGCAAAATCTTATTTCTCAGATTCAACGGCGCACTTTTTAACCCAAAGCCGTAGTTTATTAAATAAAGCGAACGACGCTAAGGTTCTAGATTAATAATAAATGAAGGCTGGAGGTTTATGTCCAGCCTTGCAAAGTTTCATACTTAGCACTGATTAAATACTACAAATTCATTAACTAGCTTATAAATATTTATATGACGCTCCGTTCCATCGGGTTTTTTGATTATTATTGTATTTACTAATTTTGCGGTGACGTCATTATCAAATCGCGTTGGTGCACAGCCAAAACCACTATTATACTTTGAATTAGCCATAGATTTTGCTTCACCATATGAGGTGGCTTTATTGGTGTTACCTTCTATAAATTGTAAAAAAGTTAGCCCTTTAGATGTACGCGATGCGTCTTTATTTAATTTAATTTCTATCGCCCCTTCTTTGAACTCGACATTAATAGCTAATTTAGAACCGTCATCGTAATACAAAATAACAATAAACTGATTCAACTTTTGTAAATCAGAATAATCAATGCTGCCAACAGTCACAACATTTATTAACCCTTGGGCTTTTTGTAAAGCTGAAATAAAGGAATTAAATACCGCATTATCTTGAACTGATAAATCAATATCTTTGTTTAAATCACCCATGCAATTAACGTCATTGTTAAGGTAGTTGAGTGCTGTTTTGCAAGATAGTAATGAACTTGTCAGTATATCAGTGGTTACTCCTGAGGCATCAGTTGCATAACTTCCTTGCACAGTAAGTGTTAATTGTTTTGCTAGTTTCTGTTTAGAGTTTACTGCTAAGAATAATTCATTGGTGAACTGTTTTTCTTGTGGGGTAGGAGCAATCTCAGAAATGATTTTTCGGCCCTGTTGTAAGGTGCTGCGGCCAAGAGAATCGAGTAACGTTGGGGTAATAGTTACTTGTATTTTTTTTGTTTGGTTATTATCAATATCATAAATAGTATTAAGTTCACGAAAGTCATTGTATGGATAACCTTCACCAATACATAAAGCTTCGCCATTGTCGCAAGCATGGTAAATAGGAATACCAGTATTGTTATTGATATAGTCGTGAATATTTTCAGGGCAAGCCTTAACTTTACCACCAATATATGAAGAACAAATAAGTCCATCAGATTTCCCTGTTGGTATAGGAGCGGCAGGCGTAAGCTGGGGAGTAAGTAGTAAAAGAAGAGCTATAAATTTTGTTTGCATTGTTTTATTTCCTTATAATAGATGTTAACTTAAAGTGCAAATTTCGACCGCTTGGCAAGTTAGTATCTGAGTGTGAATCCATTTACACTCAGACGTAATACTTAACTATCTACACTTACAGCTTGTAAAGACTCGCTTTGATAACAACCTAATACGCGCACATATTGAGTATGCTCTTTAAGCTCTTCTAACGCATGTTTCACTTGGCTATCAGCAAGGTTCGCTTCTAAATCTACATAGAATACTTCTTCCCATGGATTTCCTGGTACAGGGCGAGACTCTAATTTTACTAGATTTATATTATGCTGTTTAAAAATCATCAGCGCATCGGCGAGTGAGCCTGCTTGTTGCTTAGTTGCCATAATTAAACTGGTTTTAGTGGGGATTTGTTTAGATACATGTAGCGGTTTACGTGCAACCACAATGAAGCGACTATGGTTTTCTTTTTGATTAGCAAGATTCGCCTTGATCACTTCAAGCCCTACATTTTTACCTGCTTGTGCAGAGCCAATAGCCGCACTGTTAGGTGTTTCAAGAGCTGATTTTAATGCACTCGATGTTGAATCGCAGGTTTCATGCTGAAGTTCGCCAAGGCCCTGTAAAAAGCGGCTACACTGGGCAAAGGGTTGCGGATGCGCAAAGACTTTAGTTAATTGGTACAGCTCAGTTCCTGGGGCGGCTAATAAACAATGCTCAACGCTATGAGTAACTTCACCTACAATAGAGACTTGTGCATGCTGCAGCAAATCAAATACTTCATTAATACTACCTGAGCTGGTATTTTCAATCGGTAACAAGCCAAAGTCGGCTTGACCATTTTCTACTTTACCGGTGATCTCATCAAAAGAACTACAGCCAATTTCAATTAATTTGCCTGGTCGGCGACTAAAGTACTTATGACACGCAAGTTGACTGTAAGATCCTTGTCCGCCTAAATAGGTTACGCGATGGGTTTCGCTCAGTGCATCGGGGTTTAAATTCTTTTGAAGCATGGCTTGTTGATGTAATACAGAGTCTTCCAATATGGTTTGAAAAACATTATTTACATAGTAGGCATCTAAACCAAGAGATTTACCATAACCGATTAATTTTTCGAGTAATGCTAATTCACGTGCTTCATCACGAATTGGTTTATTATTCGCTATCTTATATTCAACAACACCATGGCTAATACGGCGTCGCTTCGCTAATAACACAAGTAGGTCAGAATCGATTTCATTTATATCGTGCCTAAGCGTGTCTAAAACATCATTGCTCATTTGGTTTTCCTCATTCCAAAAACGTCACTGTATTTAACAGCGTAAACAAAAAAGCCTCCCAGTTGGGAGGCTTTACTATTCGATTGATTTTATCTCACAAACAGGGAAGCCTCTTCTATATAAAGAAGCTAAAAAAAGATAAGAAAGTAAGTGCGTATTTTATATTCATGCCCTTAATGTATGAAGAGTAACCTCTAATGTCAACAAGCACTTATCTGATGTGGCTTTTTTACCTAATATGTGTACAAAAGGTGTTGTTTTTTAAACGTTTATAAATAATTTATAATTCTGATTTAAGTTCTGGTATATTTCTACTACTCGCAAAAATAATAATTATAAATAAGGTTGGCCTTTTGTGTATCGACGCCCTCCATCTCGATTCGGAATAAACTCACTCAGTGTCAAGTTATCACTGTTGATCTCTGGCATTTGTTTAGTTGCAGGTATTTGTGCGGCTGCATTAATGCTCAAATCAGAAGAGAAACAGCTTGTATTTGAAGAGCATGAGGTATTAAAGCAATCAAATGAATTATTAATAAACCAGTTTAATAATTTGATAGCGACCAAAGTTAAAATAGCTGAGCAAGCTAATATTGTTGTTAGCGAGCAGTTATTTGAGGGGCAATTATCATTTAAGAATAACAATGCCCCGACTATGCAAGTCACCAATGATGGTTCTGTGCGCAGCGCATCTGCCGATGGCTTATCTGCGGCGTTCATTCCCGAAAATGCTTATTCTCCTTTTTATAAACAGTTAATTGCAGATTCTGAATCGCTTTGGAAAGTGATTTCCCCCACGTTAATTCAAGATTTTTATAATTTTTACCTGATCACCAAAGATAATTTTATCCGTGTTGCGCCACCAAATTGGGCACTCAATGTCCCCGGAGATTACACCTTTAATCAAAGCAAAAGTTTTAATTACGCAAAATCGTTAACAAACCCACAACGCGAGCCGCTGTGGTCACGAGTGTATTACGATGGCGTTTGGAATAAGTGGGTCGTTAGTTTAATTGTACCTATTTATAAAAATGATGAGTTTTTAGGAGTTACGGGTAGTGATATTTCTCTCGACTCTCTCATATCGCAATTGCCCGTTGGCGGAAAAGAAAAACAGTTAGTGGTGTTCGATAAGCAAGGGCAGCTATTGGCGCACCCAAATTTAGGAGCCGATAGTTATACCCAATACGGAGAGGCGGGTAAAAAGTTGCTATCTGGCGATTTTATTTCTCCTGAGCTAAAGCGAGTTATTGATAATGCAAGGCAAATACAATTGCCGGAATATGCCGACTCGTTTTCATTAAATGGTGAAGACTACATTATAAATATCCATAAAGTTGAAGGTGTAAACTGGTACGTGGGCGTATATAAAAAGCGCTCTTCTACACTATCGGCACTGAAAGACTTAAAACTGAAGTTTTTTGGCTTGTTTATTCTGTATGCCATTTTAGTTGCTTTGTTATTACACCAAGCACTTTATCAACTAGTTTTAAGACGCCTGCATTCATTGGTTTATGCGGTTACTAACTTTGGTAAAGGCCAGTTAGAAATTGATTTTCCAAAAGAAAATAAAGATGAAATCGGTACGCTTAATGGTTCATTCAAAGATATGACCATTGAAATCCGCAAACTCATCGATGGCTTAAACCAGCGCATAATAGAAAAAGAAATTGCAGAAAAGGCTGCAATTCGCTTGTCTAAAGCGGTTGCCTTCTCGGGCACGGGTGTGGTGATCACCGATGAAAACTTTGTGATTGAATATGTTAATCCAAAAATGCTGGAAATGACCGACTTTGCAGAAAGTGATTTCCTGCGCCAGCCACTTCTGACTATTATTGCTAATGAAATGACCATGTTGGTAGAGGACATTGACATTGATTTGCGCAACCGTAATTACTGGCGAGGGGATACCCTTATTGAAGCGCAAAACAAGCCACCGATATGGGTATCGCTGAGTGTGTCACCTATTCGTGAAGATGGTGGAAAAATCACCAGTTACGTTGCTTCAGCGCAAGATATTTCATTTGTAAAAGAAAGCCAACGCAAAATGGAACAGCTCGCTTACTTCGACACATTAACCGGGCTTGCTAATCGTACATTCTTTAGAATGCAGCTTAGAAAGTCGATGGCGCTTGCTGAAAGAGGGCGTTACTCGTTTGCTTTATTTTACTTTGATTTGGATGAATTTAAGCGTATTAACGATACTTTAGGTCACGATGCAGGCGATCAACTATTGGTTGAAGTGGCAACGCGCTTAAAGCAGCGCTTACGAGCAGAAGATACTATAGCTCGTTTAGGCGGTGATGAGTTTGCGGTATTACTCAGTGGTATTGAGCATCAAAAAGAAGCATCGGAAGTCGCTGACACCATTCAAAAAACGTTAAATCAGCCAATAAAATTAGGTAGTAACGAAGTGATTGTTACTGCCAGTATTGGTATTACCTTGGCGCCATTTGATAGCCTAGAAGAAGATCAGTTATTAAAACATGCCGATTTAGCCATGTATGAAGCAAAAGCGAAAGGGCGTAATACGTTCCACTTTTACAGCCAAGATCTAAATGCAGCCGCCAATGAGCGATTATTCCTCGAAAATGAGTTGCGCCATGCAATTAAAGAAAAACAACTCACACTGCATTATCAGCCACAAGTTGATTGTCGCGATAATAGTGTAGTAGGGTATGAAGCATTGCTTCGCTGGTTCCATCCTACGCAGGGATTCATTCCACCCACCAAATTTATTCCTATTGCTGAGGCAACGGGTTTAATTGTGGAACTAGGTAAGTGGGTGTTACAACAAGCATGTGAGTTTACTAAACGACTAGAGCAACAAGGTAGAGCGAGCAACATGTCGATAAACCTGTCAGCAAGGCAGTTTAAAGACGCAAGCTTAGTACCTATGCTGAAAAAAATAATCATAGAGACGCAAATTAAAGCTAAAAGCCTGCACCTTGAGCTGACTGAGAGCATGCTAATGGGTAATGTTGAGGCGGCTATTGATCAGTTACATCAATTGAAAAAGCTGGGTATTTCAATTTCTATTGACGATTTTGGTACGGGCTATTCTTCGTTGAGTTACCTTAAACGTTTTCCTGTCGATATTCTTAAAATTGACCGCTCGTTTGTTAAAGATATCCCTGAAGATGATAATGATATGGAGATCACCGCTGCGATTATTGCGATGGCACAAAAGCTTAAGCTTGATGTGGTTGCTGAAGGGGTTGAAACAATAGAGCAAGTTGAATTTTTACAAAATAATAATTGTTTTATTGTGCAAGGCTATTACTTTAGTAAGCCCGTTGCCGAAGCCGATATCCCAATGTTGTTTGATCAATTAGCTGTGTTAAAAGTCTCTGAATAAAACAAAATTGCGGGTTAACCACCCGCAATTTTTACCTTAAACTTTAATCCTTCTAAAATCGCCTTTAACTTATCGCGATCATCACCTTGTACTTCAATAACTCCTTCTTTTACTGCGCCACCTTGGCCCATTTTACTTTTTATTGTTTTTGCTAACTTTTTTAAATCGTGCTGTTGGGGATCTAATCCTACAACTAGCATTACGCCTTTACCTTTTCGACCTTTGCTTTGACGCTCTATGCGAATAGACCCGTCTTTAAATAGTTTTACATCCAGTTCTTTTTCTGGCTTTGGCTGATCAATTCGCCCTGTTGCTGTTGAATACACTAAGTGATTATCACTCATAATTAACCTATCTAAGATTGAATCTAATATTGGAGTAAATAATAACAAATTTGTGACGCAAAGGCGTAATTTTTGCGCCTAAGCTGAACACCTTTTAATGCCCAAAGATAAAGCGACCAGTTTAAATACCGCAATTATATCTATGAATAAAAGTGCTTAAGGATTTTAAAAAGCGCTTTAAATTGGCTCGCGCTATAAAAATATCCATGCTACTATTTCGGCATTATAGATGTATGGATGGCCAAATGATAAATTTTTATTTAGAGCAAGCTCAGCTTAATGTAGAGCAACAGTTAATTAACGCTGAGCTAGAAAAGCTTGAGCAGTACTTAAATAGCAATGCTGCACCGGCCGTGCGTTGGCAGTATCAAATTCCAGAACTCGGTGAAGGTGGCGCATGTAGTTTGTTCGGCTACTTGCAAGATGAGCCGTTTAATTTAAACGATTACGTTAGCCAAAATGCGCAAACAACAGCAAAGTTAGCGCAACTTCAGTTGATTGTTGACTATGTAATCGAAAACACCCAGTTAGATTGGTATGGCATCTATCAAAATACAGCCACACCTGAAGGCGAGCAGTTATTAAAGCTCGCTTATTTTGGTGCACCGAGCCGCCCTTTATTTCCGATCACAGCTGAATTTGCAACCGGCAGTAATAATGTGCAAGTGGCACTCAGTGGTAAAGGACGTGTTAT
Organism: Pseudoalteromonas sp. 2CM28B; assembly: GCF_023161935.1. Taxonomy (NCBI): domain Bacteria; kingdom Pseudomonadati; phylum Pseudomonadota; class Gammaproteobacteria; order Alteromonadales; family Pseudoalteromonadaceae; genus Pseudoalteromonas; species Pseudoalteromonas sp. 2CM28B. Next base: position 111,259 of record NZ_JALNTH010000011.1, read on the forward strand.
TAATAATGTTGAGCAATATTTAGCCGCGGGTGGTGAGTATTACACCTGCGATCCGAAAGTAAAAGCAGAGGCCTGTTTACCACTATTTAATGCGCAAAAGCAGTGCATTGGCATTGTCGATGGCGAAGCCTTTAGCACGGATTTTTTTGATAATACGACACTCGCCTTATTAATTGCATGCTGTATTAAAATTCCTCACTTTTTAGTGTAAATAACACTGGTCAATCGAGTGACTTTTTATGTTAAGCTTAGCGCAACAGCTAACCCCTAAATAACGAAGAGATAGTCAATGTTCTCAGTATTAAAACCATTACCAACAGACCCTATTCTTGGCCTTATGGCGGCCTATAAGCAAGATACTAACCCAAATAAGATTGACTTAGGGGTTGGTGTATATAAAGACGAGCAGGGGAATACCCCGGTATTAAAGTCAGTAAAAAAAGCAGAAGCGTTTCGTTTAGAAAATGAAATGAGCAAATCTTACATTGGTCTTGCTGGTAACTTAGATTACTGTCAACAAATGGAAAATCTTCTTCTTGGTGAGCACCCGGCATTATTAGTTAATCGCGTACGCACAGCACAAGCACCTGGTGGTACAGGCGCACTTCGTGTTGCAGCAGAATTTATTGTACGTTGTAACCCAAACGCTACTGTATGGGTTACTAACCCAACGTGGGCTAACCACATTAGCTTATTTGAAGCTGCAGGCTTAACGGTTAAAGAATACCCATACTACGACTACGAAAACAAAGATTTATTGTTTGATGAAATGGTTGAAACATTAACACAGGTGCCTAAGGGCGATGTTGTGTTATTACATGCATGTTGTCACAACCCAAGTGGTATGGATTTAAACGAAACACAATGGAATACCATTGCTGAACTTGCAAAAGATGTGGGCTTTACGCCATTAATTGATATTGCATACCAAGGTTTTGGTTCTTCTTTAGAAGAAGATGCGAATGGTTTACGTATTTTAGCCAATGCGGTTGAAGAGTTGATCATTTGTTCGTCATGTTCTAAAAACTTTGGCTTATACCGTGAGCGTATTGGTGCGTGTTCAATTATTGCAAAAGACAGTGCAACCGCTGATATTTCAAACTCGGTATTATTAAGTGTGGTACGTAGCATTTATTCTATGCCGCCAGCGCACGGTGCAGACATTGTAAACACCATTTTAAGCAGCACAGAGTTAACGCAGTTATGGCACAGTGAACTTGATGAAATGCGTAACCGTATTAATGGTTTACGTAGTTTAATTAAAGACAGCCTTGCAGCCAAAGACATTGCTCAAGACTTCTCATTTATAGACCGCCAACACGGTATGTTCTCTTTCTTAGGTATTAATAAAGAGCAAATCGAGCGTCTACAAAAAGACTACGGTATTTATATTGTAGGCTCTAGCCGTGTAAACGTAGCGGGAATTAGTCAAGCAAATATCAACTACTTTGCTAACGCAGTTGCTGATGTTTGTAAGTAATCAGTAAGCAGCTTTGGCTTTTAAATAATAAAAAACCGCACACTCGTTGCGGTTTTTTATTGTTTCTATAATGGCTTAAAGCCAGCGAATAGCACCTGAAATACGTTCATTATACATATCAACTGGTGAGCCAAGGCTTGCAATTAGCACGGTATCGGCCTGTTTGCCACGATTTATATGGCCAGCATAGCGAGAGTCATTAAAATCATCAGAGCCAATTTCAAAGATTTGATTATCGCTTGGCACAATAAACACGGTCATAGGCCCAAAGTCAGACTCAAACACTAAATGAATACCTTTCTCACCTTGAAAATCGCAAAAGTTAACATAAGTCACTTTGCCAGGTAAATCACTAATATGGCCGCCAAGTAAAGCCAGCTTTTCATTGACAGTTTGGATGCTAATTTGTTGAGTTTTATTTAACGCATAAATTTCATGGTAAACATGGGCTAGTGCATGCTCACCAGCCGTTTGATTAATACTTTGTTCTTCGCTAAACATAAACGCACTAACTGCAATCACAAACGAAGCTGCCAAAGCCAAATGCATTCGGTCGAACTTAAACCATGAGCGTGCACTAACCACGTTATCCTTTTGCTCAAGTTCATCTGTTCTAGCTTTTTCTTTTAACGAGGTGTTTAAAATAATTCGTTCAGCAAGATTGTCAGGCACAGTAATATCAAGCGCGTCGTCGAGTTGTTTATCGAATGCTTTGCTTTCATTTAAAAATTGTTGTCTGTCGGCACTGCTGTTTGCAAATTCCTGAAGCTCTTTGTCCAGCTCATTTGGCTGCGCAATTGTGCGGCGACGAAACTCAAGTTCATCCATTATTTTGATGCTCCTTTAAGTTGTTCATCATCACGGCTTAATGCCTCTTTAAGTTGATTTTTTGCTCGGAATAAACGTGTCATAACAGTATTTTTATTTAGATTTAGTATATCTGCAATTTCATCTCCGGTGCAGCCCATTACCACCTGTAGCAACAGCGGCTCCTTGTAGTCTTCAGCCAATAAAGAAATTTGTCGCTGAATAACGGTTTGTTCCATTGCTGTATCTAAACTATGGCTGGTTTGATCCACCAATGTGTCGTTATCTACATCACTGTAATCAAATTGCTTGCGCTCAAAGCGTCTGGCATTCTCACGCCTTAAAATGGTCAGCAACCATGGCTTAGCTGCTTTTTGGTCGAGTAACGAATCAAGCGAGCGCCATGCACGCAAAAAGGTTTCTTGCACTAAGTCATCAGCAATAGTCGGATCGTTACATAACCAGTAAGCAAAGCGATAGAGTTCCTTATGATAAACATGAACCAAGGCTTCATAACGTTGTTGTTTTTCAGCCATATTAATTAAGACCCGATCATTCGATTTTTTATTTCCAAACATAAGCACTTTTTAATTAAAATTATTATAGGCCAAAAAAGTAACTAAGATTCTTATTAAGAATATAGCTCTTTTAACGCAGATGATGACTTAGCTGTGTGCGATTGATGTTTTTTTAATAAACTAACAATCGCTTCTAAATCAGTGCTAGCCGATTGGTTACCGTACAACTGTGCTTGTAAATTATTTACCTGCGCAGTGAACTGCGAGTTGTTTATCATAGCGCATAAATGGGTGAGAGCTCCTACCTTTTTATCTGTTCGAGTTAGCGCGTATAGCTTAAGTGCATCGTAAAATGCTTTATTATCATGGCTTTTAGCAAGTATTTGCAGTGTTTTTAAATCTGCTTGCTGATTGCCTCTATGATTTGCTTGCGTCGTTTGTTGCACTTCTTTAGCTGAGCGTTTCATAAAGTAAAGAACCAGGGTCACAATCCATAATATGTAACCTAATACGGCTACAATAATAAGCCATAGAGGCGTACTAGTGTGGCGTTGCACGCTGAGCGCTTGCTGCGTTGGCTCTGCATCCGTGTTGTTTAAAGTACTTTCAACGGGTGTATTTAGTGAGTTTGCTGGCGCTGTGGTACTTGGTGTTACCGTAATTGTACGCTCTGGTAAAGTTGCGTAACTAATTCGGTTCATTTTGGTGTTATACCAAGGCAGGGTAATTTCAGGCAATGTATAAGTGCCTGGTGTTTGTGGTAGTAGCGCAAATGAGGCGCTTTGCTGTGATACCACTCGACCATCGCGTACTGCATTATTAGTCTCTTTTTCATCTGGGTAGCTGCGAATACCATCTATAGTAGGCATATCAATTTCGGGTAGTTGCTCCTTAGTAACCCCTAATGCGGTAAGCATAATAGTGCGTGTTATTGGCGTGCCGGCCTCAACAGTATTATCGTCTGGTTGCCATTGCTCGGTTAGACTTACTAATTCACTGGGTAACCAATCACCTTGATAATTCTCAGGGATGGGTTTGATTTCAATCTGTTGTTCATCGCCAAGTGCCGACACCTCTAGTTGGCGATAGTTTTGTTGAACACGCCCTTGAAAAACCGGTGCTTCAATGGTGTATGCACCACTTTTTTGCGGCTGAATCAAATAATTACGGGTGATCACTAAATAACGTTTACCGTTAACCAGTTCATAATCTTCACTTTGCTTACCTAGCTGGGTGAGTTGAGCATCTTCCATGCTTGGCGTGCTTAAGCTGCCATCAAGTAGCTCTTTAGCTAAGTAAAGTTTAATGGTGTAAACGCCAGCCTCTTGCACAAATAAGCTGTTATTTGTAAGCGAGCTTTTTAAAAATATATCATCATTTTTGCCCGCATCGCTGCTTCGCTCTTTAACCGACAAGTTTATCGGTTGAGAGCTGAGCCCTGCAACACTAAAAGAAGGAATTGTGTATTCGCCGGCTTTGCGAGTCATTAACTTAACAGACCACGATGTTTGTTTTTTAATGCTGCCGTTAATAATGTTGGTGCGGCTACTTAAGCTCATAGGGCCGACTACGAAATCCTTTAACAGCGCTGAAGTATCGGGTTGTTGCCCTTTGATTGAATCATCAACGCTAATATTGAGCATAAAAAACTCACCTGCCAGTACCGGGTTTTTATCTACGCTTGCCTCTAATGAAGTGGCGGCCATTAATGGCATGGCAGTTAATAGCAATAAACAGCAAAATAATCGCATTACCATGATTTTTCTACTCCTGTTGGACGGCGTTGATATTGTCTTTTTTGGGCTTCTAATTGCATTTTGTTTCTTAATAAAATAGCGGGATCGTCGGGCACTTTTCTTAGTAACTGATTTAGTTGTTGTGCTTTCTCTTTTTCTTCATTAGTGAGTTCAGCCGCCTGTGCTTGCATAGCTTGTTGTTGTGCTTGCTGCTTCTGCTCATCTGATGGCGGTTGCTCATTCATTTGATTGGGTTGACTCTGTTGCTCGTCTTGCTGAGGCTTACTATCGTCGTCTTTGTTCTCGTCTTGTTGGTTTTGTGATTGAGCTTGCATGTCAGGCTGATTTTGTTCATCTGACTGCTCGCCAGATTGGCTTTGTTGATCTTTTGATTGCTCCGAGGGCTCACCCGATTGCTGCTCTTCACTGTTTTGACTGTTATCTTCGCTTTTATCTGCGTTATTTTTATCGCCATTTTTTTGCTGATCTTGTTTTGATTTATCTGCATCATCTTGACTTTGATCATCTTGATTTTGCGAATCATTACCTTGTTGGTTTTCTTGGTCTTGCTGTTGCTTAAGTAACTGCTCAACTAACGCTTGGTTATCGGCTGCTTGGGTAAAATCAGACTGCAGTGATTGCGCTTGTTTGTAAGCGTTTATAGCAGCCTCTAATTGTCCGGCTTTAGCCAGTGCATTACCGTAATTGTAATAACCAGTAGCTGATTTATCTTGACTAAATTCGTTCAGAGCGCCTTCAAACTGACCTTGCTGATAAAGTGCAGCGCCTTTGAGAGCGTTGGACTTCGCTTGCGCTGCTTGTTGGTACTCTTGGTTGTTGTAAGCTTCTAATGCACGCTGATCGGTATTTTTAAATAGCGTTGGTAACTCTACTGCATGGGCATTTTGCTGAGGTAAAAAGCTTAGCAATAGCACCGCACCAATAAACGCAGAGCGCCTAAATAAGTATAGAGCTAAGGGGAGCAAAATAAGCAAGCCATAAATGCCAGCATCGATTCGCCACAAGGCTAAATTTGGTTTTTCACTTTTTAGTATTTCACTGTTTGCTTGCGGTGAAAAAATGGCAATATCGCTATTACTTGGTTGATAATTAGCGTATTGGCCGCCACTATTCTTTGCTATTCCTTTGAGTAAAGAACCATTGAGTGTCGGCACTACAATTTGGCCGTAATTATCTTTTAAAAATCCGCCTTCAGGTAACTTTATTGGTGCACCTTGCTCAGTGCCAATACCGTAAATATTAAGTCGATACTGGCTACTGTTAGTAAAACCACTTATATCACTTTGCTGTTGTTGTTCAATACCATCGGTGATCAAAATAATATCACCATCTAGGTAGCCTGCTTGAGTGAGCAGCTCTTGCGCCATGTCTAAACCTGCCAGCACGTTGGAGCCTTTATCAGGCATAATTTCAGGGCTCAAACTAGGAATAAGATTAGCAAGGGTGGTTGCATCATTGGTCAGTGGAGAAATGGCATAGGCAGTGCCTGCGTAGGCTACTAATGCAGTATCACCTTCTTTAAATAACTCAATCATATCGAGGGCTTTAAAGCGAGATTGCATTAATCGATTAGGAGCAATGTCGGTGCTATACATAGAGTACGACATATCCATTACAATAACGCGGGCACTTTTGCTTTGAAATACAGGGACTTGCTTTTCCTCAAAACTCGGGCCTGCACTAAATATAATGGCTAAACTGCAAAATAACGCAACTAGCCACAGCGGCTGACGAGCCTGATTATTTGATTCACTCATAACAAATTGTGCTAAATGTGGCGCAATGAGTGGCGCCGATTGGGCTTTTTTCTTTTTAAGCATGGCAATAAAAAACAGCCCTAGGGCAGGGAGTAGCAGCCATAAAATAGCGGGGCGAATAAACTCAAAATCCATTAGCTTGGCTCCTTCAATGCACGTACTGTTTTTAAAAATGCCATTGCACTTATTAATAGAATGGCCAGTAATAACGGATAATAGAACAAGGCTGTTTGTGGGCGAAAGGTTTGCTCATCGGCACTAATTGGTTCAAGCTTATCAAGCTCAGCGTAAATCTGTTGCAGGCCAGCGACATCTTTTGCTCTAAAATACAGACCGCCTGTTTGCTCAGCAATTTTTTTCAATAAGCCCTCATCTAGGTTACTGCCCCCAGAGCCCATATTAAATAAACTAAAGCCGCGCGGGTTATCTGAACCGACTCCGATGGTGTAAACTTTTATACCTTCTTCACGGGCAAGTAACAGCGCATCTTCTGGGTCAAGGTTACCTGCAGTGTTTTGTCCATCTGTAAGCAACACCACAATACGGTTACTTTCTTTTTTACTGGCAAAGCGTTTTACCGATAAACCTAAAGCGTCACCAATCGCCGTGGCGCGTCCTACTAAGCCAATTTGCGCCTCAGAGAGCATTTTACTGACGGTTTTCACATCGCGCGTCAATGGGGTTTGTAAAAAAGCGGTATCACCAAACAATATAAGGCCGAGTCTGTCGCCTTGGCGCTGCTCTATAAAGTCACTTAGCACTGCTTTGACCATGGTTAAACGGTCAACATATTGGCCATTGTAAGCCATGTCTTGTTCGGTCATTGACCCTGACAAATCCACAGCGAGCATTATATCGCGGCCTTCGTTGGGTAGCGATATGGGCTCATCTAACCACGTTGGATTTGCTGATGCGGTCACTAATAATAACCACAGCAACCACTCGATAATATTCAATTTACGCGCACTTGGCTCTATGCTTTGATTGCTTAAATTATGTGATGCAAAACTTGGAATGCGCAGACGCGTGTTGGCATTATTGGCGGCGGGTTTTAATAGTAACAATATTAAAGGTAGCGGCAGTAATAAAAACAGCCATGGCCAGCTAAATTCAAACATGCAGCGGCTCCTTTAGTTTAAATTGTTTAATGGCTTGGCGAAATTTATCACTAAGTGCTGCCTGTGTTTGATTAGCGTTATATAGGCTTAAAATTTCTTCTTCTTTAAAGCCAATCGCTGAAAGTTGGTTCAATGTGTTGCACCAATGCGTTGTTGACTGCGCGGCTAAACGCGGATCGTAATAGGTGATCACTAAACGCTTTAAAATGACATGTAATTGCTGCGCTGACTGTTGTTGATTAGCTAATGCAATGGCATCACGTTTTGGCTTTTTAAAGCGATAATTTTTATAAATTATGACAATTAAGCTACACAATAAACACACAGCAATTGCAATAACAACCCACCAAGCAGGAGCGAGTGGCCACCAGTCGACTTGGGTGGGAGCAATAATATCGTGTAGACCATCAAGTGGAGAGGTTTGCATGATTTATTTTCTCACTAATTGCAGTTCCAGCGCAGTGGCTGCATTAAATGATAATAGGGTGAGTCCAGACTTTGTTAAGCGATTAATACGCGCGTTAAATGCGTGCTCGGCATTTTTAGCAAATCGTTGTCTAAAGCTCTTGTCCATTAAGGGCAGGGCAAATTGCTGATTATTAGCACTGACGGTTAGCGTTTGTTTAAAAGCAGGTAATTGATGTTCAAAGGGGTCGCTAATATGACACCCAATCAGTTCGCAATGACGCGCCAAAAGTTCCAGTTGCTTGAAGCTGGCGTCATCCAAGGCGTTAAAATCAGACACGATATAAACCAAACTACCAGGCTTAGCTAAGTGATTTAAACGTTTGAGGTTATCACTAAAGTTATTGCTGGCGGGTTTATCAATATTTTCAAGTGCCTGCTGATGAGCGTCGCATAAATTATGGCATAGTTTTAATACCGCTTTTTCACGAGCGCTGGGTTTTAGCTCTAAATGCGAGTGCTGATTAAACACAATACCGCCAATTCTGTCGCCACGCTGACACGCTGACCACGCAACTAAGGCGCTAATATGTGCTGCTTGCACCGATTTTAACAGTAATTGCGAGCCAAATAGCATTGAGTTTGAAAAGTCAGTAAACACAAATACCGGGCGCTCTTTTTCCTCTTGAAAAAGTTTGGTGTGGGTTTCGCCTGTGCGCGCGGTAACGCGCCAATCAATAGAGCGTATATCGTCACCGTTTTGATAATGACGCACTTCGGCAAACTCCATACCCCGGCCTTTGTGGGGCGCAAGGTATTGCCCTGCTAAGGAATTTTTTATTCTAACTTTAGGTGCCAGCTCAAGCAGTTGTGCCTTAGCTTTATAATACATCAGCTCTTTAAGCGATAAATTAACACCATGGCTATGACTTAATTTAAGCCATGCCTGAGAATCAAAGTGTGTTTGCATAACTTAAGGTACTGCGACTAGTTCAACAATACGGCTAATGACCTGATCTTTTGTAATACCATCGGCCTGTGCTTCGTAACTTAAAATAATACGATGGCGCAATACATTATGTACAACAGCTTGTATATCGTCAGGTGATACAAAATCACGGCCACTTAGCCACGCATGAGCGCGGGCACACTTATCAAGAGCGATAGTAGCGCGAGGGCTTGCGCCGTATTCAATCCAGCGGCCAAGTTGCTCATCTAAGTTTGCGCCTTCTCGAGTAGCAATAATCAACTGAACTAAGTACTGCTCTAATGGCTCGGCCAAATACAGACCTAAAATTGCTTTTCGCGCAGCAAACAAATCGGGTTGTGAAATTTGCTCAAGCACTGGGGCTTCATCATTAAGTGCTTCACCACGGGTCAAACGTAAAATATCAAGCTCATGCTCAGCACCTGGGTAATTAATACTTAGGTGCATTAAAAAACGGTCTAATTGCGCTTCTGGTAGCGGGTAAGTACCTTCTTGCTCAAGCGGATTTTGTGTTGCCATCACTAAAAACAGGTCACTGAGTGGATAGGTGTTTTTGCCTACCGTGACTTGGCGCTCGGCCATCGCTTCTAATAATGCCGATTGTACTTTTGCTGGTGCTCGGTTTATTTCGTCCGCTAAAATAAGGTTATGAAATAAAGGGCCTTTTTCAAACACAAACTCACTGGTTTGTTGGCGATAAATATCGGTGCCGGTCACATCGGCTGGTAATAAATCTGGGGTAAACTGAACACGCTGAAACGACCCTTCAATACCTTTTGCAAGCGCATTTACGGCACGTGTTTTTGCAAGCCCTGGAGGGCCTTCAACAAGTAAGTGGCCATCGGCTAATATAGCAATTAAAAGAGCTTGAGTAAGCGCTGGCTGGCCAATGATTTGTGTATCTAAGTACGTTTTTAATTGTGAAAATGCGTTAGCTGCCATAATAAGTGGACTGTCCTCGTCAGCTTAAATAATACCTAAATTGGTTAGGTAACAAATACTGAGCTAGTTATAAGGTTTATAAGTGGATAACTCAAGAGTTAGACTGATTTTTTAGAAATAGTTCGTTATTTTTTAACGATTTTTTAGCCTAACATAAAACTTTGTAAAACCAGCTAAAAAAGCCTATTGTATTACCCTCATACAATGTATGTAGTGATATACAATGGCGCTTTTGTATTTATTTACCTTTATCTATTGGCTTTATCACACGGGTTGTTTAGAATCGGAGAAAACATACAGGTCTGACCTGTCAGCGGGAGAGAATAATAAATGTCTGAGCAAAACATACTTAAAACACCAAAAGGCGACCGTATTGCCATCGTAAGCGGCTTACGTACTCCTTTTGCTAAGCAAGCGACTGCGTTCCACCATGTACCAGCATTGGATATGGGTAAGCTAGTGGTTAATGAAATGCTTGAGCGATTAAATTTCGACAAGTCAGAAATCGATCAATTGGTTTTTGGGCAAGTAGTACAAATGCCAGAAGCGCCAAATATTGCGCGTGAAATTGTATTGGGTACTGGGATGCCAGTATCGGTTGATGCATACTCTGTATCGCGTGCGTGTGCGACGAGTTTTCAAGCGATAGCAAACGTTGCCGAATCAATTATGGCAGGCTCTGTAAGCGTAGGAATTGCCGGTGGTGCCGATTCATCGTCTGTATTGCCAATTGGTGTAAGTAAAAAATTAGCGGGTAGCTTAGTTGATTTAAACAAAGCACGTACGCTTGGTCAGCGTTTAAAAATATTCTCAAAACTACGTTTAAAAGATTTATTGCCAGTGCCGCCAGCGGTTGCTGAGTACTCAACGGGTTTATCAATGGGACAAACAGCCGAGCAAATGGCTAAAACCCATAACATTAGCCGTGAAGATCAAGATGCTTTAGCGCATCGTTCTCACTCTCTGGCAACGCAAGCTTGGGCTGATGGCAAGCTTAAAGATGAAGTAATGACGGCTCATTTACCGCCTTATAAAAGCTTTATTGAAGAAGATAATAATATCCGTAAAAACTCAACGGTTGAAGGTTACGCCAAGCTTAAGCCAGTATTTGACCGTCAACACGGCTCAGTCACTGCTGCCAATGCAACCCCACTAACTGATGGCGCAGCAGCAGTGTTAATGATGAGCGAAAGCAAAGCCAAAGCTTTGGGTTATGAAATTTTAGGTTATGTGCGTAGTTTTGCGTTCTCAGCCATTGGCGTAGAAAAAGACATGCTAATGGGGCCGGCTCACTCAACGCCTATCGCACTTGATAGAGCGGGTATTACGTTAGCTGATTTAGACCTTATTGAAATGCATGAAGCGTTTGCATCGCAAACCTTAGCGAATATGAAAATGTTTGCTTCAGATAAATTTGCACAAGAGCACTTAGGGCGTAATAAAGCCATAGGTGAAATTAACATGGATAAGTTTAACGTGAACGGCGGCTCGCTTGCATATGGTCATCCATTTGCGGCAACCGGCGCGCGTTTAATTACACAAAGTTTATACGAGCTTAAGCGTCGTGGCGGTGGTTTAGCGTTAACGACTGCCTGTGCTGCGGGTGGTTTAGGTGCAGCCTTTGTATTGGAGAGTGCGTAATGACAGATTCAGTATTTAATTTAACGGTTGATGATAACAAAATAGCCGTAGTGACAATTGATGTACCGGGTGAAAAAATGAACACCCTGCGAGATAGCTTTGCTGATGATTTAAAAGCATTATTAGCACAAGCTAAAGAGCACGCAGTTAAAGGTATGGTATTTATTAGCGGTAAAAGCGATAACTTTATTGCTGGTGCCGATGTTAAAATGCTAGACAACGTGCAAAAGCGTGAAGATGCATTAGCTATTAGCGAATTATGCCATCAAGCATTTTTTGATATGAAAAAGCTTCCGTACACCACAGTTAGTGCTATACATGGCGCAGCACTTGGTGGCGGTTTAGAATTTGCTTTAGCCTGTGATTACCGCGTAGGTACAGATAGCGATTTAACAAAAATTGGTTTACCAGAAGTACAACTAGGTTTATTACCTGGCGGTGGTGGTACACAGCGCTTAACTAAAATCGTGGGCATTCAAAAAGCCCTCGAGTGGATGCTAACCGGTAAACAAATTCGTCCTAAACAAGCTAAAAAAGCCGGTGTATTGGATGATTGTGTACCACAAAGCGTACTGTTAAAAGTGGCTAAAGAGTTTGCGGCGAAGAAAAAGCCACAAGCTAAAGAGCCTAAACTTGATAAGATCAGTAAGTTATTAGAATCAAACCCGTTTGGCCGTAACTTTATCTTTAAAAAAGCTAAAGAAAACGTTCTTAAAAAAACCGGTGGTCATTACCCTGCGCCGCTTGCAATTATTAAAGCGGTACGTGCAAGCGTAGAGCTTGACGAAATGAAAGCGTATAAAACTGAAGCAGAAGGTTTTGCCACATTGGTAATGAGTGATGAGTCTAAAGCACTGCGCGGCATTTTCTTTGCAACCACTGAAATGAAAAAAGAATGGCGCAATGATGATGCTCCCGCGATTAGTAAAACTGCCGTGTTAGGTGGTGGCTTAATGGGCGCAGGTATTGCCCATGTGAGTGCGGTTAAAGCTAAATTGCCGGTGCGTATTAAAGATGTGGCAGAGCAGGGCATAAGTAATGCCATGAACTACACATACAAAATTTTAGATAAGCGTCTTAAACGCCGTATTATGTCTAAAGCCGATATGCAGTTAACGATGAACCGCATTACCGGCACTACCGATTACAGCGGTTTTAAACACATAGATTTAGTGATAGAAGCCGTATTTGAAGATTTAGAACTGAAGCAAGGTATGGTTGCTGATGTAGAGCAGCATTGCCAAGCGAATACTATTTTCGCAAGTAATACTTCGTCATTACCTATTTCGCAAATTGCAGCAAAAGCAGAACGCCCTGAAAATGTAATTGGTTTACATTATTTCTCACCAGTAGAGAAAATGCCACTGGTAGAAATTATTCCTCACGAAGGCACCTCAAAAGAAACGATTGCTCGTGTAGTTAACTTTGCGCGTAAGCAAGGTAAAACGCCAATTGTGGTAAAAGACATGGCCGGTTTTTACGTAAACCGTATTTTAGCGCCATACCTGAATGAGGCGGCAAACTTAATGCTTGCCGGTGAGCCAATTGAAAAAATTGACGCAGCCTTAGTTGAGTTTGGTTTTCCAGTAGGGCCGTTGGCACTGCTTGATGAAGTCGGTATTGATATTGGTTCTAAAATCGCGCCAATTCTTGAAAAAGAATTGGGTGAGCGTTTTAAAGGCCCAGATGCTTTCTCGCGCATGATTGATTCAAAGCGCTTAGGCCGTAAAACGGGTCGTGGTTTTTATGAATACGACAAGAAAGGCAAAAAGGTTGATGAGTCAGTCTATGAGCTACTAGGTGTAACCCCAGCTCCACGTCTAAATAAAAACGAAATTGCTAAGCGTTGTATCTCACAAATGCTTAATGAGGCCGTTCGCTGTTTAGATGACGATATTATTGCCAGCCCACGTGATGGTGATATTGGTGCTATTTTTGGTATTGGTTTCCCACCGTTCTTAGGTGGCCCGTTTAGCTATATGGATAAATTAGGCGCAGGTAAAATTAGCTCTGATATGTCTACTCTGGCTAACAGCAATGCGATTTTTGCACCCTGTGAATCACTGGTTGCAATGGCTGATAAAGGCGATAAGTTTTACATTACAGCCGCTAAAACAGCTGAAGTTGAGTTAGAACAGGCAGATGATAAATCGACTGATACTCAAAATGAGAAAACTGAGCACAAAGATTAATGTTTTAAGTTAACGTAAAAAAGCCGCAAATTATGCGGCTTTTTTTATGTTTGATTATCAGTAAATATAGAGATATAGACGCTTATTTACAGTAACGCTTCAATGGCCTTTTTATCTTTATCTGGCATATTGTCGACCACCAAATTAAACGAGTTATCAATCATACGCTCAATTTCACCCTGTGGTACTGAGCCATCTAAAATCACGGTATTCCAAAGGCGTTTATTCATATGATAACCAGGAATAACGGCAGGGAAAATATCTCGTAATGATTGCGCTTCATCAGGGTCGCACTTTAAATTTAGCCACCAAATAGGTTCGCCGTTTTCATCGGTTTCACCTTCATTGCTCAGTGCAAGGGTGGCGAACATCTTATGGTTTACTTTATACACATCAACATCTTTAGCAAAAGGCTGGGTTAGTTTAACTAACGGCTTGTTCATTAAATAGGTATGTACAGTTTGTTGGTTCATGAGCCATTCCTTGAGGTCATAATCGATAACTTTACCATAGCAGCTTTTTGCTACTAAATAACACGAGTTTAAGTCTAAATTACAGATTTATGAGTCAGTACGAAGTAAGAAGCTAATCATATCACTTTATTGTTGAACAAAATCAGTTTCGTGGTATGTTTCTCGCAATCAAAAAAACAATAGGAATTCACCCATGCCAAAGGCAAGTGATGTTAAAAAAGGGACGGCTATTGACTTTAATGGCCGTGTATTAGTAGTAAAAGATATCGTACGTTCTGTACCACAAGGTCGTGCCGGTGGTAGTTTATACCGTATGCGTTTATACGATGTAGTAACGGGTACCAAAGTTGACGAAACATTCAAAGACAGCGACATGCTTAACCTTGCAGATTTAACCCGTCGTGAAGCGATGCTGTCGTACATTGATGGCGATGAGTATGTCTTTATGGATAACGAAGATTATACGCCTTACAACTTGGCTAAAGACGCGATAGCTGAAGAGATTCAGTTTGTTAACGAAGAGACCCAGGGCGTGCATGTTATTGTGATTGATGGTGCGCCAGTTGGGCTTGATCTTCCTTCAAGTGTTGAGCTTGTAGTTGAGGAAACCGACCCTTCAATTAAAGGTGCTTCAGCCAGCGCGCGTTCAAAGCCTGCTCGTTTATCAACCGGCTTAACTATTCAAGTGCCAGAGCATATTTCTACGGGCGATCGCATCCGTATTAATACTGCAGAGCATAAGTTTATGGGCCGTGCTGACAAGTAAGCCGCTATAAATCTATATTGATTAGCCGAGTATTTAAGTTGCTCGGCTTTTTTGTGTCTGAGTAACGGTCAAATAATGTGTTGCTTTAATTTTCGCCAGTTTAACGCTATTATACGCGCCTTATTTTTGAACTGGTTGAGGTGGTGGTGTTATTTGTTTTGCTTAGCGGTGTATTTATAGCGCTTATGTATTTAGAAACCATTAAAAAGGGCATGCCTG
Source organism: Pseudoalteromonas sp. 2CM28B (assembly GCF_023161935.1). Lineage (NCBI taxonomy): Bacteria > Pseudomonadati > Pseudomonadota > Gammaproteobacteria > Alteromonadales > Pseudoalteromonadaceae > Pseudoalteromonas > Pseudoalteromonas sp. 2CM28B. The sequence goes on from NZ_JALNTH010000011.1 coordinate 126,322, forward strand.
TTAAACGCTGGTTATTTTTAGGTGGCGTGTTTGGTCCTGTTGCTTGGTGCTTGTTTAATATGCATTATCGACGTGCATTGATACGCAATATAGGTGTAAATGCGTGTCTATGGCGTGCTTAACTGGTCGCTCTAATTAAACTGAGTTTTGATTGGCTTTTTTGTTGTTTTAAAAACGCAGTAAATTCATCTTTTGACAGTGGCTTAGAGTAGTAATAACCCTGCAGTGTTTCACAGTTTAGCTCTTCAAGTATGCTTATTTGCGACGCTTGCTCCACCCCTTCGGCAACTACATGCAAATCAAGGTTATGCGCAATAGTGACGATAGAGTCCACCATATTGCGGCCACGTTCAGTCTTCATATCATCGATAAAGGCTTTATCTACCTTAAGCGTATTGAGTGGAAACTGCTTTAAATACGCAAGTGATGAATAGCCGGTACCAAAGTCATCCATTGCTAAGTGAATTCCACGGGCACTTAAAGAGCGCATAATCGCAATGGCTTCTTGTGGATCGTCCATTACGGTGCCTTCAGTTATCTCAAGCTCTAAGAAGTACGAGGGTAGTTCATTTTTTTGTAAAATCACATCTATGCGCGAGGTTAAGTCGGGTAGGCTAAATTGTTTTGCTGATAAGTTAACAGCAACACGGGCATTAAATAAACCTGCATCTAACCACTGTTTTACATCGCGACAAGCTTTGTTTAAAACTACTTCACCAATTTCAATAATTTGCCCTGTTTCTTCGGCAATTGGAATAAATACTCCTGGGCTGATAACCCCCTTTTTCGGGGTAATAAAACGCACCAACGCTTCCATTCCAGCAAGCTTACCAGTACGAATATTCATTTTAGGCTGGTAATACACCTCAAAATGATCTTCTTTTAAGCCAAAGCGCATTAGGTTTTCTATTTGCAGTCGTTTTACTGCTTGGCGGTTCATGGTGTTATTAAAGAACAGGTAGCTATTGCCTTTCTTTTTAGCATGATACATCGCAGTATCGGCGTTCTTTAATAGTATTTCGGGGGTGTTACCATCTTCGGGGAACAACACTATACCAACGCTTGAGGTGATAGCAAGTTCATGGCCTGCCATTTTAAATGGTGTAGCTATGGCCCCCAAAAACTGTTTAGCCATGCGAGTGATAGTGAGAATATCGTTGGTGTTTGACATAACTAGCGCAAATTCATCGCCGCCAAGGCGATAAAATACGTCATTTTCACGGGTGAGCTTATTTAAACGCATAGCAAGCTTTGCTAGTAAGCTATCACCTAACTGATGGCCTAATGAGTCGTTTATCTTTTTAAAGTTATCTAAATCAAATACTAACAAGGCATGGTGAGAATGCTGCTTTGCGAGTTTTTGTAAGTCAGAAAAAAACAAATTACGGTTAGGTAAGCTGGTGGTGCGATCTCGATTAGATAAATTATTGAGCTCAGACTCGGTTTTTTTACGCTCGGTTAAATCAGAATACACTACGACATAATTGGTAATTTGATTTTGCGCGTTTTTAATTTCATCTATTGAAATTTCAAATGGCAGCAGAGCATGATCGCTATTGCGAAGCTTTACTTCTTCTTGAATATGTTCGTGCTTTCTAACGGTGTTTTTTATGGATTCTATATAGCTTTTGTCGTAACCGGCTAAATGAAACTCTTTCTTTAGGTATTGCTCGCGTACGCCGCCAAACAAAGTTAAAAAGCTTGGGTTAATATCCACCAGCCTAAAGTCTTTATCATAAATGGCCAGCGCATCAGTGAGTGACTCAACACATTTTGCAAATAAGTTAAGTCGATCTTCCGTTGATTTTAACTGCGAGATATCTCTGACTGTGCCAGTCATTCGCAGTGGGCTTAGGTTAGCGTCTTTTTCAATGATTTTTCCGCGGTCGAGCACCCAGTGCCATTTACCAAAGCTGTCTTTAATGCGATAAGTTGCTTCAAAAAAAGTACTTTCTTCGGCAAAGTGTTTTTTTAGTAGGTAATCAACATGGGTTAAATCGCGGGGATGGATCAAGCTTTTATTCGGTGGAAATTCTACTAGGTTATTACTATTCATCACGTATTTGTCATTGATACGAATAACTTTACCGGTTTTGATATTCCAATCCCATAGAGTGTCACCACTGCCTTCTACGGTACTTTTTAATCGTTTTTCAGAAAGCTGTAATTGAGAGTGTGAACGCTTGAGTGAGTGAACAATCGTTAACAAATAAACTACAACTAACAACATTATTGCGCACACGCTCACGACCAACGCATTTAAATTCAAGTTAAACGATGACTCGAATGCACTCGCAGAGTAGGCTGTTGCCAAAGAGGCCAACAATAGAATATATTTTATTATTTTTATTTTTTTCATTGTCTTACTTCTTATTAACAAAAGACAATCTAAATCAAGCGCGAGCAAGAGTCAAAGAGAATGCGAATGAAGTGGTAGTTTCTCAGACGAATTCACAGATTTGGCACTTAAAAGCTCATATCTTGGGCGATCTGCATTAAAAATTTCAGCGGCGTAGGCTTTTAAATCTTCAAGCGTTAATGCGTTTAAAGAATCCAGCAGGCGTTGCTGCATATTAAACCGATGATCGCCATTACCTATAGCAAGCCATAAACGTTGTGAACGTAAACGCAAATTTTTGTCTTTTTCAGCAATATGGGTTGTTAATCCATGTTTTTGTTGCAGCCAGTCTTGTTCTGTTAGTTCATTAATTATTGCTAAATACTGGCTAATAAATAAATTATGCCTGTGCAGTAACGTGGTGGGCTCAAATTTTGGTGATTGTATATAAAAGGCAATACCAGCACGGGTATTAAAAGGAGCGTATCCTGCGCCTACTAAATAACCGAGTTGTTGCGTGGTTCTGAGTTCATTAAAGTAATCTTGATTAATTAAATGATTTAGCGCCATCATTTTCACTTTTTCAATAACGTCATCGCTTTGTGCTTGGTAGTAAATCACCATGGCATTATCGCTGCAGGCAAGTTCAAGCTCGTAGCGAGTCACTTTAGTAATTTCATAAAGTGGGCGCTTTAAATCGTTGATAACGGCTGATTTTTTAAGGTGCTGAGCGACCTTCTTTTGAAACTCAAGCGCATCATTTTGCTGCCAATTACCATGTAAAAAAGACTCAACATGAAGGGCATTAAAAAACGCTTGTCTAAATTCATTAAACTGATGGAAACAGGTGTCTTTGAGTGCATTTGCTAACTCGTCAGGCTTAGGATTCCACGGCATTATTTTAGCGCCTAAAATACTAAATAGCTCACTAACGGGTTTGTTTTGATTGCTATTACGCCAATGTCTAACTAATTGCTTTTTATATTCTGCAAAGCGTTTGGCACAAATTTTTACGTTAAATAGTGCATCAATCAGCTGATCGACTAATTCGAGTTGGCTTGAAGAAAGCCCCGCAGTGTGAAGCGTTAAGCCACCTTGATGAGAGGTTAAGTGATAACTTAAGCCCGCAAGTTCCGCTGGGTAAAACTGTTCGCCAACACTGTCCATGAATAAATCTGAGAATAACCGCGTCAGCGCCATATGTTTCACGTCTTTTACTGCAAAGTCAGAGTCCATGGCTAAATAAAAATGCCCTTTGGCGACTCTAAAGGTGGCGTCTTGTTTAAACCAAAAGTCAAAGCCTGCTTCTTTTACCAGTAATGTTGGATGTCGTTGCTGTGATTCAACCGGATATAAAATGACATCTTTAGCTAAATAAGGATTAGCCGTGGGCAATAGCATTTCACTTTGTGGCTGGCTAATCTGTGCAAGTGCTTTGAGCCAATGTAGCGACAATTTTTCAATTTTATAGGGGGTGTTATACCAAGCAGCTGTGTGTTCAGGCTCTACATCAGGATGAATAAGCACTAAACGCATGTTGTGCGGAGTTAACCACTGCATAGCCATTTCATGCGCGCTGGCTTTAAAGCCCTCCATTAAATAGTCACCCTGTAAGTAATTAACTTCATCGTAGTGTTGCATGTTAATACTTAAATTACTGACCCAATCAATTAGGCGAGACTTTTCTTGGTTATCAAATGCGATTTGTAATAGTTTTTGCTTATCTTGATATAGGCGAGGTAATTTGCTGGTGTTGTTATTAATTAAACAAATGTATTCAAACACCATCTCAATAATATCTTCGTAGTATTCAATGCCTTCATCGGTCAGCGCCATACTAATATTAAAGTCTTTAAAATTACTGCCATTAATTCCGCCACCTGCAGAGAGGGCATTGATCCAACCTTGCTCTTTAAGCACAGAATATAACGAGCCTTGCCCCTCATAACCTAGTAAGTGCGCAATAAAGCTGACCGTTTTATGACGATAAAAATCGTCAATGTTTGGCATGGCAAAGCTAATAATCAACTTTTGTACATGTTTGTGTGGTTCAATATGAAGCAACTTACCCAAGTCTTGGCTGCGATAAAGCGGCGCTTCTATAGGTGGCTTTAATTGGTGTTTATCTCCCTTTATCTGGGAGAAATACTGGGTTGCCCATGCCTCAAGTGTATCTAATGACTCATTGGCACAAATCACTAAAGTCATCCACTGAGCTTGGTAATGCTGATTAAAAAAGTCACGTAATTCATCACTAATACAGCGCTTTCTATCTGCTAATGTTTGCAAGTTTCCCACTGAGAACTTGGCAAAAGGATGTTCTGGGTTAACCGTTTCTTTATGCACTTGATAAATTCGACGGCCATCGTCTTTAATTTTTAATTTAAACTCAGCCTCAATAGCATTACGTTCTTTTTCTGTTTCAGCGGGGTTTAGTTTGGGCGCTATAAAAAACCGACTAAATTGCGCTAATGCTGTTTCAATATGATGGTTATTAATATCAAAGAAATAGCAGGTATGCTCTGTGCCAGTCCACGCGTTGGTATTGCCACCAGACTGCGAGACAAAATTATTAAAACTTCCTGATTCAGGATAAAGGTCAGTGCCTAAAAACAACATATGCTCTAAAAAATGCGCTAGGCCTTGTCTATCAAGCGGATCATCAAAGTGACCAGCGTTAACAGCCATGGATGCGGCAGCTTTTGCTGAGTCTTGATCGTGCACTAAAAGTACTTTTAGACCATTGTCCAGTGTTAGTGTGCGGTAAGCTCTGTTATCATTAGTGCTGATTTTCAAATGATGCTCCTGAAACTAAACGTATAATTGTTAACAACAGATGATAACTTCAGGAATGCAATGCTATTTACCTGAACATCATGAAAGAACTATTTTAAGAAAATAAATAGGTTTGAGTTATTAATATAGCGGAAATTCGAGCAAACTGGCTACTGTTTTATATTCTTTAATTGGTTGATTTTTTATGAAAACAATCTTGATAATGCGTCATGGTGAAGCAATACCGATGCACTCTGATGATGTCAGTAGAAATTTGACTCCTTTGGGCCATCAGCAGGTAGAAAAAATGGGGCTGTGGTTACAAAAAAAGCATGCTCCAACGGGGTTATTAGTGAGTCCTTATGTAAGAGCGCAGCAAACAGCTGAGGGTGTTAAAAAAAATAATACCTTTTTATTTGAAGAGACCTGCCAAGATATTATTCCTGAAGGTAACCCGCAGGTTGCTGCAGATTATTTAGAAACGTTAATCGCGCTTCATCCAGAATGCGATACCTGGCTTGTGGTTGCCCATATGCCTATGGTGAGCTATTTGGTTGATCAGTTGTGTGCTGGGCATATGCCTATTTTTAATACCGGCGCTGTTGCACAAATTAGTTATGATGAAACTCGCCATAAAAGTGATTATATCACCATCAATGCACCAGCGAATGTAGATGCATAGCGTGTAAATTAGCATTTAGCTAAGCCACTTTCTGTTAGGTAAATGCCACTACTTTTAGGTATTTGTCTACAGTAGAATTGTTAACCACATACTAAAACTCACTACACTCAAAACTGTCGATAAAACAACCGCACTGGCTAACGTATCTTGATGTTGTTTTATTTGGCATGCAATTAAGTACGCATTAACTCCCAAGGGCGATGCGCTCAATAATACGAGTACTTTTAACAGCGACTCATTAATAGCAAATACATGTGAGCCTAACACTAATACTAAGGCGGGCAATATAACTAGCTTTAACAGGCTGGCAATAGCTGCCGCTTGCCAGTTATCGCTAATTTTATAAAAAGCTAAGTTTGCGCCTAAAACAAATAATGCACAGGCAATGGCAGGTTTAGCTAAAAGCGCTAAGCCATTACTTAAATCAGCAAATAAAGTAATCCCTGCTAAATTTACCAATAAACCCATGCTAATACTCAATACGACAGGATTGAGTAACATATTTTTGGCAAATGTTGACCACGAAAACACATGACTGGCACTGTTTGCACTAATTAAAAAGGTAAGGGTGAACAATAGCGCGCTATGAAAGGTAATGATCATAAAAATAATGCCCATCATTTGCTCACCCATGGCGGCAATAATAATGGGCAAGCCCACCAATACGGTATTTGAATAACTACTGCCAAGGGCAAATACACTGTGACGTTCATATTGAGGATGTTTGGAGAGAGTGTAGCGGTCAATAATGAGCGCAAAAAAATAAATTAAAATAACGGGAATATAAAAGCTTAAAAACCCATTTAAGCTCACGCTGGTTTTTAAGTCTGCCTGGGCCATATTTAAAAATAAAAAACTCGGTACACTAATGTAAAAAGTAAATTTACTGAGCCCCGTTATATGAATGCGTTCTAAAAACTGACTTCGGCTTGCTATGTAGCCGCATAACACAATAAAAATAAGCGGAAATATAATCGAAAATATATGCACTAAAAAAGGCTCTTATTGATTGGCTCTAGTGCTCAGCGCCTAAACTCATCACTTTGCGGTAAGTTAATTAATATGAGTACCGCCCCTTTACCGCCATACTCAAGCGGAGCTTGGTGCATAGCAATTACATCGGGGTGTTGCACTAAATATTGCGGTACTTTATGCCTGAGGATATGGCCGCCAATTCCGTGTACAACACAAGCGCAATAGTAATGCTTTTTTTTGCACTCATGAATAAGCCCTGCGAGTTCATCTTTGGCTATCTCTTTATTTAAGCCATGCAGGTCGAGGGTTAAATCAGGAATAAAATCCCCTCGACGAAGTTGTTTGGCTAAAAAACGATCCTGACCCTGTTGTACATAATTAACGGTACCATGCGTGTCTATATCGGGCACATATTCATCAGAAAAGAAAAATTCTGACTGTTGTTGCTTTTTTTGCTGGGCAAATTGCTTCGCTTGTGACACTTTAGGTTTATTGCTAAAACGGTGAGTGTCTTGTTTAAATACACGCGCACCACTGATACTTTGACGAAACAAGTCAATGTCGTCAGGACTAATTAGGCTGTTTGAGTGGGGATCTTTTTTCATAGCGGCAGTTTAAACAAAAAAGCGGTAAAAATCGAGTAAAAAGGTGTGATACCCAAGCAGCTTTGAGGTACATAGTACAGCGCCATTAAGGTTAGTTTAAAAGCGATTTATACTGCGTTATTGATTTGCACAATAGAGTGACTATTATTTGCAATCAAAGCCTTACCTAAATCGCTTTTAACACTAACTGCGCTCGCACCTAAAGGTGGCTTGGGTATACAATAGGGTAATCATGGGGCCAATGATGCGCCCCGATTGAGTTTATTTTTTTTGAAAGTAGCAGGCAGATAACACTGATGAGTGAATTACTAATAGAAGAAGCAACCCTAGATGAAGCTGTTGCAGAACTTTCAACCTTACACGATTGGCTTCGTTGGACAACTAGTCAATTTGCAAGTAGCGGTATTTTCTTTGGTCATGGCACCGATAACGCATGGGATGAAGCGGTAAGTTTGTTATTACCGGCGCTTAGTTTGCCTATCGATGCACCCAAAGAGCTGATGCATGCGCGTTTAACCAGTACTGAAAAAAATCGTTTAGCGGGCTTAATTGCCGAGCGCATTAACGATTTTACCCCAGTACCTTACCTTACCAACATTGCATGGTTTGCTAACATGCCATTTTATGTGGATGAACGCGTATTAATTCCTCGCTCGCCTTTTGCTGAGCTTATTAATAATCGCTTCACCCCTTGGTTAGAAAAACCAGAGTCAGTAGGGCGTATTTTAGATTTATGTACAGGCTCAGGTTGTATTGCTATTGCCTTGGCACAAGCGTTCGAGAATGCGCAAGTTGATGCGGTTGATATATCCTATGAAGCGCTTGAAGTGGCTGATATTAACATCACTGACTATCAACTAAGTGATCGCGTACTGCCTATTCAGTCTGACGTATTCAGTGGTGTACCTGGGCAAAAATACGACCTAATCGTAGCAAATCCACCGTACGTTGACGCTGAAGATATGGCTGATTTACCACGTGAATTCCACCATGAACCAGAGCTTGGATTAGCATCGGGACACGATGGCCTTGATGTAACACGTACTATTTTAGATCAAGCTAGTGAGCATCTAACAGATAACGGTTTGTTATTTGTCGAAGTAGGTAACTCTATGGTACATATGGATGCACTGTATCCAGGCGCACCATTTGAATGGATTGAGTTTGAACAAGGCGGATTAGGGGTGTTTGTTATTAGCAAACAACAACTAGATGCCTACTTTGCACAGTAATAATTAGTACTAGCCATTCATCCGAAATGGCTGGGCAAAACAATAGCCGAGTTAATTCTCGGCTATAAGTCATTAGGAATGAGGAAAGTTAATGGCAGGTAATAGCATAGGGCAGTTATTTAAAGTGTCCACCTTTGGCGAAAGCCACGGCGTTGCATTAGGCGGCGTAGTGGATGGCACGCCCGCAGGCCTTGAAATCACTGAGGCCGACATACAACACGATTTAGACAGACGCAAACCTGGGCAAAGTCGCTATACCACGCAGCGTCGTGAGAGCGACCAAATCAAAATTTTAGCGGGCGTTTTTGAAGGTAAAACCACTGGTACCAGCATTGGTTTATTAATTGAAAATACCGATCAACGTTCACAAGATTATGGCAAAATTAAAGATGTATTTCGCCCAGGCCACGGTGACTATACCTACTGGCACAAATATGGCCTTCGCGATTACCGTGGTGGTGGCCGTTCATCTGCGCGCGAAACCGCTATTCGGGTTGCCGCAGGCGCTATTGCTAAAAAGTATTTAAAGCAATTTCATGGTATTGAAGTACGTGCGTGTTTGAGTCAACTAGGGCCAATTAAAGCCGAAAATTACGATTGGGATGAAGTGGAAAATAACTTATTCTTTTTCCCAGACGTTAGCAAGCTTGAAGCACTCGATGAATATATGCGTGACCTTAAAAAACAAGGTGACTCAGTTGGCGCTAAAGTAAAAGTAGTAGCTAAAAATGTGCCTGTTGGCTTAGGTGAGCCGGTATTTGATAGGCTAGATGCCGAACTTGCCCATTCATTAATGAGTATTAACGCTGTAAAAGGCGTTGAAATTGGCGATGGCTTTGATGTGGTTGAGCAAAAAGGCTCAGAGCATCGTGATGAGTTAACTCCTGATGGTTTTACCTCAAATCATGCCGGCGGCGTATTGGCAGGTATTTCTACAGGGCAAGATATAATCGCATCCATTGCGCTTAAGCCAACATCAAGTATTACCATTCCCGGTAATAGTATTAACACGAGTAATGAAGCGGTTGAGATGATCACTAAAGGTCGTCACGATCCTTGTGTAGGCATTCGTGCTATTCCGATTGCTGAGGCAATGATGGCCATTACTTTAATGGATCATTTACTACGTCAACGCGGTCAAAACCCGCATGTAAATCACGAACATGGGCCAATTAAAGGCGCTATCTAAGCGCGATTTACTATAAATTAATAATAAACGCGCACCAGCGCGTTTATTATGTACAAGCTATACATCTTTATTGCCGCTCAATAATTTAAATGTGCTCAGCGCATCTAAAAATAAGAGAGCTGTTAGTATGCAAAAAAACAATCAATCTCACGTTACACAAGCTGAATATAAAGCCACCATAAAACGACTCGAAGAGTTTAGCCGCTTTACCGATAGCAGTATTGGTATTCCGTTTACTAAATTTAAATTTGGTGTTGAGTCGCTGATTGGGCTTTTACCTGTAATAGGTGATTTAGCGGGACTTATTTTGTCTGGCTATGTACTAATTGAAGCGCAGCGCTTAGATGTTAGCAAGCGAGTAAAAAGCCGTATTATTATAAATATGTTGATTGATTTTGTTGGCGGGCTCATTCCATTTTTTGGAGATATTTTTGATGCCATGTTCAAAGCAAATACGCGTAACACCCGCATACTTAAAAAACATTTAACAGATAAGCTAACCACAAACCCATAAATATTATTAGTCATAAAGTGTGTAATTAGCCCTGTTATTAACTATTTATTTGGCATCAAAAAAGTACTTAGCGAGTATTTCTTTTTGTTGACCAAACTGATCAGACACTCCAATTCCAATCCCAATTATTTCACCTTGTGCCTGGGGCGGCTCAGCGTGCAGTGCTTTTTGTACTATCGCTAATGCTGGGTTTTGCTCATTCGCGAGTAGGGTTAAATGCGGCTGAAAATTCTGAAATACATTAGGGCTGCCATAGCGTTCAAAAGCCACAAGTTTATTAGGGTAATGCTTTACCCAACTTGGCACTAGCGCTTGATGATCGCGAAGCGGTTCAAGCTTAAGGGTAACCTCGTCGGCTAAGCGTTGTAACTGATATGATTTTTCTAATTTTATAAATGCCCAATTACTTGGTGACACATTAAACCCATTGGCTTTTATTTCAAACGACTGATGTTCTTTTACAATGCGCTCTACCACTTTCTTAATTTCGTTTTGTGCGTCAACGGGATAATCCGTTAAATACAAGGTGGCGTGTACGGGTAACCCTTGTTGGTAAAACGTAATAATTTGGTGCGTAGCCAATTCATCGCTGGTGTTAGCGACTAACTCAACAATAGGCTTAGAAGGAATAGCAAATACGTTAATACTTATACTTTTTGCATAACTGCTGGCAGAAGCAGCCAAGAGTGTTAAAAAAGTAAAAGAGATAAATAGCCACGATAAAAAGCTGTGTTGTTTAACCATAAGAGTGAGTCAATTCAGGTTTTTTGTTGGTGTATGGTAAGCGTAATTAAGCGTTCAGTAAATAAAGTATGGTAAGGAAGCCTTAATTAATGCATCGCTAATTTTTTACTTTGTAGATAAAAGTACGTACAATTCGCTTCGTTTTTAGTGTGCTTTATACTAATTTCATCTGTCTTTAAAGCATCGGGTTCAAACGAGTATACGAAGTATTTATGCACCAAGTAGCTGATCTAATTTCTATTTTCGAACACACTTTTTACCAAAGCTATAACACGCGTTTGGTAAAAGGTGAGCATGAGCCTATTTATATTCCCGCAAATGATACAACCCCGTATCATCAAATTGTGTTTGCCCATGGTTTTTATGCCAGTGCATTGCATGAAATAGCCCATTGGTTAGTGGCAGGTGCGCAACGCCGTTTAAGTGAAGATTATGGTTATTGGTATTGCCCTGATGGGCGCGATGTTACACAGCAAGCAGAGTTTGAGTCAGTAGAGGTAAAACCTCAAGCAATAGAGTGGGCATTGAGTGTGGCTGCTGGGTTCGATTTTAACGTATCGATAGATAATTTAAATGGTGAGCAAACTTGTCGATTTGCGTTTCAATCGCGTGTTCATGCAAAGTTATTAGAGTTGTTGCAAAACGGGTTTAACCCGCGAACAACCTTATTATTAAAAGCACTGTGTAAATTTTATAACACCATGTGGCCTTTAAATGCTGCGCAGTTTTCATGGCATTCACCCGAGGAGCTAAAAGATGCAGTTTAAGTTAGGGCTGATTGTAAACCCGGTTGCAGGATTGGGCGGTAGCGTGGCGTTAAAAGGCAGCGACGGTGAAGACACCGCCGCTAAAGCCATTGCATTAGGCGCTGAGCCTAAATCAAATAGCCGCACTAAAGCTGCACTTGAAGTGCTGGTACCTTATCAGTCAAATATTACTATTTATACTGTTAATGATGAAATGGGGGAGCACACAGCAAAATCGCTCGGCTTTAATACGCAAGTGGTTTATCAAAGTAGCTCACCCACAACCAGTGACGATACTGAAGCGGCAGCTCGTTTATTACAGCAGCAAGGTGTAGATTTAATCTTATTTGCTGGTGGCGACGGAACGGCGCGCAACATTTGCCATGCTGTAGAAGACTCCGTACCTGTTTTGGGTATTCCTGCGGGGTGTAAAATTCACTCTGGAGTATATGCCATAACGCCAAAAGCTGCAGGTCGCGTAGTTGAAATGCTGGTAAAAGGTGAGCTGGTAACGCTAAGCGATGCTGATGTGATGGACATTGATGAAGTCGCCTTTCGCCAAGGAACAGTAAAAGCAAAACGTTATGGCGAAATGCAAGTACCCAGTGAAGTGCGCTATGTACAAGCGGTTAAAAATGGCGGTAAAGAAACCGATGAATTGGTACTTGCTGATATTGCCGCTTATGTGGTCAGTGAAATGGATGCCGATACCCTCTATGTAATGGGCAGTGGCTCTACCGTTGGCGCGGTGATGGAAGAAATGGGGCTTGAGAATACACTGCTCGGTGTTGATTTAGTTGAAGATCAAGCTTTAATAGGCCAAGACTTAACAGCTCAACAATTACTTGAACTTACGACAGGACGTGAGACAAAATTAGTGATCACCTTGATTGGCGGTCAAGGGCATATTTTTGGTCGAGGTAATCAACAACTCAGTCCTGCGTTAATTAAAGCGATAGGCCGCGACAATATTATTGTAGTGGCAACAAAAACTAAATTACAGGCTTTAAATGGCCGACCGCTAATTTGTGACACCGGCGATAGCGAGTTAGATGATGAATTAAGCGGTTATATACGTGTAACCAGTGGGTTTAACGACCATATTATGTATGCAGTAGGTCATCAAGATGGGCTGCACCTTGAGGAGAAGTAACACATGAGTTTAGTAAATTACATAGATGCTGCGCAGCAATATTTTGATGATTTAGTGATAAAAGCCACTGATGATGAGCTATTTGCTGGCGGTTATTTACGTGGCCACTTTGACCTAGCGGTAGGGTATGCACAGGTTGAAGAGTTAAATTTAGAAATTGCAGAGCTAAACGACACCGTTGAAAAAAGCTTAGTAAAAGCCTACCGCAATGGCGAATTAAATGAAGATGATAAAGCACTGGTAGTAAGATTATGGGATGAAGTAAAAGCACTCGCATAAGCTTTTTGTGTTTGTATATAAGCGCGCGGTTAATTAACCGCGTTTTTTGTGCCTAAAAACAAGCTTGTTTATTCAGTTAAAATTTACCTCATTCCTTAGATACGCTAAAGTAGCGTAGTCTAAATTCTAGGGAACAAGTGAAATGAATAACAATAATAATGCGACAATGCCAACGGGCATAGTTGCGCGATTTTTAAATTTTGTTGAACGGGTAGGTAATAAGCTGCCTGATCCAGCAATTATCTTTTTGTTTGCCATGTTATTAATCTGGTTTTTGTCTTGGTGGTTTTCAAGCGTCACATTTGATGCAATAGACCCTCGTACTGGCGAAGCCATTATCATTAATAACATGCTTGCCAGCGATTCGTTGGCCACTTTTTTATCTTCTATGGTAAAAACATTCACCGGTTTTGCGCCACTGGGTGTAGTGCTAGTTGCAATGCTAGGTGTGGGCGTTGCAGAGCATTCGGGCTTTATTAATACCGGCCTTAAATTAATGCTCAAAGTAACGCCTAGAAAATTACTAACACCCTCAATTATTTTGGTGGCTATTGTGAGCCATACGGCTACCGATGCAGGGTATGTGTTAGTTATACCTCTTGCTGGGGTAATATTTTTTGCCGCCGGTCGTCATCCGCTTGCCGGTATTGCAGCGGCATTTGCTGGGGTGAGTGGTGGCTTTGGTGCTAACTTTATTCCATCTGGAATTGACCCACTATTGCAAAGCTTTACCCAAAGTGCAGCACAAATTATTAATCCGACAATGAGCATTAACCCGCTTAATAACTGGGGCTTTGCTTCAGCATCAAGTTTATTTATTGTGCTGTTAGGTTGGTATATCACCGATAAAATTATTGAACCACGTTTAAAAAATTCACCAGTAGATGGCGAAACTCAAGACCTACCAGCATTTGAAGATGCGCGTAGCGACGAAAAGCGCGCCTTTCTTATTGCAAGTAGTGTAATGATTGCAGGTATTGCATTATTAGCGTATGTATCTGCACCGGCTGATTCAGCGATGCGCAGCAGCGATGGCTCGTTAACAAATTTTAGTTCACCACTAATGCAATCAATAGTGCCACTGATATTTTTGTTATTTTGGATCCCAGGCGCAGTATATGGTTTTACTGTAGGGACCTTTAAAACCTCTAAAGACATGATAGATGCGATGAGCAAAGCCATGAATGGTATGGCGTATTACATTGTTATGGCATTCTTTTGTTCATTATTTATTGCTGCATTTAGTAAATCAAACCTAGGTGCTTTACTGGCAATTGAAGGGGCTCAAGTATTAAAAGCAATGGAGTTACCGAGCTCAGTAACGGTAGTAGGGATTATTTTCCTAACTGGTTTTGTAAACTTATTTGTTGGTTCAAGCTCGGCTAAGTGGGCACTGTTAGGCCCGGTATTTGTACCTATGCTAATGCAACTCGGTATTTCGCCAGACTTAACGCAAGCGGCGTACCGCGTGGGAGATTCTAGCTCTAATATTATCACTCCGCTCATGCCATACTTCCCACTAGTTGTGGTGTACTGTCAAAAATACGTTAAAGGTACAGGCATAGGTACGCTTATTGCCATGATGCTACCGTATTCAATCGCCTTTTTAATCGGTTGGAGTTTATTTCTACTCGGCTACTGGGCACTTGGTATACCGCTAGGTTTAGATGCAAGTTACGTCTACCCAGCAGTAGCGCCTTAACTTAATTTTGATTCATAAACCTCACTCACTCGAGTGAGGTTTATATAAAAGTGCTGTAATATTCAAAGTAAGTCTAAGTTACCTTTCTAAATCTCTCACTATATAGCCAAACAAACTGGCCTCACCAAGAATATAAACATAATCGTTTTTGTTATTCATTATTGTAGACTTATCGTCGTACCATCTAAAATCATGAGTTTCGTTTGTTTTAGGATCTTTAAAATATAAATGAGTACAACTATCTTCATAATCAGAACCACACTTTTGTACATCAGTTAGGATATATTCCTTATACCAATAGTCGCCTTGCGTGTAGTAAGCCCATAACTTTATGGGCTCAGAGATAAAAATATAGAATGTTCCATAGATTAAAAAAGGGATTAATGGATACGTGAATATTAATGATAATTTCGTTTTTGTATCTGAGAAACTAGATTTAAGATGCTCTTTGTATTTACTGCAGCGTCTATATTTATTGAATACAAGTATATTTAAATAGATGAATGATGCGCCACAAATAATAGGGAGTGTTATAAAGAAAATAACGTCGTATATTTCATTTGTGATAAATGGTGGATCTGTAAAGTCCATTAAGATAGGAATAATGATACATAATAAAATAGGGAACATTATTGCTACAAAGAGTAAGTTGTCGTAATTTCTTTTCAATTTTTAATTCGTCCATGAATTATAGCCTTTGCTTAGTTTACATAAATTTAATTGTTTTAAAAATTAAAGAAAACATATTTATACACATTAAGTAATCTGAGTTATTGGGTAATAAAGCTATCTCAAGCAGCTTTTTCAACGGTAATTGCGTTGAATTTACTTACAATAGGCTAGTAATTGACGTGTAATTTAGCCTTGTTTTCACTGCAATCTCTGGTTAGAGAAAGCAAACAAAATATATTTTAATTCAATATGTTAGTTAAGTACCTAATACTGGCTTGTGGCTTCGAGTTAGGGAAATTAAGCTGATACCTGAATTCCAGACACAAAAAAGCCTTGGCACTTTCATGCCAAGGCTTTTTTTCTAAAGAGTCGTTGCTTACTTAGCGGTAAAGCTAACTGGGCGACGTTCTTTACGAGGGCCGCTACGCTTATCAGGGCGTTGACCATCTTTATTAAAGCTACGCTTCTTGTCACCAGCAGGGCGTTCAGAACGCTCGCCGCGTGGCTCAGAAGGGCCTTGATCTTGTGTTAATGTCATACCCATTGGGCGTTTACAAATAAACACTTTTTGGAAGTGATCAAGTACATCTTTAGGCATGTTTTGCGGTAATTGTACCGTACTGTGATTATCGTGAAGACGAATGTCACCAATAAACTTGCTTGAAATGTCTGCTTCGTTAGCAATTGCGCCAACAATGTTCTTAACTTGAACACCATGTTCACGACCTACTTCGATACGGTATGTATCCATAGGGCCTGCATCACGGCTGTTACGCTCGCGAGGTTTACGCTCAGCACGCTCACCACCGCGTTCGTTACGACGACCACGGTCATTGCTACGAGGATTACGATCATTACGTTCGTTACGCTCACGCGGTTGAATCTTAACTTCTTCAACTTTAATTGGTGATTGTTGCTGTGCTAAACACAGTAACGCACCCGCTAAGTCTTCAGGAGCAAGCTCAAGTTTTTGTGCCATGTTGGCAGCCACTTCATTGAAGAAAGTAATATCTTTGTTTTCAAGAGCAAGCGTAAGCTTTTCTTGTAAGGCATTGATACGTTTTTCTTCAACAACTTTAGCTGTAGGTAATTCAACTTGTGCGATTTCAGATTTAGTATGACGAATGATATTTTTAAGTAAATAACGCTCGTTATGCTTAACGAAAAGAATCGCTTTACCAGTACGACCAGCACGACCTGTACGGCCGATACGGTGAACGTAGGCTTCAGAGTCTTGTGGAATGTCGTAGTTGATAACTAAGCTTAAACGGTCTACATCAAGACCACGTGCCGCTACGTCTGTTGCAATAACAACGTTTAGCATGCCGCTTTTTAAACGATCAACCGTGCGCTCACGCGCTTGCTGGTTCATGTCACCGTTAAGTGGCGCTGCAGAGAAACCTTCGCGCTCTAATAACTCAGCAAGTTGCACTGTGTCGTTACGCGTACGTACGAAAACAATAGCACCTTCATATTGTTCAGCTTCTAAGAAACGAACAATCGCTTTATTTTTATGAACATGGGCATTCCAAAACACTTGCTCAACTGATGATACAGTTGAGTTGCGCGCAGAAATATGAATCTGTTCAGGGTTATTCATATATTTGCTGCTGATGTTTTGAATTTGCTTAGGCATAGTCGCAGAGAAAAGACATGTTTGCTTCTCACGCGGTGTTTTTTCCATGATGCTTTCTACATCATCGATAAAGCCCATACGTAGCATTTCATCGGCTTCATCAAGTACAAGTGCTTGTAAAGCATCAAACTTGATAGTGCCACGGTTTATGTGATCGATTAAGCGACCTGGTGTAGCAACGATAATCTGTGCGCCACGACGAAGTGCGCTCAGCTGGATGCTGTAGCTCTGGCCACCATATAGTGCCAGTACTTCAACACCACGAGTGTGTTTTGCATATTGTTCAAATGCCTCAGCTACTTGGATCGCAAGCTCACGGGTTGGTGTGAGTACAAGGATCTGTGGCTGTTTCACAGACGGGTCAATATTATTTAGTAATGGCAGTGCAAATGCTGCTGTTTTACCTGTACCCGTTTGTGCTAGTCCCAGTACGTCCTTTCTTTCTAGCAATAACGGTATACATTGAGCTTGGATTTCAGATGGTGTCTTGTAACCCAACTCTTCAACTGCCTTTAAAATTGCAGGAGAAAGATTTAGAGATTCAAACGTGACTGGTTCTGACATTAATACGCCTCAACGAATTTAAAGAGGCGCGCATTGTATAGGAAATGCGAGGCAAATGCTTGTATAAATTACAACTAATTTATATGTGTTTGATGTTGGTCGAAATTTAACCAGCTTCAATTGTGCGTTAATTGAGCTGGTTAACACTCTGTCTACAAAATTACTGGTAAAGGCCTAGGTTTTCTTTAGCATAGGCTTCAAATTCAGTGAATCCACCAATATGAGTTTGGTCTACAAAAATCTGCGGTACGGTTGGGCATGGTTTGCCTGCAGACTTCTCTAAATCTTCTTTACTGATACCTTCTTTGATGATGTCGATGTAGCGGTATTTAAAATCATCGCGATCATTAGCAAGTTGCTCTGCAACATCTTTAGCGCGAACACAAAAAGGGCAGCCTTCACGGCCAAAAATTACTGTTAACATAACGCTCTCCTCAGATTAGTTGACCCTAGTGTAACTAATTTCATTTTTTATTACAGTGCAAAAAAACGATTATTGCGTTCGCTTTTTTTAGGGTCTGTAAAAAAATAAAAATATTTTATAAAAAAATCTTGAAATAAAATTACCCGCCCATAGATAGTTATTTGAGGACGCCTTATGGGTCTTCAGTAAATCAGAACTATTTGAAAATTATATTATTAATTAACTTTTGCCGTTACTTGTTCAAACGAAAAGTAGCAGCAATATATCGCTTAAATATGAGGATATTATTATGCGTACAGTAGATTTATCACCCCTATACCGTTCATTCATTGGTTTCGATCATTTAGCATCATTAATGGATGCTGCTGCGCAAACTGACAAGCAGCCAAGTTTTCCTCCTTATAACATCGAAGCGCTTGATAAAGACAAGTACCGTATCACTATGGCTGTGGCCGGATTTAGTGAAGACGAGTTAACCTTGCAATCTGAAAACAACACTTTGGTTGTATCAGGCACTAAAGCGGGTAAAGAGCAAAATGATGAGCGTAAATTTATTCATCAAGGGATTGCCGAGCGTAACTTTGAGCGTAAGTTCCAGTTAGGCGACCACGTTAAAGTACTTGGTGCAGACTTAGCCAATGGCTTACTAAGCATCGACCTTGAACGTGAGATCCCAGAAGCGCTTAAGCCACGTAAAATCGAGATTGGCTCAGGCAATATGCTAGAAAGCAAATAGTTAAGCTAGCACACGTATTTTCCCTGTGAAAAGCCGCCATTTGGCGGCTTTTTGCGTTGTTAGTCTTTTAAGTTTATTTGTAGTTGTTCTTGTGAAAGCTTTTTTTGTCGGTCTTTAGCCTGTAATTCTTCAAGTTTTACTATTTTGGCTTGTGCAGCAATAACAAAACGTTGCTCTAGCTGTCTTTGCTGTTCAAGGTGGAAATCTTGATATGCCTGGTGATTATTTAAACCACCACCGTACTGAGCAATTGGCTGAGTATTTTTTACTATGTTGGGTAAATAGGCAGGAGAGGTTATTGGTAGCAAAGGCTGAGGGCTCGTATTATTAGTTGTAACCGTGTTTAATTGCGTGCTTTTCAGCTCTTGGGTCATGTCAGCAGTAGTCAGCTCAAGTGACGTTATTTGCTTGACACTTTTAGCTTGGTTAAGGGAATCAATATTCTTTATCGTTGGTTTACTAGTATATTGAGTAAAAAGTGCGTACATACCAACACAAGCTACAACAACAGAAACGAAAACTTTTTTACTCATAAAATTACTCCTGTCTTATTTTGCCACTTGAGCCAAGTATCCTCATACTGTTGTACCGCTTTTTGTTTTGCGATGGCCTTTTTGCTTGGTATCGTACGGTTCATCTTCTGGCGAAAAGTACTCAAACTGATGCTCATAACTGTGTATCACCACCCATTCACCACTGGGTGTACGTATAATAGGAGAAATGGTGTTTTCTTTAGTTGTGAACGCAAGTTGTACAACCCAGCTACTTTTGTTTTTACGGTTTAATTCACTGTTGTATTGAGCATATATATCTTGTTTTCCTAATATTACTAATGCTTGTTTGAGCGTTTTGTTACCGGCCAAGGTGCGAAAACTTACAGCATTGGCTCGATGAGCAAATTGAGCTCCATGGGCTTTTACGTGGCTTAAAAATTTAAACTGCGATTTATTGGCTTGATAAAATGCTTTAATTTCGCTTTTGTTTACTTGTTTCTCTAGTTTTTCAAGAACGGGGCTTTGCATATGCATCATTGTATTTATGCCTAGCCAGCTTTGAATGGAGGGGCGCAAAATATCTCCTTGAGCTATTTCATACAGATGTTCAATATCAATATTCTGTTTTGCCAAAATCGGTTTGGCTTTTGAAAACGTTATATTGAATTGCCGTTTTTTTATTAATCCACTTTTGGATAGTTCACTATCTCCTTTGTGGAGTTTAAAGCGTACCTGCATTGATAATGCATCGACAAATTCATATAAATTAATAGCGTTATACAAAAAAGGGGTTAAATCAAACTGCTGCATTTTTTTTGATGGCGCTTTGCACATACTGGCCATTTTTAGGGTAGGGCCCTAATATGTGTTTAAGCCATTGGTTATCATAAATCTCAAGCTTTATTGGGCTTGACTGTGCGCTTATAGCTAATTGTGAATCGAACAGATTTTTTAAGTAACGTTCAACATGGTATTGAGTCCTAAAACCAACAGCAGATTGTCGTTTTATTATCGCAGGCGTTTTTAGCGCAGCTTGTTGTAATAAAAACTGATTTTCATACAGACGAGTTCTAACTTCATTGATTGTAATATCAGGGTTGTGCTTTAAATAAGCACGATGCATAAAGTTAATTTCATCATTGCTGTATTGTGTAAATGATGCCATTACTAGGGAGTGGTAAAACACACCTAGTAATGTAATCACTAAAATAGCCATTTTTTTCATTAGCGAGCAACCATGGCGTGGTTTAATAAGTGCACCACCATTGCTATTGCATGGGGCACGACCTGCTTAGCTATATTAAGGCGATCAAAATGCTCTTCTGAGTTGAGTACAATCCCACCTTGTGCATAAGAAAATGAACCGCCTTGAGTTAATAATGGGCGAACATCTTGGCTATTTTTATCTAAAGGCGAGAACGTTTGCATTGCTTGAGTAACGAGTGATAAATTGTTGAGCTGCTCTTGGTCATAGTAATCGTTTACCCAACTTTCCCAGCTAGAATGAATTAGATCTGATGTGGTCCACGTGTGGTGAGGCTGTAATAAATCAGTAGTATGGAACACAAACCCTAATACTTGCGGATTGCCGCTCTGTAAGTAACTTTGATACCAATATTGCCCTAAATTATCGATAGGTTGAAATGGCATTTCTTCAAAGTCGTCGTACATAGAATAGGTTGAGTTACTATCGATTCTATAGTGAGATTCTGTTACACCATAACTGTTTTATTTTGAAGAATCGGCATTAAACCAACCTGTTTCACCCCCTTTACCATCATCAAGATAGTCACCTTTAAGCCAAGCAGACGCAAGATTATCAATCGTGCCCCAAACAGTGAGCTTGTCATAATTATAACCACCAAAATCGTTACCATGTTGGTTTGCACCTTGGGTATGATTTTGAAAATGCCAATAGCTTGTATATTTAACTATGCTTTGCGCTGCTCCCCATACAGGCGCTTGAACACACGAACCTGTGATTGCACCACAGAAAAAAGTGTCTTCAAAGTCATCTGCATCATAAGCAGCTTGTCCAAGCAGCTCGGCTAATTCAGAGATTGTCAGATTGTTTTGTGCAGCGTACTGCCCGTAGGGCTGCATATTCAGTACTAGTTGGGTGCTGCTGCATATAGTTAACAGCATCAAGAACAATACGTTTGTGAGTTTCTTGACTAAAAGCTTGAGCTTGGCTTGTACTCAGTAGTAAAAGTGTCGCTGCAATTAATTGTTTTTTCATTTTATTCTCATCATAGTCTGGAGTAAGAGATGCAATTAAAAAATAAGCTCATTACACTGACACGATAAACAGATTAAACATTTAAGTAACAACATTACCTGTATTTGGTACTTTAATATTAACTATCAAGGGTGTTGCCGCCAATTGACGGCATTTGTATTTATAGCTCTTCAATACTATTTAAATAGTGGCTAGCTTGATCTAAAGTTTCTTGGCGTAATGATTCATCTTGTTTATCCCAATTGCGATAAATCATGCCTATTCGTGGATTTTTTTCAAGCCGCTCTCGGTGTGTTTGCATAAATTGCCAATAGAGGCTATTTAACGGGCAAGCGTCTTTTCCTACTTTTTCTTTCACCTTATATTGGCAGCTTTTACAGTAGTCGCTCATTTTATTTATATAGTTGCCGCTAGCCGCATAAGGCTTGGTAGCAATGATGCCATCGTCAGCAAATTGGCTCATCCCTCGTGCGTTAGGCATTTCTACCCATTCAATAGCATCGATATAAACACCCAAATACCACTCATCCACTTCATCAGGGTTAATAGCGGTTAGTAAACAAAAATTACCTATTACCATTAAACGTTGAATATGATGGGCATACGCGCTGTCTAAGCTTTGTGTTAATGAGTGGCTTAAGC
Organism: Pseudoalteromonas sp. 2CM28B; assembly: GCF_023161935.1. Taxonomy (NCBI): domain Bacteria; kingdom Pseudomonadati; phylum Pseudomonadota; class Gammaproteobacteria; order Alteromonadales; family Pseudoalteromonadaceae; genus Pseudoalteromonas; species Pseudoalteromonas sp. 2CM28B. Next base: position 148,663 of record NZ_JALNTH010000011.1, read on the forward strand.
AGTTCATTTTTGTTTTACCATTCCAAAAATAACGTGGCAGTGCACGGGTTGCATTAAGCTGGTTTTTGTTAGCGTAATCGGGCATGTTTTTCCAATACACGCCACGCACATATTCGCGCCAACCCAGTACTTGACGAATAAAGCCTTCAACCTGAGAAATAGATATTTCATCTTGGCGTTGTTGGTATTCTTTGACCACACGGTCGATAACATAGCGAGGATGTAAAATTTTGGCATTTAACGCAAATGATAACCGGCTGTGATAAAAGGTATCTTTATCAGGGCATTGATCTGTCATTGCATCTTGAAATTGACCAAAACGGGGAAGTAAATGTGCACAAAAGTGATCAAGTGCGCTTATTGCTTGTTTACGGGTTGTTGGCCAGCTTAATTGGGTTTCTATTTGCCCAAAGTATTTTATTTTATGTTTATCTAAACGCTCAATGATGGTGCTAACATCATTTTTAAATAATTTGGGTTTGGGGATATCGGCTAAATCGCTTTTTGAAAACTTATTACGGTTATTAGCATCAAAATTCCATTGACCGCCATGAGGTTTGTCATCATCCATTAAAATATCAAACTGCTTACGCATTGCCCGATAAAAATGCTCCATAGTGACGTGTTTATCTTTTTTAAAGCGTTTGTCTATATCGTTAAATGCCAATAAAAAATGCTCGCTGTCACAGGCAGTCACAGCTAATTCGCTGTTAGTGGCAAAGTCGTGCAGTTGTGTTTTTAAACGGTACTCATCTGGGTATTGATATTCAATTGAGGTGCATTCATGCTGCTTAGCTAATCGAGTTAAAAGAGCGGGTAAGTTATCATCGACTTTGGTGTCATCTAACGTTAAATGCAAAACGTTAAAGCCAGCATCTTTTAAGGCGTTAGCGAAGTTTTCCATGGCTTTAAAAAAGGCTGATATTTTTTGTACGTGATGCTTTACGTACTGCGCTTCTTGCATGAGCTCGGCAATAACAAACACGGTGTCATCGGATTTATCTTTAAACCAAGAATGAGCGGGGTTTAGCTGGTCACCTAAAATTAGTTTTAAGGTTTTGAATTTTTTCATAATGAGCCAAAATTATTTTTATACGCAGTATTTTAAAAAGCGATCGATTTCTACATGTCGTTTTAATCATAGAGCAAAGCAATAAACAGCATTGCTTTTTTTATCAACTTATTACTTATTATGGTTGCTAATTTAGTGGCACATCCTTATAATAGTGGCATTGTTTAGTAGATTATAAAATTTACTAACAGCGATATTAAGTTATTAACTTTTTATCTATTGGCGCGGGATGGAGCAGTCTGGTAGCTCGTCGGGCTCATAACCCGAAGGTCGTTGGTTCAAATCCGGCTCCCGCAACCAATCTTAATAGTAGGTTTAAACTTACTACTTTATATCGCGCATTCTAAGTAATGCGCGTTTTGCGTTTAAGCTAATGAAGTTTAATTTGGTCAGGGTACTGACTCGCAACCAAGCTTGGCCCTAGGCCACACAGTTTTGCGTTTTTTGGTGTGACGCCCCGCTTGGTTCGGGGCGTTGTTGTATCTGCACCGTTTGATTTAATGTTTATCGATTAAATCAAAATTTAAACTCAGTATTTTAGGGCTATAAGCCCTTTTTTTGTTTGTATGGAGGATTTTCGTGACAAAACTTGAACAAGATTTAGTAACCATGTTAACGCCTGCAGTAGAAATGCTAGGCTTTGAATTACATGGTCTTGAGTTTGTACAAGCGGGTCGCCATTCTACCTTAAGAGTATACATTGCTCATGAGGATGGAATTTCAGTTGACAACTGCGCAGATGCAAGTCGTCAAATTAGTGCGATTTTAGACGTCGAAGACCCGATTACAAACGAATATGATTTGGAAGTGTCGTCTCCTGGTGTTGATCGTCCATTATTCAAACAAGATCACTACGAGCAGGCGCAAGGAGAGGAAGTACGCGTGCGTACTAAGCTTCCACAAGACGGTCGCCGTAATTTTAAAGGCGATTTAATAGCAGTTAGCAGCGATATGATCACACTATCTAGCGATGGTGCAGAGCATTTAATCATGCTTAGTAACATTGAACGTGCGAACATAATCGCAAAGTTTTAATTCGAGTGCGAAGGAATAGGGCAAGCGAGGCATTACCCATGGCAAAAGAGATATTATTGGTTGCTGAAGCCGTTTCCAATGAGAAAGCGGTTCCAAAAGAAAAGATTTTTGAAGCTCTAGAGTTCGCATTAGCGACAGCGACAAAGAAAAAGCATGATGGTGAGATTGATGTACGTGTTGCAATTGACCGTAAAACCGGCGATTACGATACATTCCGTCGCTGGCAAATAGCTGAAGTTTTAGAAGATGGTTCTTTAGAGAATCCATACAGCGAAATCACGTTAGAAGCTGCTCAAGTTGAAGAACCTGACTTGAAAATGGGCGACTACGTAGAAGAGCAGATTGAATCAATTAAATTTGACCGCATAACAACACAGATGGCTAAGCAAGTGATCGTACAAAAAGTACGTGAAGCAGAGCGCGCCTTAGTCGTTGAAGCATATAAAGATCAAGAAGGCGAGCTGGTAACGGGTGTTGTTAAAAAAGCAACCCGTGATGCAATCGTACTTGATTTAGGTAACAACGCAGAAGCGGTTATTTATCGTGACGACATGCTGCCACGTGAAAACTTCCGCCCGGGTGATCGTATCCGCGGTCTTTTATATGAAGTGAAGCCTGAAGCACGCGGTGCACAATTATTTGTAACCCGTTCTAAACCAGAAATGCTGATGGAATTATTCCGCATTGAGGTGCCAGAAATTGGCGAAGAAATGATTGAATTACGCGCTGCAGCACGTGATCCAGGTTCACGCGCTAAAATCGCGGTTAAATCTAACGACAAGCGTATTGACCCTGTTGGTGCGTGTGTTGGTATGCGTGGCGCACGTGTTCAAGCGGTATCGTCAGAACTTGGCGGTGAGCGTGTTGATATCGTGCTTTACGATGACAACCCTGCACAGTTTGTTATTAACGCAATGGCACCAGCAGAAGTGGCTTCAATCGTAATGGATGAAGATACACACTCAATGGATATTGCTGTTGAAGCTGATAACTTAGCACAAGCTATTGGTCGTAATGGTCAAAACGTACGTTTAGCAAGCCAATTAACTGGCTGGGAATTAAACGTAATGACCGTTGATGAAATGCGCGCTAAGAACGAAGCTGAGTCAGATAAGTTAATTAACTTATTTACTGAAAACTTAGATATTGATGACGAATTTGCATCATTACTTATCAACGAAGGTTTCTCAACACTTGAAGAAGTTGCTTATGTTCCGGCTTCAGAGTTTTTAGAAATCGACGGCTTAGATGAAGAAACAGTGGACGTATTACGTTCACGTGCAAAAGATGCATTAACAACGAAAGCGCTTAAAACGGAAGAAAGCTTAGAAGGCGCTGAGCCTGCTGAAGACTTACTTGCGCTTGAAGGCTTAGAGCGTCATTTAGCATTTGTTATGGCAAGTAAGGGTGTAGTAACACTTGAAGACTTAGCTGAGCAAGGCATTGATGAGCTTGTAGATATTACAGAGCTATCTTCAGAGAAAGCGGGCGAGCTAATTATGGCTGCACGTAATATTTGTTGGTTTGCAGACGAGTAATTTATTAACGGAGGTATTAGAGACTATGGCAGAAGTAAATGTTGAAAAACTAGCCGGTGATATAGGTACAACTGTTGATAAATTACTACAGCAGTTTTCACAAGCCGGTATTACTAAACAAGCAGGCGACAATGTAACTGAAGCTGAAAAAGCGACGTTACTTGATCACCTAAGCAAGCAACATGGTGGCACGGGCTCTGAAGGCCCTGCTCGCATGACATTGCAACGTAAGAGCAAAAGCACATTAAGTGTGACGGGCTCTACGGGTAAAGCAAAAGCTGTGCAAGTTGAAGTTCGTAAAACACGCACTTATGTGAAAAAAAGTGCTGTTGAGCAAGAACAAGAACAGCAACGTCTAGCCGCTGAAGAAAAAGCACGTCTTGAAGAGCAACAAAAAGCTGAACAAGCCGCTGCTGAATTAAAGGCAAAACAAGAGGCAGAACGTAAAGCAAAAGAAGACGCTGATCGTAAAGCCAAAGAAGAAGCTAAACGCAAAGCAGATGCTGAGCGTAAAGCGAAACAACAGCAGATGACCCCTGAGCAAAGTGCTAAGTCTGAGAAAGATCGCATCGAAGCTGAGCGTCTGCAAAAAGAAGCAGAAGAGGCCGCATTGAAGAAAGCTGAAGAAGAAGCGAAACGTCAAGCAGAAGAGGCAAGAAAGCTAGCTGAAGAGAACTCAGCACGCTGGAAGAAAGAAGAAGAAGAACGTAAGAAACGCGAAGAAACCGCGGATCACCACCTTACGACTTCAACGTACGCACGTGAAGCAGAAGATGTAGCTGATGCTCGCGAAGAGCAAGGCTCTCGCCGTGCGAAGAAAAAGAAAAAAGCGCCAGCAAAGGATAAATTTGCAGCGTCTAAAGGTAAAAAAGGTAAGCTAAAAGCGCCAGCGTCATTACAGCACGGTTTCCAAAAACCAACGGCTGATGTTAAAAATGAAGTGCGTATTAGTGAAACAATTACAGTTGCTGAGCTTGCATCACGCATGGCGGTTAAAGGCGCTGAAGTTGTAAAAACTATGATGAAAATGGGTGACATGGTTACTATTAACCAAGTTATTGACCAAGAAACTGCGCAACTTGTAGCAGAAGAAATGGGCCATAAAGTTATCATCGTAAAAGAAAACGAATTAGAGCAAACAGTACTTAATGACCGCCATGAAGATGGTAAGTCAGAGCCACGTGCGCCAGTAGTAACTGTTATGGGTCACGTTGACCACGGTAAAACATCGACGCTTGATTACATTCGTTCAGCTAAAGTTGCATCAGGCGAAGCCGGTGGTATTACACAGCACATTGGTGCATACCACGTTGAAACTAACGGCAATATGATCACTTTCTTAGATACTCCGGGTCACGCCGCATTTACATCAATGCGTGCTCGTGGTGCAAAAGCGACTGATATCGTAATCCTAGTGGTTGCAGCTGATGATGGCGTAATGCCACAAACTAAAGAAGCGGTACAGCATGCTCGCGCAGCTGGCGTTCCTTTAATTATTGCTGTAAACAAAATGGATAAAGAAGGCGCAGATCCAGATCGCGTTAAAAACGAACTAGCTCAGCTAGACGTTATCCCAGAAGAGTGGGGCGGCGATACACAGTATGTTCATATTTCGGCTAAAACTGGTTTAGGTATTGATGACCTGCTAGAAGCTGTACTAATGCAATCAGAGCTATTAGAACTAAGTGCGCCGACCGAAGGTATGGCAGCAGGTGTTGTTATTGAATCACGTCTTGATAAAGGCCGTGGTCCTGTTGCGTCTATTCTTGTTCAGTCAGGTACGCTTAATCAAGGTGACATTGTATTATGTGGTCTTGAATATGGTCGTGTTCGTGCAATGCGCGATGAAAACGGTAAAGACATTAAGTCTGCCGGTCCTTCTATTCCAGTTGAGATTTTAGGCCTTTCTGGTATTCCAGCTGCAGGTGATGAAGCCACAGTAGTTAAAGATGAGCGTAAAGCACGTGAAGTTGCACTTTACCGTCAAGGTAAGTTCCGCGATGTTAAACTTGCTCGTCAGCAAAAAGCGAAACTTGAAAACATGTTCTCTAACATGGCTGAAGGTGATGTGTCTGAAGTTAACATCGTACTTAAAGCCGATGTTCAAGGTTCAATTGAAGCTATTTCAGACTCACTAACTAAACTTTCTACTGATGAAGTAAAAGTGAAGATTGTTGGTTCAGGTGTAGGTGGTATCACCGAAACAGACGCAACACTTGCTGCGGCATCAAATGCAATCGTAGTTGGCTTTAACGTACGTGCTGATGCATCTGCGCGTAAAGTAATTGATGCTGAAAACTTAGACCTTCGTTACTACAGCGTAATCTACAGCTTAATCGAGGAAGTTAAGCAAGCTATGTCAGGTATGCTTGCTCCTGAGTTTAAACAAGAGATCATTGGTCTTGCTGAAGTACGTGATGTATTTAAATCACCAAAAATTGGCGCAATTGCTGGTTGTATGGTTACTGAAGGTACTATCAAGCGTAGCGCACCAATTCGTGTACTTCGTGATAACGTGGTTATTTACGAAGGTGAGCTTGAGTCACTACGTCGCTTTAAAGATGACGTTGCTGATGTTCGTAACGGCATGGAATGTGGTATCGGCGTTAAGAACTACAATGACGTTCGCGTTGGTGACCAAATCGAAGTATTTGAAACAGTTGAAGTACAACGTAGTCTTTAATTGTTATTAGGTGGTGTTGGACATTCAAGGTTGTACCTCGATAGCCCAACATAACCTATGCTAAGATTTTAAATGGGGGCTCAGCCCCCATTTGTGTATCCATTATTTAGTTAGCTTATTATTATTTTTCAATAAGTTATAATTTTAGGAAAGTGAAATGAGAGAATTTTCTCGCACTGATCGTGTTGCTCAGCAAATTCAAAAAGAAATTGCGGTGATTTTACAACGCGAAATTAAAGATCCGCGCTTGGGCATGGTGACAGTGTCTGCTGTAGAAGTATCGCGCGATTTATCTTATGCCAAAGTTTTCATTACCGTGTTTAACACCGAAGATGAAAATGCAGCCAAGCAAAGTGCCAAAGTACTTAACGAAGCAACCGGTTATATCCGTTCGTTGCTAGGTAAACGTATTCGTGCGCGAATCATGCCTGAGCTTAAGTTTGTGGTTGATAATTCATTAATGGAAGGGATGCGCATCTCTAACTTAGTGGACTCTATCATTCGTGAAGATAACGCTAAGCATGTTGATGATGAAACAGATAGCGAAGAAGGCACTAAAGACTAATGGCAAGACGCAGTAAAGGCCGTCCAGTTGATGGTATTTTGTTGTTAAACAAACCAGAAGGTATTTCATCAAACAAAGCACTGCAGCAAGCGAAAGGTATTTATTTTGCGCAAAAAGCGGGGCACACAGGTGCGCTTGATCCGCTTGCGACCGGTATGCTGCCTATTTGTTTTGGTGAAGCCACAAAGTTTACCCAGTTTTTACTCGATACAGATAAAACCTATGTTGTTCGAGCAAAACTGGGTGAACGTACTACCACGTCAGACTCTGATGGCGAAGTGGTCGAAACGCGTGATGTTAATGTTACTGCTGAACTGCTTACACAGGAAATTGCTAAATTTTTAGGTGAGTCAGACCAATATCCATCAATGTATTCAGCGCTTAAATATGAAGGCAAGCCTTTATATAAATATGCGCGTGAAGGCATAGAAGTTCCTCGCAAATGTCGAAAAATTAACGTATTTAGCTTAACGCTTGATGAGTTTGATGAGCAAGCTAACGAAATACAAATGACTGCCCATGTATCTAAAGGCACGTATATTCGTACTATTGTTGATGACTTAGGTGAAAACCTTGGCTGTGGCGCGCATGTGATTATGCTGCATCGTAGTGCTGTAGGGCATTACCCAGCAGATAAAATGGTCACACTTGAGCAGTTAGAAACGTTATTAAATCAAGCGAAAGAACAAGACGTTGCGCCTTCTACTTACCTTGACGAACTATTATTGCCAATGGATACCGCGTTAGTTGATTTACCTGTTGTGGAAATTACTAAAGAGCAGGGAATAGCATTTAGCCATGGTCAGGCTGTGGTGCTAGGTAAAGAATTACCTGAAGGTGCAATAAAAGTTCTGGCTGACGGAATTTTTATTGGTACTGGTGAACGTAATCCTGATGGCCACCTAAAATCAAAACGTGGCTTGTCTAATCAGCAACCAGAGTAAAGTTTAACTTGTAGTTATGCTGATAATTGGTAGAATACGCCCGCTTAATCGTTTTGGCTGAATTAGTGATCGGCTAAAGCACCTATTAAATTTAACTTTTGGAGTTATTATGTCACTAAGCAATCAAGAAAAAATCGATATCATTGCTAAATTCGCACGCGCTGAAGGCGACACTGGTTCACCTGAAGTACAAGTAGCATTACTTACTTTTGATATCAACAAGCTTCAAGGTCACTTTGCTGATCACAAGCATGACTTCCACTCACGTCGTGGTCTGCTTCGTAAAGTAAGCACTCGCCGTAAACTGCTTGATTACCTTAAAGGTAAAGATATCTCGCGTTACACTGCGTTAATCAAAGAGCTTGGCCTACGTCGCTAAGAACTTGATTATCAAAAAGGGAGCTTTTTAGCTCCTTTTTTTGTGCTCACATTTTCTCGTCTTCACCAGTACTTCTCAGTAAACCCCTTGAAATATCGAATAAAAGCCATACTGTTATCATTCACAAAGCGAATGTTTTTGGTATTGCTGTAAGCACTATTTTATCTCGGTGCTAAGCTCGCAATTTCACCTGACTTTGTTATATACTATGGCTCGTAGATAAAAAGGTTTATTTACGGTTATTTACATCATTGCCAATTGTAGTACTTAATTGATTTCCAACTGAATACAATTATGTACTGTAATTGGTACTTTGATGAAAACTTAATTAATACTAAAAATACATTTAAGGAATATTTTAAGTGCAAGCAATTATAAAAGAATTTCAACTAGGTCAACACACAGTGACGCTAGAAACAGGTGCTATCGCTCGTCAAGCAGACGGCGCAGTACTAGCAAGCATTGGCGACACGTCAGTACTAGTAACGGTTGTTGGTAAGCGTGAAGCTCAACCAGGTCAAGATTTCTTCCCACTAACAGTTAACTACCAAGAGCGTATGTACGCTGCTGGTCGTATCCCAGGTGGTTTCCTTAAGCGTGAAGGTCGTCCTAACGATGGCGAAACGCTAATTGCACGTCTTATTGACCGTCCAATTCGTCCACTTTTCCCTAATGGTTTTGTAAACGAAGTACAAGTTATCGCGACAGTTGTTTCTGTTAACCCTGAAATCCAACCTGATATGGTTGCGATGATTGGTACATCAGCAGCACTTGCTATCTCTGGTATCCCGTTCAGCGGTCCAATTGGTGCATCACGTGTTGGTTACATCAACGGTGAATACGTACTTAACCCGACACTAAAAGAGCTTGAAGAAAGCCAACTTGATTTAGTTGTTGCGGGTACTGATAACGCTGTACTTATGGTTGAATCAGAAGCAGACGTTCTTGCTGAAGACGTAATGCTAGGTGCGGTTGTATACGGCCATGAGCAATCACAAGCTATTATCAACGCAATCAATGAATTTAAAGCAGAAGCAGGCAAACCTACTTGGGATTGGACTGCACCTGAGAAAAACGTTGCATTAGAAGAGAAAGTAGCAACACTTGCTGCTGATAAAGTAGGCGAAGCTTACCGTATTACTGATAAAGTAGCGCGTAAAGAAGCATTAACTGCTGCAAAAGATGCGGTTGTTGAAGCACTAACAAGCGAGCTTGCTGAAGGCGAAACGCTTGATAAGCAAGAAGTAGGTAAAGTATTTGGTTCACTTGAGAAGAAAATCGTTCGTGGCCGTATCGCTGCTGGCGAAAAACGTATCGATGGTCGTGAACCAGATATGATCCGTGCACTAGATGTAATGACGGGCGTACTTCCACGTACTCACGGCTCTGCAATCTTCACTCGTGGTGAAACACAAGCATTAGTAACAGCAACACTTGGTACAGAACGTGATTCACAGTTAATCGACGATTTAACTGGCACGCATAAAAACCACTTTATGCTTAACTACAACTTTCCTCCATTCTGTGTAGGTGAAACGGGTTTTGTAGGTTCTCCTAAGCGTCGTGAAATCGGCCACGGTAACCTAGCTAAACGTGGTATCCAAGCTGTAATGCCAACATTGACTGAGTTCCCTTACTCAATTCGTGTTGTATCTGAGATCACTGAATCAAATGGTTCATCTTCAATGGCATCGGTTTGTGGTACGTCTCTAGCGCTTATGAACGCGGGTGTACCAATTAAAGCTTCTGTTGCCGGTATCGCGATGGGCCTAGTTAAAGAAGAAGAAAACTTTGTAGTACTTTCAGATATCTTAGGTGATGAAGATCACTTAGGTGACATGGACTTTAAAGTAGCGGGTACAACTAGCGGTATCACTGCACTACAAATGGATATCAAGATTGAAGGTATCACGCAAGAAATCATGCAAATCGCGCTGAAGCAAGCTAAAGCAGCTCGTTTACACATTCTAGGTGTGATGGACGAAGCGATTTCTGCCCCTTCTGAAGAGTTATCTATGTTTGCACCGCGTATTTACACGATGCAAATTCCACAGAAGAAAATTGCTGATGTAATCGGTAAAGGTGGCGCAACTATCCGTCAACTTACTGAAGAAACAGGTACTACGATTGAAATCGGTGATGATGGCACAATTAAGATTGCTGCTACAGATGGTGAAAGTGCTGCAAATGCAATTAGCCGTATTGAGCAATTAACTGCTGAGCTTGAAGTTGGGACTATCTACGAAGGTAAAGTTGTACGTATCGTTGATTTTGGTGCGTTTGTAAACATTCTTCCTGGTAAAGATGGCCTAGTGCATATCTCACAAATCAGCACAGAGCGTGTTAACAACGTTGCTGATCACCTTAGTGAAGGTCAAGAAGTTAAAGTTAAAGTACTAGAAGTAGACCGCCAAGGCCGTGTACGTCTAAGTATTAAAGAAGCAATGGAATCAGCAGCACCTGCAGCTGACGAGTCTAAAGACGCGTAATTGCTAATCTTTCATCCAGATAATTACTGGATAGTATAAAAAGGGGCTGTTTAGCCCCTTTTTTTATGCTTTAATGTTAGCAACCTATTATGTTCAAGACGTTAAGTAACATATAACAAGAATGAACCTTACAAGACAGCTTATGTCTTATCTATTTGCTACTTACCTCGGTATTAAGGATTTTAATGAGACTTAAACATTTAGCCTTGGCATCTTTTGCTATTTTGTCTTTAAGCGCTTGTCAGGCTACTACTAAACCTGCTGCTATTATTAATGTGCCATTTACTGCGCCACTTGCATCAGACTTTAGAAATGAAATTGCCATTGCTCGTTTTTCAGAGCTATTAAATAGAGCAGACTTAAGTACAGAGCAACAAGCAAAGCTCTATTATGACCGTGGTGTGCTGTTTGATAGCTTAGGCATGACCACTTTATCGCGAATTGATTTTAACCGAGCTGTTAAACTGAAACCTGATTTGGCTGAAGTGTATAACTTTTTGGGGATTCAACATACCTTGATGCAGCAATACGAAAAAGCATACGAGTATTTTGATTCAGCCATAGAGTTAGACCAAGAACATGAATATGCGTATTTAAATCGTGGTATTGCTTTGTACTATGGTGATAGAGCCACGCTTGCAAAGGATGACTTTAAAACGTTTTTGGAGCGCTCTCCTAACGATCCTTATCGTGTGCTGTGGCTTTATTTAGCGCAGGCCGCACAAGATAAAACTCAGGCACTCGCTTCGTTAAAAGCTAATGCGGCGGCCCTTGATGAAAACGAATGGGCATATCAGCTTATTGCTTTGTATGTAGGTGATATGAGTGAAAAAGCATTTTTTTCAGGGATAGCCGATGGTGTGAGTTCACAACAAGAATATGCTCAACGTTTATGTGAAGCTTATTTTTACTTAGCTAAACAGCACCAAGCCGCAGGTGAGCTTTCAATTGCAACAGATTACTTTAAGTTGGCGCTAGCAACGAACGTTCATGAATTTATAGAATATAAATATGCACGTTTAGAGCTTGAGTTGATGGCTAGTGAAAGCGCGGGCTAACTTTTTTAAATTAAGTATTTTATTACTGTGCGCTAGCTTAATTAGTGGCTCCAGTAATAAACAAAATAGCATTGGCTTTTGGCAAGTATTGCACGCCAAAGCCAATGTGATTGATAGTTATTGGCAATTCCCTGGTTACTTTGCATCGCATATTTTACAACTCCCCCCGATCTCATTAGCTACCTTAGCACGCAATAAAATAGCCCATGCACAATACGGATATGGGTTATCATTAATAGCCAATAATCAAACTGAAACCGCCAAGCTCTTTTGGCAAGCAAGCCTCGATGAGATAACAATTAAACAACAAAAACATCTCGCAGCTTCATTGCTTGCTCAACAGCGTTGGCAAGATTTAGCGTTATTAAAAGCTCACAATAAGTTACCTAAAGGGGATGCCTTTTATCATTTACAGTTACAACAGCGTGCTCCTTTCGATGCATTAAACCACTCATTTATGAATAAATTAGGGTTTTTGGTAGCGAGCGAGCAAATTGAGATACAAAAGCAATGCACATTTAATGTGCTAATGCTGAGCGATCACCGTGATGGTTTATATAGGCTCAACCACTTTGTGAAAAAATACGCACAACACCCAGAGCCTAGTAGTAATGCATTTTGTTTTTCAAAGCCTATATATGTTGGTAATGCAATTGCTTGTAACAGCACTAAAGCAACGCTTGCGCAGTGCGATTGGCAACAGTCATCACTTAAGCAGCGGCTTCCTAAAGGATTCGATTTTGCGATTATGATGCCAAAGCAAGGTACTGCCAATGTACATCAGGGCTTAATGCATATTAACTCGCAGGCCAATTATGCGGTCTTTTTACATGAATTAATGCACTTTAATGGTTTTGAAGATGAATACGCTTTACCAGCAAAAAAACAAGCTTGGCTTTGTCAGCTTGAGGGGTTGGTTGCCCCTAACTTGTTTATTGCTCATAACACTGATGCGCCAAAAGGATGGCACAAAAGCAAAAGCTGTCAGCAAGGAGGTGTTGCTTATAAGCCAAGCGCACAGTGGTCTATTATGCAATATCAACAGGTTGGACTTTCAGATCAATATCGGGTTTTGTGGCAAACTCATATAGAGCAACATGCAGATTTATTCCCGCGCTTTTAATCATTAAATAGAGTACTTTTAGGTTGTTTAACCAATGATTATACGATCCTATTAAAACGGCTTAAAAGCTGAGCCGGTTTTATCTCAGTTCATTAATTTATAGACTTTTTTGCTTGATTGTTGCCCCGCTAGAAGCGCTTTCTATAGACAAAAACCATGTTTATCAGTATAACTGTACGTATTAATGTTGTTAAAAAACAGATATAAAACGTATACCCAAGTCACTTTGGTATTTAATAATAACAAGTAGCGAATTGATAAACTTTATGATTCAAAAAGGCCCTTCATTATGACTTTGCTCTGGATACCCCTGTTATCCTTATTAGGCAGTGTTATTTCTGCATGCACCGGCAAACTTTCTCGAAATCAGGCAACGAGCCTAACGGCTATTGCGCCTTTAGCCGCGCTTGCAATTACACTTTATCATGCGCCTGCGGTTCTCGCGGGAGAAACCATTCGTTTTAGCGCGCAGTGGATACCTGCTTTAGGGCTGGATATTTCCTTACGCTTAGATGGCTTGAGTTTACTGTTTTTATTTATGATTTTAGGAATAGGGCTGCTGGTTATTTTGTATGCCCGTTATTACCTAAGTCAAAACGATTCACTGCCAAAGCTATTTAGTTACTTAATGTTATTTATGACCGCCATGCTGGGCATTGTTATGTCAAACAATGTGATTCAGTTATGGGTGTTTTGGGAGCTAACCAGTATTAGCTCGTTCTTGTTGATTAGTTACTGGTGGCATAAATCAGAGGCGCGCAAGGGGGCGCGTATGGCACTGGCGGTAACTGGTGCGGGTGGGTTAGCATTACTGGGCGGCTTAATGCTGCTAGGTGATATTGTTGGAAGCTACGACCTAGACACTATTTTAGCTAGCAAAGCGATTATTCAATCACATGATTTATACGAATTAGCGCTGGTGCTAGTATTACTAGGCGCCTTTACTAAGTCTGCACAATTTCCGTTTCATTTTTGGTTACCCCATGCCATGGCAGCACCTACACCGGTTAGTGCCTATTTACACTCTGCCACTATGGTAAAAGCGGGTATCTTTTTACTTGCGCGTTTTTATCCAGCACTGGCGGGAACCGACACTTGGTTTTTATTAGTCGGTTTGACGGGTTTAACTACACTTTTATTTGGCGCTTACATCGCGCTATTCAAACATGATTTAAAAGGCTTATTAGCCTATTCAACAATTAGTCATTTAGGCCTAATTACTCTATTACTCGGCCTAGACACACAACTTGCAACTGTAGCCGCTATTTTTCATATTATTAACCATGCTACGTTTAAAGCGTCGTTATTTATGGCCGCGGGTATTATTGACCATGAAACCGGCACGCGTGATATGCGCAAACTCAATGGCATGTGGCGCTACTTACCTTATACAGCTACATTGGCGATGGTGGCCGCAGCTGCAATGGCCGGTGTACCGCTATTAAATGGTTTCTTATCTAAAGAAATGTTTTTTGCTGAAACACTGCATCAGCAAGTACTGGGCTCTATGTCGTGGTTAATTCCTGTGCTGGCAACCGTTGCAGGTGCGCTGTCGGTAGCGTACTCATCTCGCTTTATACATGACGTGTTCTTTAATGGTGAACCGATAGACTTACCACGCACCCCTCATGAGGCGCCACGTTATATGCGTGTGCCTATCGAAATCTTAGTGGTGCTGTGTATTTTAGTGGGTATTTTTCCGCACTTTGCAGTAGATGGTATTTTATCGGCTGCCTCATTGGCGGTGCTTGGCCAAGCTATGCCTGAGTACAAGCTAACTATTTGGCACGGTTTTAATTTACCTCTACTTATGAGTGGTATGGCGGTAATTGGTGGTTTATTTATTTACGTCAATCGTAAGTACTTATTTCAGTTCCAAGCGTCGTTACCCCCTTTTAATGCTAAAAAAATATTCGAGCGTTTTTTAGCGGTTGTGGTTAATTGGTGTCAAAACAAAATCCAATCAACAGAAAATGGCTCATTACAACGCTATGTATTTATTATGTTAGGCGTTGTATTACTTGCCTCAGGTTGGCCATTATTTGAAATGAAACAGCTAGCTGGCAGTGTGCCTAATACCCCAATTGATATTCAAAATGCTATAGGTACAGGGCTACTGATTATTGGTGCTATTGCTACCGTTATTTGGCATCGAATTCGGATGGTGTCGTTATTAATGCTGTCGATTGTGGGATTAATGGTGTCGGTGGCGTTTACACGTTTTTCAGCGCCTGACTTGGCCTTAACGCAACTTACAGTAGAAGTTGCAACTATCATATTATTAATGTTGGCACTGTTTTTCTTACCGCAAAGTACACCAAGAGAGTCAAGCTCGTTGCGTATTTTACGTGATGTGGTTATTTCCTCTACGGTGGGGGTAATTATTGCTAGTATTTGTTATGCATTACTGACCCGTCCTCTTAATTCAATTTCTGAATTCTTTGTCGCTAATGCTAAAACAGGCGGTGGGGGTACTAACGTTGTTAACGTTATTTTAGTTGATTTTAGGGGCTTTGATACCTTAGGTGAAATCACCGTGTTAGGGATTGCAGCACTGGGTATATTTAAACTGTTATCAAGAATTCCGCTTTATATGCCAGCAAGCGACAGTGAAGGGCGCCCATGGTCTAAAGACCGTCACCCTATTTTATTGGCTTGTATTTCACAAAGCTTATTACCATTGGCGCTATTAGTATCCGCTTATATTTTCTTACGTGGTCATAACTTACCGGGCGGTGGATTTATTGCCGGCCTCGTGACCTCTATTGCCTTTATTTTACAATATATGGCCCATGGTACTGCGTGGATTAATGAACGTTTTGATGTTAACTATCGAAAAATTATTGCATCAGGTATCGCTATCGCCATGTTTACGGGTGTAGGAAGTTGGTTCTTCGATAAACCATTCTTAACTACCTGGTTTGATTACTTTGATATTCCGTTTGTTGGTAAAACAGAGCTTGCCAGCGCCATTGTATTTGACTTGGGCGTGTACTTAACCGTTGTTGGCGCGACGCTAATGATCCTTGCGAGCTTAGGTAATATGACAGCGAACGCAGAGAAAGAAGAGGTAAATATTTAATGGAACTGTTATACGCATCTTGCGTTGGCGTGCTAGTCACCTGTGGTGTGTTCTTATTATTAAGAGCGCGCACATTCCCAGTGGTACTGGGGCTGACAATGATTTCTTACGCGGTTAATTTGTTTTTATTCTCATCAGGGCGCTTAACTATCAATAAAGCGGTGGTACTTGGAACTGGCGCTGATTACGCCGATCCGCTGCCACAAGCCTTAGTATTAACAGCTATTGTAATAGGATTTGCCATGACTGCGTTTGTGGTTATTTTATCGATACGAGGGCGAGCAGATTTAGGGAATGATCATGTTGATGGCACCCTAACCAGAAGTAAACGCAAGGAGAGAAAATGATTCAGCATTTAGCATCTTTGCCTGTTTTAATGCCTATGCTAGCGGCAATCATTCTGCTACTGCCACCGTGTGGCAAAAGTTTATTTGCACGGCGATTAACTTCAAGCCTAATGGCTATTTTAACCTTTGTAATTACAGTATTACTGCTGGTTCAGGTTAAAGATAACGGGGTTATTGTTTATGCAATCGGTAACTGGTCAGCGCCGTTTGGTATTGTACTGGTAGCAGATATGCTCTCAACTTTACTGGTTACTTTAACCGCCTTTTTAGGTCTTGGTGTGGTTTTATATGGGTGTGCCGGCGATGACGAGCAAGGCAGCTTTTTCCATCCCTTGGTTCATTTTTTAATATTAGGGGTAAATGGTGCGTTTTTAACGGGCGATTTATTTAACGTCTTTGTCTTTTTTGAAGTGTTACTAATTGCTTCTTATGCGCTATTAATGCACGGCGGCGGTAAACCAAAAACACGTGCAGCACTGCATTACGTTATTTTAAACTTAGTTGGCTCAAGTGTATTTTTAATCGGCTTAGGTATTTTATATGGGGTATTGGGTACCCTAAACATTGCTGATATGGCTAATAAAGTACCGCAGTTAATCGGTGATGATGTTTATTTAGCTAAAGCGGGCGGGTTACTATTGCTTGTGGTATTTGCCCTTAAAAGTGCACTATTACCACTGCATTTATGGCTCCCAAATGCCTATTCAAGTGCGACACCTGTGGTTGCTGCATTATTCGCGATTATGACCAAAGTAGGTGTTTACGCCACTTTACGCGTATATACAGTGGTATTTGGTGAGCAAGCCGGTGAACTTGAGCATATGGCGCAGTCTTGGTTATGGGCGTTGGCCATTGCTACCATAGTGATTGGGGCAATTGGGGTGTTGGCAGCACAAGATTTACGTAAGCTTACCGCAAACTTAGTACTGGTTTCTGTGGGTACTTTAGTGGCACTGGTTGCACTTCAAAATATAAACGCCACAGCTGCACTATTGTATTATTTAGTACACTCAACGTTAGTGACTGCAGCACTATTTTTACTCGCTGATTTAATTGCAACTCAGCGAGGTAAGGTCGGCGACAGATTAGTTGGCGGACGCGCAGTTAAGCAACCATTCTTGTTGGGAGCGTGTTTTATTATCGCTGGACTAACCGTCATAGGTATGCCGCCACTTTCAGGTTTTGTAGGTAAAATTTGGATTTTAAAAACCACCTTAAACAGTGAGCAAGCACTGGTATTTTGGCCTGTTTACTTAATTATGAGCTTAGCGTTAATTGTTGCTATATCACGTGCAGGCACGAGTTTGTTTTGGGAGCATAAAGACAAAGGCGGTGATGCTGGTGATGTTGCTAATGCACATCCGTTGCAAGTTATCGTACTTGTTGGCCTGCTCACAAGCTCAATACTGTTGGTTGTTTTTGGTGATTTTGCAACGCAATATGCACTTGAAACAGCAACACAACTTCACGATATTAGTGGTGGTATTAATGCGGTACTCAAGGGAGGTCTGTAATGCGCTTAGAAGCTCGTTTTCGTTGGTTACCCACACCGTTTCGTAGTCTATTTTTATTTATAGTATGGCTATTATTAAATAACAGTGTGTCTGTAGGGCATATTATATTGGGTGCATTGTTAGCACTGCTTATTCCTTTATTTAGTATGTCATTTAGAGATCCACAACCACTCATATTAAAGCCTGGCTTGGCGTTTAAGCAGTTACTTATTGTGCTTTACGATATTATTGTGGCTAATTTACAAGTGGCCTTATTAATAATGGGCCCTTCAAAAAATTTACGTCCAGGTTTTGTTAAAGTGCCTATCGATTTAATGCATGAAATGCCAATTACTATTTTAGCTAGTTGTGTGTCTTTAACGCCGGGTACAGTAAGTGCTGAGGTTTATCCTCTCATTAAGTCACTTAATGAAGACGATGAACCTGCGCAGCGATATTTATTAATTCACGTGTTGGATTTAGATGATGAGCAAGCACTTATCAAACAAATTAAAGCACGCTACGAAGCTCCCCTAAAGGAGATATTTCAATGTTAGATACAGTATTACTGATTGTTTTTTCAATGGTTGGATTGTCATTACTACTAAATCTATGGCGACTTATTATTGGTCCATCTGTACCAGATCGTATTTTGGCGCTCGATACAATGTACATTAACGTTATTGCATTGATTATTTTATATAGCATCAGTATGGGAACAGGTTTATATTTTGAAGCCGCTTTGCTTATCGCAATGTTAGGTTTTATAAGTACTGTGGCAGTATGTAAGTATTTACTTCGTGGCGATATAATTGAGTAAGGTATTAAAATGATAAGTGAATGGATCGTATCAATATTGCTGTTGTTTGGTGGGCTCTTTATTTTAATTGGCTCTATTGGCTTAATTAAACTGCCGGACTTTTTTATGCGTTTACATGGGCCAACTAAAGCAACCACTTTAGGGATGGCAAGTATACTCACGGCTGCGATGGTATTTTTTGCCAATTCAGCTAGTGGCTTAAGCTTAAAAGAAATATTAATCACTATATTTTTATTAATCACGGCGCCCATTAGTGGTTATATGCTAATTAAAACCGCTATTCATCATAAGTTAAAAGCCAAAGATGGAACGAAAGGACTCGATAATATCGAAAAAGATTAACCCTAAAAAACGACAAAAAGCCGAATAATGGTAGTTATTCGGCTTTTTGTTTTTTTGGTTGTTCCCATTTACAACACTTATTGAACATGTGAGTATGGCGTAAATTCAAATACAAAAAGGATATTAATATGGGTAAGGTATTACTTTTATCACTACTTATTTTTTCAACTAACTTATATGCAGCGCAAACTACTAAGCAACAAAAAATTGATGAGCTGGTAGAGGTGATGAATATGGACGCTATGGTTGACTCTATGTATTCTCAAGTTGAGGGCATGATGCAAAATATGTCGGTGCAAATGGGTGTAAAGCCAGATGAAAAGCCAATATTTGATAAATATTATGCCGATATGACTGAGGTGCTAAAAACTAAAATGAGCTGGCAAAAAATGCAGCCTATGATGGTTAACCTTTATGATAAGCAATTTAGTGAGCAAGAGATTAGCGATATGCTCGATTTTTATAAAACAGAGTCAGGGCAAGCTATTTTGAAAAAAATGCCACAGGTGATGCAAGCATCTATGCAAATGTCACAATCTTTAGTGCAAGAGGCTATGCCTGAGATCCAAGCAATTGCTGGGCAGCTAGGTGAAGCACTTAAACAATCGCGTAGCGAAGCGAATTAAACTATAGTTAACCTAACTCGCAGCAAAATAACGTCTACATTTTCTAGCAGTCACTATTTTGTGACTGCTATATTCTTCCTCTTCTTTAAGCAAGCGTAATCACTTATTTAATGTGCCGATAACGCATTCCCTGAGTTTTAAAATAGCGGTTGACCTGTGTGTTGCACATAGGTTTATTATGTCACTACTAAAAGCCGATGGAGTGAGTTATGTATGTTAAACAGCTAGCTGAAATCATGGAAGTGACCCAAGATACAGTGCGGCACTACACGCGTATAAAGCTACTTAACCCCATTCGTAGCCAAAGCAATGGCTATCAAGTGTATACCGCTGCCGATCAACAGCGTTTAAAGTTTATTATTAGTGCACGGCAACTTGGTTTTTCTATTAAAGATATTCAGCAAATAGTTGCTCAGTCGGAGCTAGGGAATTGCCCATGCCCACTGACACGACAATTAATAGCAAAGCGACTTGAAGAAACAGAGCGGTTATTTCAAGAAACACTCAAACTAAGAACGCGTATGCAAGCAGCGGTAAAACAGTGGGAAAACTCAAGCGATGGTGCTGTAAGTGCCGATATATGTAGTTTAATTGAGTCCTTTGTAGATCCCCTTAACGAACAAGTGAGTTCCGAGGAAGCAAAATGAGCAACAATAAAGACACAGTGCAAAATTTTATAATTGAAGGTGCCAATTGCGGCAGCTGCGTCGCAAAAATAGAAAAAGCGTTAAAAAGCGTATCAGGTGCGCAGCGTGTTGAAATGAACTTTGCTGATCGCAGTGTGCAAGTTGAAGGCAATGCGCCATCAGCTGAGCTGATTGAAGCAGTCGAAAATATTGGTTACAAGGCTAAGCCAATGAATAGCGAGTCGGAGCAAGACGCGCTAGATGAAAAAGCCAAAGCCGATAACGCGCACTATAAAAAGCTAATGCGTAATATGGTATTGGCGCTAGGCGTTGGCGCTCCGCTTATGTTGTATGGGCTTATTTTTGATATGAGTGTTACCACCAATGCGCAGCGCATTGGCTGGTTTATTGTTGGTATAGTCACTTTAGTGGTTATGGCCATTGCGGGTGAACAGTTTTATAACGGCGCATGGCAGTCATTTAAAAACCACACCGCCAATATGGATACACTGATTGCGTTGGGCACAGGTACCGCGTGGTTGTATTCTATGGTGGTAGTCATTGCGCCAGGCGTGCTACCCGAGGTGGCCAGGCATGTTTATTTTGAAGCCTCAGCGATGATCATCGGTTTAATTAGCCTAGGCCTTGCCTTTGAAGTAAAAGCCCGCGGTCGCACATCTGAGGCGATAAAACGCTTAATCGGTTTGCAGCCAAAAACTGCTCGAGTAGTGCGTGATAACAAAGAGCAAGATATAGCTATTAGTGAGGTACTAAAAAACGAGACTGTGCGTGTACGCCCCGGTGAAAAAATCCCCGTGGATGGTGAAGTCATTGAAGGTAGCAGCTCAGTGGATGAGTCAATGCTCACGGGTGAGCCTATGCCAGTGAACAAAAGTGAGGGCGATACCGTTGTTGCAGGCAGCATTAATAAAAGTGGCACGTTGCTATTTAAAGCCACTCATATTGGCAGTGAAACCACACTTGCCAGTATTATTAATATGGTTAAACGAGCACAAAATTCTAAACCCTCCATAGGGCGTTTAGCCGATGTAATATCCGGCGTATTTGTTCCTACGGTAATGATTATTGCAGTGCTCGCGGGCCTTGCATGGCTTAATTTTGGCCCCGAGCCGAGCGTTGCTTATGCGGTAGTGGCCGTGACCACGGTGCTTATCATTGCCTGTCCGTGTGCGCTGGGTTTAGCAACCCCTATGTCAATTATGGTTGGGATAGGTAAAGCCGCTGAATCGGGAATACTTATTCGTAATGGAGAAGCGCTGCAAACCACCTCTAAAATTACCACCATGATTTTAGATAAAACCGGCACGATCACAGAAGGAAAACCCACCGTTACCGATATCATTAATTTTAATGACAGCGATAAAGTACAGGTGCTAAAGCTTGCCGCTAGTCTTGAAAGCGGCTCTGAACATCCTTTAGCGCAAGCCATTGTAAGTTATGCTGAAAATGAAGATATCACGATTGAAAAAGTCAGCGATTTTAACGCTGTGACGGGGCAAGGTGTTACAGGCATATTAAATGGGCAAACTTTATTGTTTGGCAATGAAGCGCTTATGAGCCAACACAATATCAGTATTGCAGAGGCAAAAGAGCAAGCTGAGCAATTAGCCAGCGCCGCTAAAACGCCAATGTATTTTGCAATTGATACCCAACTACAAGCCATTATAGCGGTGGCAGATCCGATAAAAGACGATTCAGCAGAGGCCATTAAACGTCTACAAAAAAAAGGTATCCATGTTGTTATGCTGACCGGTGATAACCAAGCTACCGCCAGAGCCGTCGCTAACAAAGTAGGTATTAAGGACTTTATTGCCCAAGTAATGCCTGATGACAAAGCCAGTGAAGTAACTAAGCGCCAAGCTAAAGGTGAAATAGTCGGTATGACGGGTGATGGTATAAACGATGCGCCGGCACTGGCACAGGCCGATGTTGGGTTTGCTATTGGCACTGGCACCGATGTGGCGATTGAGAGCGCTGATATCACCTTAATGCGTGGTTCATTACAGAGTCTTGGCGATGCCATTGCGGTTAGTAGCGCCACTATAGTCAATATTAAGCAAAATTTATTTGGTGCATTTATTTACAATGTGGCAGGTATTCCAATTGCTGCGGGGCTGTTATATCCATTCTTTGGTATATTACTCAACCCAATTGTTGCAGGTGCTGCTATGGCGCTGTCATCACTAACTGTGGTCACAAACGCCAATCGCCTGCGCTTTTTTAAACCCAGTAAATCGTAATTTTATAAATAGGAGTAGCATTATGTTGATGTTCAATATACTCGGCGCATTGTTAATTGCGGTTATTATTTACTGGTTTTGGCTATATAAACCTAAGCAAGTGCAGAGTAATAACAACAAAATAACGATAGTGGTTAATAACGGCGTTTATTATCCTGCCCGTATTAAAGTGGCTGCTGATAAAAAAGTAACGCTAACGTTTAATCGACAAGACAGCGCTCCATGCGCCGAAACGGTGGTGTTTCCTTCACTCGATATCAGTAAAACGCTCGCTATGGGTGAGAATAACACTGTTGAGCTGCCGGCACTTAAAGTGGGTGAATATGCTTTTCATTGCCAAATGCAAATGTATAAAGGCACGTTATTAGTGTCTTGAATATTAGGGTCTGTTGACCTTTGCGGATTACAATTTGTTCAAACTAGGAGCGGTTTAATCGCGGCGCGAGGTTTGTAACCTAGTGGACTAAGTAAGAACCGAGCAAAGCTTCCGCGTCCTGCTCACGCCCCTTACCTACATCCATGTAGGCAACAAAGAGTAAATCGCCCCTAGGCAGAATCCGAAGGGCAGCGCCTGTTTGGCATTGATGCTGCGTTATCGCCTTTTTATGGGGAATAACCACACCACATAGGCTCTGCCTTGCCTAAATACCAAACAGACTGCTGCAAATTTAACCTTGAAAGGTCAACAGACCCTAGATTAATAAAACTAAAAATGGATCCGATGCGTTTGTTCAAGCAGAAAACTGAGAAGGCGTAGTATGAATAAATTAAACCCTAAAAAACTGTTTAATAGTAAATGGACAGCGATCCCAGCAATTAATAAGGAAAAACATTTTATTATTGTTGAGGTTGAGTTTGATGAAGACGGCAACGTCGTTGAATGTATCACTGAAGCGGTAATGTCAAAAAACCAATACCCAATCCAGTGGCGCGATTTAAAAGATCAGCAAAAATGGCTGCAAGGTTGGAAATAAAGCAGGCTGTTTAAAACACATTGCTCACGCTCATAGCCCTTATGAGCATGAGCGACTAGTTTATTGTTTTTTAGAACAACACATTGCTAGCGACTCTCCTCTATTACAGCTTGTTTTCATCCCAATTCGCCATTTGGCAACAAAACGAGAGTTTTTAAATCGTTCTTCAAACGTTTTTATAAAAATAATCTAAATATTATTTTAGTTATTATATTTCAATGCGTTATGCGTATTATTTTATACCGTTAAAGTAAGTATGTCGGATGTGTTCAGAGTCGGTTTATTCTCATAACTGCTCTAAACATGATTTTTCCGGTTTTTTCATTCCCATGTCTCTTTTTATTATGATTTAACTTATTGATTTTAAATGTTTATTTATTTCAGCCTCAGTGGTTGTTGCTAAAAAGCAACAAAATCATGGTTTATTTTTATTAAAATGCTTCAAAATAATTCTAACTGCATGTTTTTAAATAACTTTAAAAACATGGCATCGAAGTTGTAATACCTAAGCTGTATTTAGCAAAAACGTGATAAAGCACATCGCTTCATCGCACAAACTAATGAAGGAATTACATTATGAAAACACTTAAATCAACACTGGTATTAATGGCTTTAGCTTCTTCATCAGCGGCTTTAGCAGCAACCGATTTTGACACACTCGATGTGGATGGCAACGGCGCTATTAGCCAAGCTGAAGCATCAGTTGACGCCTCACTTATGAGCCAGTTTACTGAGCTTGATACTGACCAAAACGGTGAGTTATCTAAAGCAGAGTTTTCTAAGGCGTAACCAGCTTTAGTACTCAATACTATTACTGATTCTGAGTTGCCCAAGACAACCTAAATAGGCAAGGGAGCCTATGACAAAGAATCGCAAGGATATGAGGTTGATAGTTTTGAGCCAATTATTTTTTATTTGACGAACATTGCACACTTTGAAGGATTATATTATGAAAAAGTTACAATCAACACTGGTATTAATGGCGCTTGCTTCTTCATCTGCCGTATTTGCAAGCACAGACTTTGAAACGCTTGATGTAGATGGCAGTGGCACCATCAGCCAAGCAGAGGCATCGGTTGCTGCTGAGCTTATGGAGCAGTTTGCAGAGCTAGATGTAGATGGTAATGGTGAACTTTCTAAAGACGAATTTTCAGCGTATTAGTTTCCCTTAAGGATCTTTGAAAAGGACTTCTTACCATTTTAATTAAGGCATTTAGCCTAAGGATTAATTATGAAAACATTTACTAAAACACTCGCTTTAATTGCACTTGCTTCATCTTCAGCGGCTTTTGCTGCGGTTGACTTTGATTCTTTCGATACTGATGGCGACGGCGTTATTAGCCAGTCTGAAGCACAAGCTAACTCACAACTAGCCCAATTATTTGATGATTTAGATGTTGATAGCAACGGTGAGCTTTCAAAAGAAGAGTTCGCAAAAATTCAGTAGTTATATTACGGATGAAAGCGTTTATGTAATTTGTAAACGAGACATAAAAAGCAGCTAAGTAGTAAATACTCAGCTGCTTTTTTTGTGCGTGGCGGGAAATAGTGTATGCAGTTGTCACTAAAATAGTGCAATGGCGTCAATGAATTTAAATTAAGCTATTGATTTTTAATCTTTTTAATTTTTGGTTTTAAACTTGCTTAGCTGTTGATTAGGGTATTTAAGGAGCCTAATTATGGCGAGAATGAGTTATATAAGTAGTGTTGAGCGCTATAACGAATATGAGCAGATAATACATAGCTTATTAGAATCAATTTTAATGAGTATAGATGACGGCATCGCTAATAATCGTGATATGCGCTATTTAACAAAGCATTATCCTTTTTTAGAATTACAATACTGTTTAGACGAGAAGGGCTCACAACAGGGCAATAACGTTTGCTTTAAACGTGCCTACAATAAAAAATTGGCACAGAGAGGCAATAATCAGGATTTAAGTGAGCGGCCTTATTTTTTAAATGTAAAAGCCTGTAATGCTATTTGTTTTACTGCGCCTTATATTTCTATTGCGACCAACCATTTATGTATATCTGCGATTAAAGAATTAAACAAACCTATCAATAATCAACATTATTCAGTTGTTGATGTAAGTTTAACGCAGCTTATTGAGTTTGTGATGGGTGATACCGCACGTGCGACTATGTCACCTTATTTTAAAGCAGGTTATGGGATTATTGTGGCGTGCTTATTTAGTTTGGTGCTTTTTTTACTCAACATCGTATTTATCGACATCTATGAATTAATAACTCACGTAAATAGTTCGTCCGATCCCCTAGAACCCTTTAGCATCATTATTTATATCACGTTAGCATTGGCTGTTTTTGATCTTGGCAAAACAATTCTTGAGGAAGAAATCCTCATGCATAAAGATATTTTTAGACACTCATCAACACGACGAACCATTACCCGGTTTATCTCTACCGTGTTAATTGCTATATCAATTGAAGCACTACTCACTATGTTTAAAGCCGCATTAGGGCAATCAGAGTATTTAATGCCAGCTATAGCGATGATGCTTGCAGTGGTGGGACTTTTAATTGCTTTAGCGATATATGTGTATTTAGGGGCAAAAGCTGAAACATTGCTTACACAGGCACGGGTAAAACTAAAATCCTCCGAGTAGGAGGATTTTAAGTAGTGATGTTTAATTGTATTTATTGTTTGTCAGCGGTGCGTTTAGCTTTAAAGTCAGACTCGCTTGTCCATTTTGGCCAATCACCGTTATTCGCCAGTTGTGAGGCTATATCAACAATCAGTTCTACATCTTGTTTTACCCCACCTAATGACCAATCAGCTGAGTAATCGTCAGCTTCTTTATGGTATTTATGAGTGATGTAGTCAGGATCGGTATCACCTAAGCTCATAAACAGTAAGCTTGGCACACCTTGTTTGGCGAGTGAAAAATGATCCGATCTAAAAAATAAGCCATTTTGCGCACGAGGATCCAGTTTAACTTGACGTCCTTGCGCGTTTGCGGCTTTAGCTAAATAGTGTTCCATAGTCGAGAGGTCTTTACCGTACTGTAAAATATAGTCGGTGCTATCGAGTACGTTCATCCCATCAATATTTAGTAGGGCAACCATATTCTTTGTTGGGATCACGTCACCAGAGGCAAACTGGGCTGAACCAATTAAACCGGTTTCTTCGGCGGTGAAGTTGGCAAAAATAATCGAGCGTTTAAACGGTGTTTGCTGATGCATTTTTTGCATTATACGAGCAATCTCAAGGGTGGCCGCTGTGCCTGATGCGTTATCAACGGCGCCATTATAAATTTTAGGACCGCTGTCGGTTTGTTTAGTGCCAAAGTGATCCCAATGGGCACTAATAACGATGTATTCATCTGGGCTTTCACTGCCTGTGATTTTTGCGACCACATTATGTGATTTTGCATGTGACACTTCGTTTTTAAATGCAAGGGTCGCTTTTAAATTCAACGCTTTAGCTTGAAATTGCTCACCGAGTGCTTGTTGTTTTAATTGTTGGTAGTTTAAGTGTGCTGATGCAAATATTTGCTCGGTGGCATCGAGTGTTAGCCAGCCCATAACGGGCAATTCAGATGCATTGAGGTTGTTATCTATTAGACTGTATTTAGTGCCGGTATTTGAGCTTTCAACTACCCCCCAAGGGTATGCGGCAGGAGCTGTTTCGTGAACAATAAATACCGCTTTAGCGCCTTGGCGCGCGGCTTCTTCATATTTATAAGTCCAACGACCATAATAAGTCATGGCATTACCAGTAAATAACGTATCGTCTTGAGTGGCAAAGCCCGGATCGTTTACCAGCACAATAACGGTTTTACCGGTTACATCAATATTGGCGTAGTCGTTCCAGTTATATTCAGGGGCATTTATACCATAACCGACAAAGACCACATCAGAATTGCGAACATCAATAACAGGCTGTAATTGTTTAGTACGAGCAGTAAAGTCTTTACCCGCTTTAAAGCTTAAATCACCCATGGTCAATTGCATGTTTTGATCTGCGGTGATCATGGCCATTTTAACCGGATGTAAAAAATCACCGTTATAGGCACCAGTTAACCCTATGGCTTTGTATTGTTCACTCAAATAGCCAACGGTTTTTACTTCACCCAATGTTAATGGACCGCGGCCTTCAAAGTCATCAGAGGCAAGGGTTTTAATATGCTGTTTTATATTATTTAAACTAACGCCCGGACTGTTTTCGAGCGAGGAAGTGGGGGTTGCAGACTCTGAGCAACCCGTTAGTACAATAACTAAAAAAAATGTGATGGTTTTTATATAAGACATAATAAGTTAGGAAATAATATTTTTTTCGACTATAACCCCAAACAATAACACAATGCGAATTTTTATCCCTTTTAAACCTATTTTTATTCAGCTTACCTCTTTGGCCCTTTACCCATTAACCGCCATTAAGTAAGTTAAAAATAATAACAAAAGGGATAAGTAATGAAGCAATTTACTCGTCGGGATTTTTTAAAGGCAGTCAGTGTAGCTGCCGCTGCTGGTGTGGTTAGTAGCTGTGCATCTAGTGGCAGTGTTCATACTGGCGCGCCTATGCGCAACGTGAGTTTGCTGCCGATCACCCCCGTAACCAGCTCAATTATATTGCCGGTGACATGAACACGACGCTGATTAAAACTCTCAAAGGGCGCAGTATTATGGTGTAGCACGATACGACAACCCCTCGGCCGTACTCACGACATAACTTAATACAAGGCACGAATGGCGTGTTTGCAGGTTTCCCTAATCGTATTGCCCTTGAAACTGGTGGCTAAAAAAGTTTTCATGAGTGGAGTTATGATATGAGCGCATGGTATGAGCAGTACGACCATCCCTTATGGACAAAAATGGGTGAAGAGGCGCAGCGCAATGGTGGCCACGGTGACATGGACTTTTTAATGTTTTGGCGGATGATTTACTGCTTAAAAAATGGCGAACCGCTAGATCAAGACGTTTATGACGGGGCGGCATGGTCGGTTATTTCGCCGTTATCAGCCCAGTCTGTGAGTGAGCGTAGCCGCTCAATAGATATTCCCGATTTTATTCGCGGGGCATGGCAAACCGCACAGCCTTTGGGCATTGTAAGCTAAGCCAAATAAAAAAAAGCGCATGCGCTCTTTTTTTATTTATTGGTTATGTTTATTAGCTACTTCTCACATTAACCTTGAGTTTAAGCTTTTGACCTGGCTGTAAGTATTTTTGCCCAGCCAAGTCATTCCATTTAATTATCTCGCTCACGGTTAAATTAAACTTAGAGGCTATTCGCGCTAATGAATCACCTCGACGCACTTTATAAGTAATAGTGCGGTTGGTGTTATTAGCTGCCTCTTTAGGCTGATTTGCTGATTTATAAACAACCAATTTTTGATTTAAACGCAGCACTGCATTTTTCTTCAGCTTATTCCACTTAGCTAATTCACCCATAGTGACATCGTATTCGCGGCTTATGTCCCACAATGTGTCGCCACTTTTTACCGTGTGTGAGAGCTTAGTACGCAAACTTTTATTAGCGGCCGCTCGTACTTGCTGAGGTAAATGTTCACTGTTAATTTTACCATCTGTTAGCGGCACTAAAATTTGTTGGCCAACACGAATTACGTTTGAATTAAGCTTATTTAATGACTTTATTGCATTGGTGCTAGTGGCAAATTTACTGGCAATTACCGACAGGCTATCACCTTTTTTAACTTTGTATTGTTGCCAGCGAAGACGACTTTTAATGTCAGTTGCAGCCAATTTTTCTGTAAATTGCTCTACTTTATCGGTGGGTATTAATAAAAAGTGTGGACCATCAGGGTCTGTTGCCCAGCGGTTAAATCCAGGGTTTAGTCTGTATAGCTCGGTGAGGGTCATGTCAGCCATGTCGGCTGCCAGCGCTAAATCAATTTGTGACTCAATATTGACCACTTCAACCACTTGCGCGTTAATAATAGGCTTCCATGACACATTAAAATCATCAGCGCGCTTTAATAAATCGGCTAATGCTAATAATTTAGGCACGTAGGCAGTGGTTTCACGAGGTAAATCAAGTGACCAAAAATCGGTAGGTAAATGCTTTTTACGATTCTTTTTAATCGCACGCAGTAAGCGGCCTTCACCTGAGTTATAAGCTGCAATTGCGTTCAGCCAGTCACCCTCAAGGGTTTTGTGTAAGTATGAGAGATAATCAAGCGCTGCGCGAGTTGATTGCACAATGTCGCGACGCCCGTCATACCACCAGTTTTGTTTTAAATCAAAACGCTCGCCGGTTGCTGGCATAAATTGCCAAATACCCGATGCGGTGCGATGCGAGTAGCCATAAGGGTCAAAAGCACTTTCTACTATAGGTAAAAGTGCAATTTCGATTGGCATTTCACGCTTTTCAATTTCTTCAACAATAAAGTGCAAATACGGCTCAGCACGTTTAGAGATACGATCTAAGTATGCTTGATGGCGCGCATAATAGTTACGTTCAGCGACCACTGGGCGATTTTGGGGAATATCGATAGATAATTGGTAACGAATACGCTCCCAAACATCGTCAAACACAGGGGCTTCCTCTTCGATATCGTTCACTTGTTGATATTGCGCGTTCATCATCAGCGCCGTGTTAATATCGTTTGGGCTTGCGCCTTCAAGTTGGTCTTGTGCCTGATTTTGTGAATCTGTGTTTAACGTTGTCAGAGTTTGACAGCCGCTTAGCGCCATCGCTAAGACCAATAAAAGAGGAGATTTATTCATAAATACCAATACATAGGGTAAAAAAACTCGGCGAATACTACCCATAATGAGTCAACATTGCCACTTATGACCGTTAAAAGTTCCAAACAAATGTGATTAGAAAATGTTAACTTGTTGTTTATTAACTAATCGTTTTTTATTCTTGTTATTAAGACACATTTAACCTTAACAGAGCAACAGGCCCTAATTAAAAATGATCTTTGAATTTTCTCAGACTAGCAAAGTTTTCCCAAGGTTCATTGCTTTTTGTAACTAAACAATATTTTTTTGGTATTAATTCTGTAATGTTTGGCAAATTGCTACGCATAAAAGGATTAATTTTCAGCTCATGGCCTATGGTACTTGGCAACGTTATTTCATCTTTATTACGCAATTCATCCACTTGCTGGCTGTAAGCGAGTAACTCGGGGTTTCGTGGCTCAACCGCTTTTGCAAACGCCAAATTCGCCTGGGTGTATTCATGAGTGCAATACACTTTGCAATCACTCGGTAGTGCACTAAGTTTATTAAATGAATGCCACATTTGTTCTGGAGTGCCTTCAAATAAGCGCCCACAACCACCGCTAAATAATGTGTCGCCAGTAAAGGCAAGTGCATCATTAACATAACAAATATGATCGAGTGTGTGGCCAGGCGTGGTGATAATATTAAATGAGGTGCCTAAAACGGTAATCGTTTGGTCTTCATTTAAAGGGCGTGTAATTCCTTTAAATGGACTGTTACTTGGGCCGTAAACCTCAACGTTTGGATACTGTTTTACTAATTGGGCAACGCCATCAGTGTGATCATAATGATGATGCGTTATTAAAATACCGCCTAGGGTTAAATTATACTGTGCTAAATGCTCAGTGACCGGCTCTGATTGGCCAGGGTCAACCACCCACGCTTGGTTATTATGCTCGGTGGTTAAGCACCAAATGTAGTTATCAGAAAAGGCTTTAATTGCTTTGACTTGCACCATGTATCGTTGCTCTATAAAGTGGTATTTAATTAATATTATAACGAGCTTATATAATGAAACCAGCCTTTAGTTTTCAAGAAGGACCCAAACCGTTGTCATGGCAGCAGTTTCCGCATGGTGATCATTTACGTTGTGATATAGAACGCAAATTGTCGCCGTGGCTACCGCGTATGTTTGGCTATCATATGCTTAAATTGGGTAATTTAAGTGGTGAGTTAGATACCAGCAAAAGTTCCATTAAGCATCAAGTATGCGTTGCAGAGCCTGGCCCTTATACCGGAGTGGTGGCTGACATAGACGAACTGCCTTTTTATGAGCACAGTATAGATGCGTGCATTATGAGCCATTGTTTAGAGTATCACTCAGATCCGCATCATATATTACGTGAGGCTCATCGTACGCTTATTCCCGGCGGTTATATCGCCATTACGGGGTTTAATCCGTTTAGCTTTTGTGGCTTGGCGCAGTTACTGCCATTTAGTGGTCAAAAACTACCGTGGACAGGGCGCTTTTTTACCCCTGCACGGGTAAAAGACTGGCTTAATTTACTTGGATTTGAAATTGTGGCCGATGAGCGTTTTATTTATTCATCGTTGGCACGCGGTAACCGGTTGTCGCGGTTTGCGTTTTGGCGCAGCTTTACCAAGCAATATTTAAAACCTATGGGCAGTGTATATTTGCTGGTGGCACGAAAGCGTGTTGCGCCACTTACGCCAATAAAACCTAAGTGGCATGCACGGCCACAATTTGCGCCAATAAAAGGGGTAGGGCTTAGGCAGACCTCAAAGCAACATTATCAGCAAAATAAAAAATAGAGCGATATTGAGGGTTACGGTTGGTAACCTTCATCATCAATTAAGTTGTTGCCGCTGGCCGCATCACGGGCAAGGTCGTCAACAATTTCATTATATTTATGGCCACTGTGACCTTTTACCCATTTCCAAGTAACATCGTGCTCGGCGCAGGCTTTATCGAGACGTTTCCATAAGTCGACATTTTTAACCGGCTTTTTAGCAGAGGTTTGCCAACCGCGTTTTTTCCAATTGGTGATCCACGACTCAATGCCTTGTTTCACGTATTGGCTATCGGTAGTCAGGGTAACAGGGCATGAACGATTAAGTGATTCTAGCGCAACAATGGCAGCTAGCATTTCCATGCGGTTGTTTGTTGTGAGTTTGTAACCTTGACTTAATTTTTTTTCATGGGCTTCATAAATCATAAAAATACCATAACCACCGGGGCCTGGATTACCTAAACACGAACCATCGGTGTAAATCTCTACGGTTTTTTGCACTGTTTTACCTTGATATTATGTACAATAAAGTGATTATAGAAAGATACCAGAGTCAGGCTTAATTCGATATGGCACGCAGACAAATAGTTTTAGATACAGAAACCACCGGCATCGACCCTAAACAAGGGCATCGTATTATTGAGATAGGCTGTGTGGAGCTAATGAATCGTCGGTTAACCGGCAATAATTTTCACGTTTACATAAATCCACAACGCAGCATTGAAGAAGAAGCAATCGATGTTCACGGTATTACCAACGAATTTTTACGTGACAAACCGCTTTTTCGAGATATTGCCCAAGAGTTTTTTGACTATATTAAAGGCGCAGAACTCGTTATTCATAACGCACCGTTCGATATTGGCCATATGGATAATGAATTTGCGTTATTAAATCAAGGTTATCAAAACACCCATAGTTTTTGTGGGGTACTTGATACCCTTAAAATGGCGCGTGACTTGCATCCAGGACAAAAGAACAACCTGGATGCGCTTTGCCGTCGCTACGATGTTGATAACACTAAGCGGACGTTACACGGCGCCTTACTGGATTCTGAGATTTTAGCCGATGTTTACCTGGCAATGACCGGGGGACAAGTAAAGCTAAATCTAAATCAAAATAAAGATGACTCAAGTGAAGATCAAAAGGGCGGCATTAGGCGCTTAAACAGCGATAGAGCCCCATTGGTTGTTGTAGCAGCAAGCGAAGCAGAGCAAAGCGCACATCAATCACGTTTAGACATTGTACAAAAGGAGGGCGGCCATTGTTTATGGCGCGCTGAATAAGGCACTATTATGAAAACGCTATTAGTAGTTTCACTGTGTTTAATCGCCGCGTGCTTCATTCCCGATGCACACAGCGTTAAACAAGTTGAAGAGTTAAAAGGCAGCGGTAAACAAAATGAAATACCGTTACTGGATAACCGTTTTCGTATAGATGACAAAATTGATGAAATAAAATTAATATTTTTTAGACGTCCTGGGTCGCCTGCCGTTATTTTAGTTAGACCCGATGGTACTAAATACTTTGCAACCAATGCGGTAGGAAACACCAGCCTAGATTGGTACGACGAATTAAATTACGATCTAGTGGTTATTCGCAACCCTATGCCTGGGCCATGGCAAGTTATTGGCCAAATAATGCCACAGAGCCGTATTGTTGTAATTGGTGAGCTATTTCTTAAGGTTGATCCACTCCCTAAGATTCTTTTTCAGGGTGAAACTGTAAAGGTAACCGGTGAGATTTTAAATGATGGCGAGCCCATTCGCGCTAATCTTTTCAAAGATGCGGTATCGCTCAATGTGAGTTTTGTGAGTACTAATAATGAAAATTTTGAAAATTTTGGAGCGGGCATACAGCAAGTTACTGAATTTAAAGACGATGGCTACGGATTTGATGAAAGTGCAAAAGACGGTGTGTTTACGGGTGAGTTTACCTTAAATTTCACACCTGGCGAGTGGCGCCCTGAGCTTTATATTACCACTGATGTATTAGAGAGGCGGGTGGTTCAAGATCCTATTGTTGTGCATGAGCCGCCTTTTAGTTTTACCTCAGTTGAAGCAACCGATGAGGGGGACGATCACCGTATTACTATAAATATTGATGAAAAGTTATTAAAGCCTGAAACCGTGATCATGCAAGGGAAAATTTATTATCCCAATAATGAAGAGCAAGTATTTTACTTAGACACTAATAACACCGCAGTAAGAGAACTGGCTTTACAAGATTACGGATGGGGACGTTACAACATTGAAATTTCTGTGTTTGGCTCAACAGTAAATGACAGAGAGTTTATGGCTACGTTGCCAACCTATTTATTTGAAATAGAAAGACCGATAGAAGTTATCCCAGAAATTCCAAAAGCGAGCATCATTAAGGAAGAAAATATTCCAGAGCCTGTTATAAAACCAAAAGTAATGGCCACGGGATTAATAGCTAGTTTAATTATTGGTGGGAATTTGGTCATATTATTTATTGGTTGGTTATGTATTCGTGTTTTTGTGCAGAATAAACCAATAAAACTTAAATTGAATTTTGCTTTTTTAAAGAAAAAGAAAGCAACCGAGGCAAAAAAATCAGATCAGCAAAAAACAACTGATGCAAAAAATGGCTCAAAAAATGACAAAACAGGTGAAATTTTAAACCTTTCGATGTCAGATGACTAAAAAACCTGTAAAAAAACAAAAAAGCCCTTGACGAAGTAG